>NZ_CP030353.1:540000-896250 GCF_000876675.2 Novosphingobium sp. P6W
GACGGTATAGCCGAATACATAGGCCAGCGCATCCTCGCGGGCGACGCCCTTGGCCTTGGTGCCGATGATCGCGGCGAGTTCGACTTCCCAGTCGAGCTGCTGGGTGATCTCGGCGTTGTGGCGGATCGGCTCACCGGGCGCGATCACGCTGGTCGGCGGCTTGGAGAAGATCACCGGCTGGCGCGGCAGTTCGGCAGAGGTGTCGAGCGACTTGGCGCTCTCGGCGACGTGCTCGGTGTAGTTGAGGCCGATGCCGAAGATGTTCTTGCGCGGGCGCGGGATCGGCGCGAGCAGCGTGACATTGGCGAAGGGGATCGCGGTGCCCAGCGGGAACAGGCCATCGGCGTCCGAGATCAGCGCCGTCGCGATGGCGACCCCCTGCGGGCCAAGGTCGATGAATTCAAGCATCGTGGCGGGGAAGGGAACGCCCATCTCCTCACCGAACAGTTCGAGGTCGAGGACATATTCGCCGCCGTGACCGGAGACGATCGCGCCAAGGCGACCTTCGGCTTCGACATTGGCACGGTAGGTTACGAGACGCATGGGTGATCCCTTTTTAGGTAAGTCTAGGTGACGTTAAGGTCGGTCTAAGGTGGGCTTAAGACAGTACCGGCTGGTGGCCGCCGTTTTCGCCGAACGCTTCCTCGCGGTAGAGGCCCAGCGCGCGCATCACCGGAAGGTCGTTGAACGTGAACAGGCACGCATCCTCGCTGTCCGAGGCATTGGCGTGTTCGTGGTACATCCAGGCGGGAACCACGAAAATGTCGCGTTCCTGCCAGTCGAAGCGCTGGCCGTTGATGATCGACCAGCCCTTCCCCTTGGCGCACTGGTAGACGAAACTGCCGGTCTGGCGGTGCGCCCTGGTACGCTCTCCGGGACGCAGCAGCTGCATCGACGCGCCGATCGTCTGCATGACCGGCCCGCCGGTATGCGGGTTGACGTATTCCATCATCACACCGTCGAAGGGCGATCCGTCGGTGACTCGGGCATACTTGCTCAGCGCCTCGTAAGTGGGCGCCCATTCATACTTGAACAGCGGGGAATAGGGCTTGGACCAGGCCATGCCCGCCGGACGCAGGCCGGTTCCGGCCCAGGT
Source organism: Novosphingobium sp. P6W (assembly GCF_000876675.2). Classification (GTDB taxonomy): domain Bacteria; phylum Pseudomonadota; class Alphaproteobacteria; order Sphingomonadales; family Sphingomonadaceae; genus Novosphingobium. The sequence continues at coordinate 541,097 of NZ_CP030353.1, forward strand.
CGCGGTGGAATCGTCGACTGCGTAAGAGACGGCCTGCTGAAGGTCGGGGTGAACCTCGTAGAAATTCGCCTCCAGTGCGTTCATCAGCGGGATGTCGAGACCGTCCTGCCAGATGCAGGGCGTACCGTCCTCGGACACGCCATGCTCGTGCCAGGTGCCGTTTGGCGTCAGCACGAAGTCATTGGCGCCCAGGGTCATCTTGTGGCCATCGACATTGGTGAAGGCGCCCTGCCCCTCCATGATGAAGCGCAGCGCCGAGGCCGAGTGGCGGTGGCTGGAGGCGACTTCGCCCGGCCCCATCACCTGCAGCCCGGAATAGAGCCAGCCCACGGCCGCGACAACGTCGGCCCGGCCCGGATTTTCGAGGTAGACGACGCGGCGGCCAGCCTTTTCCGGGGTCACCAGATCAAGCGCTTTCATCACATCATTGCGCAGATCGTTGTAGCGCCACAGGTACGGGACCGAGGTGGAAATGGGCTCCCACGGCTCGATCTTGTTCGCCACGGTCCACAGCGCTCCGGTGCCCAGCTGCTTGAGCCGCTGATAATACGCAACGAGTTCGGGAGTATCCTCCACGTTCGCGCGGCCGATCATTTCCTCGCGGTACTGGTCGAAACTCTCAGTCGCCATGGCTTGCCTCCGTGTCGAGATATTACGGACCTAAAATAATTTGAATAAACTGTCAAATGCAACTATTATCACTAAGTTTAGCGCGCAGATTCCCTGCGGTTTCCCGGTTAAGGAGCGCCCCATGTCCCAGAACCCCGTGCCCCAGATTTCGCCCGCCCCGTTCAAGGCTGCGGTCATTCAGGCCGCTTCGATCCCCGCCGATTCTCTGGCCGCTGCGCAAAAGGCGGCGGGTCTCGTCCGCAAGGCGGCGGCCGGCGGCGCCAGCCTGCTGGTGTTTCCCGAGGCATTCCTGGGCGGCTATCCCAAGGGCGCATCTTTCGGCACACCCGTAGGCATGAGGAAGCCGCAGGGCCGCGAGGACTTCCGCGTCTACCACGAAGCCGCCATCGACCTTGACGGCCCCGAAGTGGAACTGCTGGCGCAGGCCACCGCCGAAACCGGCGCGTTCCTCGTCATCGGCGTGATCGAGCGGGACGGCGGCACCGTCTACTGCACGGCGCTGTTCTTCGACGGCAACAAGGGCCTCATCGCCAAGCACCGCAAGCTGATGCCCACCGGCGCGGAACGCCTGATCTGGGGCTTCGGCGATGGCTCCACCCTGCCCGTCATCGACACGCCGATGGGGCGGATCGGCGCGGTGATCTGCTGGGAAAACTACATGCCGATGATGCGCATGGCGATGTACGACCAGGGCATCACCCTCTACTGCGCCCCGACTGCCGACGACCGCGACGGCTGGGCCTCCACCATGCAGCACGTCGCGCTGGAAGGCCGCTGCTTTGTGCTCTCGTCGTGCCAGCACGTGACCCGCGGCGCCTATCCGGCCGATTTCGACTGCGCGCTGGGCGACGATCCGGAGACCGTACTGCTGCGCGGCGGATCGATGATCATCGATCCGCTTGGCCAGGTACTCGCCGGCCCCGATTATTCAGGCGAAACGATCCTCTATGCCGATATCGACCCGGCGCAGGTGGTACGCGGCAAGTACGATTTCGATGTCGTCGGGCACTATGCGCGGGCCGACGTGTTCGAGCTTTCGGTCAATGTCGCACCGCGCCGTGCGGTGACGCGTACCGGCGGGGAGTGAATAGTAAGTGGAATTCGACTTTTCCAAGGTTGCGACTCCCGATCGTTACAAGCTGATGGGTTCGTCCATCACCCCGCGCCCGATCGCGTGGGTGACGACGATCTCCGGTGAGGGGCTGCGCAATGCGGCCCCCTACAGCTTCTTCAACATGATGGGCGCAGAGCCGCCGCTGGTCGCGCTGGGCATGATGCGCCGCGCCGACGGCACTCACAAGGACAGCGCCGCGAATATCCTGGAAACGGGCGAATTCGTGGTCAACCTCGTCTCCGAGACGGACAGCGCGGCGATGAATTTCACCTGCATCGACGGCCCGCCCGATTTCGACGAACTGACTGCCGCCGGTCTGCAGACATTCCCGTCCAGCGTGATCGGCGCCCCGCGCATAGCCAGCGCTCCGGTGGCGATGGAATGCCGCCTGTACCACAGCATCGAGGCGGGCAAGACCACCATCGCACTGGGCGAAGTGCTGCGGTTCCACATCGACGATGCTTTCATCGACCCTGAGCGCCTCCACGTCGATACGCTGGCGATGAACCTCGTTGCCCGCGTCCACGGTGCGGGCTGGTATGCGCGCACGACCGACCTGTTCCAGATGACCCGCCCGACTTTCGAGCAGTGGCAGGGCGAACAGCAGGACGCCTGAAGATGACGTAAGAAGGGCCCCGCCGCGATTTGCGGCGGGGCCCTTTTTCGTTGAAGTCCGGGAGAGGTCAGACCCTGGTAGTAGCGATCGCCTCGATCTCGATCAGGAACTCCGGCATCGCCAGCGACTGGACGCCGACCACGGTGTTCGCCGCCGGCAGCGCCTCGCCGTAGAACGCGCCCAGTTCAGGGCCGATCGCGGCCAGCATCGAGACATCATAGTTCACGATGAAAGTGCGCAGGCGCAGCACCTGCGCGGGCCCGATGCCGAGCGAATCCAGCACGGCCTTGATGTTGGCCAGCGCCTGGCGCGCCTGAAGGCCGACGTCGCCGGCGCCCACCACTTTGTAGTCCTTGTCCCAGGCCACCTGGCCCGAGAGGTGGACGGTGCCGGTCGCCTCGTCGAGGGTGGCATGGGAAAAGCCGTACTGGACGCTGGGGTAGAGTGTTTCGGGATTGATGCGGGTGCTGGTCATGTCAGGCTCCGGGTTTGGTGCAGTTCAGTCGACGAGTTCGAGCTGATGGCCCCAAGGATCTTGGATATAGAGGTTCTTCTTGCCGGCGAGCGGGCCTTCGGTGATGTCGATGACCTCCATTGGCGTGCAGCCATGCGCGGCGAGATAGCGCGCCGCCTTCTCCACATCGTCGACCTTGAGGCCGAGGTGATGACCGCCCCAGTCGCAGTTGCGCGGCAGGGTGGCGGTGCGGTCGGCGGGCTTGTCGTACTGGACGAGCTGGAAATTGAGGTTGGCGGTCAGCTTGAGCATGATTAGCGTCAGGCAGGCGCCGGGGACGTTGACGTGGCTGGCCATCCAGTCACGTCCGTCCGCGCCAACGGGAATGTCAGCGGCATCGAGCGGCCCCATGCGGAACAGTTCGACCGCGCCAAAAACCTCGATGTAGAATTTCGCGACCGCATCGGCATCCTGGACGGTCCACGAAACATGGTCGGCCTCGATGAAAACGGGACGATCTGGGGCGGCGTCGGTCATGCACATCTCCGAGCTGGGAATTGCCGCCAGCCTACGCCGCGCACCGCCCGCGGCAATGGCGTGGACGATGCGAAGATGTTGCGCTGTGCGCAACGAATTGCCGGCTATCCGGCGTCTTCGAGCAAGTCCGTGATGGCGAGCGCGCGCGCCGGGAAACGCGGGCGGAAGCCTTCCACCTCGCCCTCACCGCAGCCGCGCGCAGCCGCGATACGGCGGATCAGGGCATGTTCGCAGCTTCTGCCCTGACAAAGCCCCATGCCCGCCCGGCAGCGCAGCTTGATCGCGCTGGCACCGAAGGCTGGTCCCACGCAGAGGGCGTCGGCGATGGCCTTGTCGACCGCGCCCGCCGGGATATCCTCGCACCGGCACAGCAGCGTCTCGGCGCTCGCGGCGGGAAGCCAGGGGCGCGGATCGGCGACGGCGCGAAGCAGGTCTATGAAGCCCTGCATAGCCTTGCGGGCTGACCGGGGACCGCGCATCGCCGCAGCGGCTTCGCGCTTGTTCAAAGCGCCTGCGTCCTGCGCAATGGCGAGGCCCGCGATCGCGCCCTCGGCCATGGCGGCATCGCTGCCCGCAACGCCCGTCGTTTCGCCCGCGACGTAAAGGCCGGGAACGGTGGAGCGCATCGCGTCGTCGTGGACTGCCTCCCACCCTCCGGCGGGGTTCGACCAGCGGACACCAGCTCCCGCCTGACGGACGAGGTCTGCCTGCGGAAGGAAGCCGTAGCACATGGCGGCAAGGTCGCAGGCGATTGCTTCCTCGCCGTTGGGCCCCGCGATGACGACCTGATCAACACCGCCTTGCCCGTCGCCTTCGCAGCGCAGAACCGGGGCGGCGTAGCGAACCTGCACTCCGGCAAGGCGCAGCGCCGCCATTCCGCCAGCGGCGGCGATCAGCGGCGCGGGCGTGGCTATGGCGCGCGGGAGATGGGCGAGCGCGGCTTTGGCCATCTGCGCGAAGGATTGGGCGAAACACACCGCCTCAACCTGTCCGCCCGCCTCGATGACCTGCTGGGCCAGCACGATCATCAGCGGATGCGTACCGAACAGCACCATGCGCTGGCCGGGAAGGACCTGCTGCGCTTTCACCAGGGTCTGAACCGCGCCTGCGCTCATCACGCCCGGCAAGGTCCAGCCCGGCAGCGCCACCGGCATGTCATAGCAGCCCCCCGCCACCAGCACGCGCCTCGCCTGCACTTCGCTGACGCCGCCCATGGTGCCGGACAGGGCAAGGGTAAACCCGGCCCCGGCTGCGGGATCGGGGGTGATGCCCAGCACGGATTGTCCGCCCAGCCAGTGCAGCTTCGCATCGTCGCTCAACTTGGCCAGCAAGGTGCGGCCCTTGCGATAGGGCGCGCCGGTAAGCCAGCCCGGCACCGAGAACGCGGCGGGAGGCTGGCGCAGGATCTGGCCGCCCGGACGCTGCTGTTCGTCGATGATGCAGGTGGAAAGACCCGCCGCCAGCGTGCGCTCGGCAGCGGCGAGGCCGGCCGGACCGCCGCCGACGATGGCGATGTCGAACACGGTCATGGCCTGGATTCCGGGTCGCGGGTGCTGATGCGCAGCGTCGGCTCCGCAAGCACGAGGCACCCGCGCACCCGGCGCCAGGGGCTTGTCCCGAGCGCGGCCCAGACCGTGCATTCGGAGCAAGTGCCCATGTTGCAGAACATCCCCCTCGGCGCGCCCGAGCGGTCATCGCGAAAACGCCGCGAGGCCGAGGCCAGCACTGCCACGGCCACCGTCTCGCCGGGATGGGCCATAACCGATGCGCCGTCGATCTCGACCGCGATCGGCTCGGGGCGAGTCACGCCTTGCTCGATGCGCCTCATGGCAGCACCGCGAAGGCATCAAGATGCGCAAAACGGCGGGGCAGGAACATCGACAGTTCTTCCGGCGCGCTGCCTTCTGCAATAGTGCGGGCGAGCAGCCGAGCCAGCACCGGGCCGAGCGTGAACAGCGAGCCGCCCGCCGCCACGAACAGCCCCGGCGCGGCAGGAATTTCCCCGACGATGGGCAGTTGATCGGCCGAGATGCAAGTCGTCCCGGTCCATGTCCGCAGCAGCGAGCGCTGCGCGAGGCCCGGCATCACCCGCGCCGCAACCGCAAGGTTGGCGCGCAGGTTCTTCATCTCCACCGCGGCGGGGCGGTCAAGATCCGGCGTGCCGTCGGCGCGGCGGGCAAGGCGCGAAGGCCAGCCGCCGCCGATCAACAGGTTGCCATCCTCGGTCTGCTTCATGGAGAGCCGTGCGCCGACGTGCTGGATTAGGTAAGGCAGCACCGGCTCCGTGCGGTCAGTCACACTCATCATCAGCGGCGCAGCATAAAGCGGCACGTTCAGCCCCAGCATCCCGGCAAGACGGGGCACCCAGTGGCCCGATGCCAGCAATACGCGCGGCGTGTTGACCCGCATTTCGCCGTCCGGGCCGGACAATACCGCGCTGTACGTTCCATCGCGGGCCATCGAAAGTCCGGTCAGCGCGGTGCCGGTGCGTATCCGCGCGCCCTGCTCTCCGGCGCCTTCGGCAAAGGCGTCCACAAGAATGCGCGGGTTGGCATGGCCTTCGTCCGCCAGCCAGGCCGCGCCCGCGAGATGCGGCGAGAGGTACGGCGCCCGCTCGCGCAGCTGCGCGCCGTCCAGCACCTGCGTCGAGAGGCCCAGCTCGTTTTCCCGCGCAACCTTGAAGGCAAGCAGCGCCATCTGCGCTTCGGTCTCTGCCACCATCAACCCGCCGTGCATGGCGACGTCCAGCGGGCGGCCCAGCATATGCTCGATCCCGCGCCATTCCTCTAGCGCGAGGCGGTTCAGCGTGACGATGCGCGCACCGTCGGCCGCAGCCTTTTCCCCCTGTTCGAGGAAGCGGCGCTCTATCTGGAAGTGCAGCGATCCGGCGTTCTGCCCCGAAGCGCCGGAATTGAGATGCCCGCGTTCGGCCACCAGCACCTTGAGGCCAAGCCTTGCAAGGTGCCAGGCCGAAGCGCAGCCGACGAGACCGCCACCGACGATCAGGATGTCGAATTTGGAAGTCTCGCCCGTCATCATCACATCATATCGAGCTTTCGCAGGGTCTCGGCAATGCTTTCGCGGTCTGCCTCGCTGACACCCAGCAAAGGCTTGCGCACGGTGCCGCCCGGAAGGCCCATCGCGTCGAGCGCGGCCTTGAGGATCGCCGGGCCCGAGCCGAAGCGGCCGACGAGTTCAGGCGTGTACCATTCCTCCATCAGCACGCGGTCCTTTAGGCCGCATTCGCGTGCGCCCTCGATATCACCGGCCCAGAGCTTGTCGTAGAAGCCGGTCTGGTTGCGGCCCAGCACGCCGCCCGCGCCCATCGTGCCGTCGCCGCCGTGGACGCGCAGCATGGTCAGGCCCAGTTCGTCCATCGGGAAGCCGAACACGCGCACCTGTTCGCGCAGGGCGAAGAAGGTCTCTGCGAAGTGGGTGAAGCGCGGGGTCGACTGCTTGATGGCAACCACGGCGTCGATCTCCGCCAGACGGCGCAGCAGTTCCAGCGGCATATCGATGCCGGTGCCCGGAGGCCAGTTGTAGACGCAGATCGGCAGGTCGATGGCCGCGCCGACTTCTTCGTAGAAGGCGACGATCTCGTCGGGCCCGGGGCGCACGTAAGGCGGCGGCGTGATGAGCACGCCCTCAAAGCCGCACTGGCCGGCGTGCTGGGCGTAAGCGATCGTCTCACGCGCGGTGAAGCTGGAGCAACCCGCGATCAGCGGCACGCGCTTGCCCATCTGTTCACCGGCAACGGTGAAGAGGCGTGCGCGCTCCTCGCGGGTCATGCTGGTCCACTCGCCGGTGGTGCCGGCCAGCACGAGGCCGTGCATGCCCTGATCGACGAGCCATTCGAGAAGCAGGCCAACGCCCTTTTCATCGAGAGTGTCCTCGTCGATGAACGGCGTCGTGATGGCGGGTATATACCCCTGCCAGTTGACCCGCGACCGCTTGCTGGCTGCCATGCTAACGTCCTTGTTCCTGAACTTATGTTTTCCTGCGGCGGCAGCGTGGTCTGTGCCCGCTTCCCGCCTTGCCCTCGATCGATGGCAGCCGGTGTGCTTTGCAACAATGGCGCGCATCGGGCGAATACGTTGCGCTGGATGCAACGAAGCGAAAACGCCTTACAGATGCGCAAACGCCGCGCCCGGACGAACCGGACGCGGCGCCGCGTTGGGAGCTTTGAAAAAGGGGGTCAGGCGGGCTGCAGGCTCGGCGCCTTGCGCGGGACGGCGAGGGACAGCCCGACCGTGACCGCCGCATTGGCAAGGAGCGCGACGAGGCCCGCCTCCCAGTGCGGGAACCAGCCCGCAGCGAGGTTCGACAGCGCCGGCACCCACATCACGGCATAGCCCGTCACCAAGCCTGCGAGCACCGCCCCCGCGCTGACGCGGCGCATCAGGAAGGCACAATAGACGCCCGGCGCCAGCATGCCGATGGCAGCATAGGCGGACAGACCGATCTCGACCAGCGAACCGCTCGCCCCCAGCGTCAGATAAAGCGCGATGGCGGCGAAGACGACCATCGCCAGGCGCGAGGCCAGCAGTTCGGTCCTGTCGTCGATCGAGGGCATCAGCGGGCGCACGATATTACGCCCGAAGATCGCGCCGCAGGTCAGCAGCAGCACCGAGCCGGGCACCAGCGCGAGCAGCGAGGCAGTGCCTGCCAGCACGCCGAGCATCCAGGCCGGATACCGCTCACCCACGAAGGCCAGCAGCAGCGCGTTGGGATCGCCGCCGGGGGCCTGCGTGCCGGCAAGCAGCGCCGCGAAGCCAAGCAGGATGATGAAGAAATAGGACAGCGAGTAGATCGGCTGAAACACCGCGTTGCGGCGGATCGTGTCCCCGCTGTCGGCCGAATAGCAGAGCTGGAACATATGAGGGAACACGTATGTCCCCAGCGCGACGTTGAGCGCCGAAGTGACCAGCCACGTCACGTCGAGACCGAGTTCGGGCTTGAGGCCGGGGAAGCGAACCGCTTCGGGGAAGCGATCGCCCACGGTGCGGAACAGGTCGAGGACGGAGGTTTCACCGACGACGCCCGCCACGGTCCAGGCCAGCGCGATCACCACCACCAGCATCAGGATGTCCTTCACGCCCGCCGCAAAGGCGGCGGAGCGCAGGCCGGCAAGGAACACGAACATCAGCATCAGCGCCACGGCCACCAGCGCGGCTGCGCCCTGTCCGACGCCGGGTGCGGCAAGGCGCACCACCAGCGTCAGCGCGGTCACCTGGATCTGCACGTAGACCACCAGCGCGATCAGCCCTGCGGCGGCTATGCAAACCCCAAGCCAGCGCGAATTGTAGCGGTGAGCGAAAAAGTCTGCCTGAGTGACAAGCCTGTGCCTCCGCCCGTAGGCATGGATCAGCGGGGTCAGCCAGTAACCGATCGCTGCGGAAAGCGAGACGGAGCAGAACGCGAGATAGGCAGGCGCACCGTAAGCCCAGGCGAAACCCGAAATGCCAAGCACCGCAAAGGTCGTGTAGATCTCGCCCGCGTTGAGGAACCAGAACACCAGCGTGCCCAGCTTGCGGCCGCCCAGCGCCCATTCCTCCATGTTCTGCGCGCGCTTCTGCTTGCGGCGGCCGTAGAGCATGGAGCCGGCGACAGTGCCGCCGACGATCAGCAGGATGAGGGCGAGGATCATGCCGCGTCCTCCAGCTTGCGATCGAGCATGAAGCGCAGCGCCAGCACGGCGGTGGCGAACACGATCCCCGCCATCTGCCAGACCATGCCGAACGGCAGGCCCAGCGGGCGCCACTCGACATCGTTAGCCCAGGGCGCGAAGCCCAGCTGCCATACGAACGGCAGCAAAAGCAGCAGGTCGGCCTTCTTGAGGCCGGGCGGGGTCTCGGTGTCGTCGGGATCGGTCATGGCTCGGCTCTCGGATAATGCAGCGGACAGCGTGAACGGGCGATGCGTTGCGTTCAATGACGAACTGGCGCCAGATACGTTGCGTTTTCGGGAACACCCCGCCTTTCGGCAGGCCCTCGCTCTCAGCGCTGGAAGGGGCGGTTCCACTGGCGCAGTTGCGCCTCGATGCGCTTGAGCAGCCGCAGCGGCGCACCTTCGAGCTGGCGGCCGGAGCGCAGGACGAGGCTGGTGGTCGTCTCCTCGATCTGGTCGTCGGCGATGGGCACGCTGACCATCGCGCCTTCCATCAGTTCCGACCAGACCGAAATCTGCGGCAGGATCGCCAAAGCAATGCCGGAACGCACCGCGTCCTGCATGACGTGGATCGAATTCGAGGTTATCGCGGGCTGGAGATAGGTCTTCGCATTCGCCTCGGCGGCGCTGAGGATCTGGCGGATGCGAAAGTTCGCCGGCGGCAGGCACAGCGGAACCTGGCCCAGTTCGGCAATGGTCACGCTGGACTTCGAGGCGAAGGGATGGTCCGGCAGCATGATCGCCATCAGCGGCTGTGCGATCACCGAGCGGACGTGAATCTTCATGTCGTTGGGGGTGGAGAAGACGAGGCCGAAATGCGCCTCGTCGTCCGCGATCATGCGGAGGATTTCCTGCGTCGAGCCGGTCAAAATTTCCAGCGTGATCTGCGGGTTGGCTTCCGAAAACTGGCTGACGAGGCTGGTGAAAGCCTTGCCCGCAAAGCCCTCTCCGATGGCCGCCGTCACTTGGCCCGTGCGGACCGAGCGCAGTTCCTCCAGCTTCGAGCGTAGCGCCTCGCGGTCCGCAAGCTGGTTGCGGTAATGGGCGATGACGATCTCGCCCGCATGGGTCAGGCGCACGCCGCGCCGGCCCTTTTCGATGAGCGCAAGGCCGTACTGGCTTTCAAGCTGGGCGATCTGCCGGCTGATCGAGGACGGGGCGACATTGAGCCGATCCCCCGCCGCCCGCATCGAGCCCGCATTGAGCGCTTCCAGCAGATATCGCATTCCGGCTTCGGACAACAGCGTGCTCCTTTAACGCCCTCCCCTAGCAGGTCAGCGCGCGGGATCGAAGTCCTTGCCCAGCGGCAGGTCCCGCGAACTGGAACCGACCTGGACCCGGTAGGTGCCCTTGGCCATGCGCCAGTCCTTCGCGGTCTCGTCCCAATAGGACAGCGCGCGGGTATCGAGCGGAAATTCCACCATGGCCGACTTGCCGGGTTGGAGCGAGACGCGCGCAAAACCCTTGAGCTGGCGCGGCGGTTCACCGGCCGCTGCAGGCATCGAGACGTAGAGCTGCGCCACTTCGTCACCGGTGACCTTGCCGGTGTTGCGCACCTTGGCAATGACCGTCCAGCCTTGCTTGCCCTTTGCCACAGTCAGCTTGTCATAGCCGAAAGTCGTGTACGACAGGCCGTGGCCGAAGGGATAGAGCGGCGCGATGCCCTTGGCGTCGTACCAGCGGTAACCCACCAAAATGCCCTCGTCGTAGCGCGCGGTGGTGCCGATGCCGGGGTAGCGGGCGGGCTGGTCGGCGGGGCCGTTCACCTCGTCGGCCGGGAAGGTCACCGGCAGCTTGCCCGAGGGGTTGGCCTTGCCGGTCAGTAGCGCGGCGATGGAATCCGCGGCCTGCTCGCCCGGATACCAGGCGGCGAGGATGCCCGCGACCTTGTCTCGCCACGGCATCAGCACCGGACCTACCGTGTGCAGAACGACGACCGTGTTCGGATTGGCGGCGGCAACGGCCTCGATCAGGGCGTCCTGATCGCCGGGCAGTTTCAGGTCGGTCCGGTCGGCGCCTTCCGAAACGTGGTCGGCGACGAAGACGACGGCGACCTTGGCCTTCTTTGCTGCGGCGACGGCCTCGTCGATCAAGGTGCTGTCAGGCGCCTCCCAGCCAAGGCGCAGTTCGTTGGCCGAAAGCGTCGGCGCGTTGGAATAGGCGAGTTCGAGCGAGACGCGCTTGCCCGCTTCAAGCTGCACGGTGCCGTGGGTGGCAAGGCGGAAGCTCTGCTTGGGAACGTAGGCGACGCGCTTACCGTCGATGTTCAGCGCGATCTCGCCGCCGCCGTTGAGCGAGAAGCGGTAGACGCCCGATTTGGCTGGCACGAAGCTGGCCGTCCAACGGGCGGACCACAGCGCCGGCAGGCCGGTAACGCCGGCCTTGGGCCCGGCCTCGGCGTAGTCGACCTGTGCTTCCTTGCGGACCGCAACCGGCTTGCCCGTCCAGTCGGGCGAGGCGTAGTAGCTGGCGGTCAGGTTCTGGAATGCCGCAGCGGGCATTGCCGGCAGGGGCAGGATGCCCAGCGTGCCGCGTGCATACGCGACCGACGTGTCCGGCCCCAGCGCCGCCTTGATGGCGTCGAGCGGGGTCTTGAGCGTGCCAATGTCCTCGGTCTTCACGAAGCCGCCGTAGCGCTCGGACGTCTGGACGTTGGCGCCGGCATCGTCGCCGATCACCGCCACGCTGGCCAGCTTGCCCGGCAGGAGCGGCAGCACGCCGCGCTCGTTGCGCAGCAGCACGGTGCCTTCCTCGGCGATCTTCTCCGACAGAACGAGGTGCGCTGGGCTACGCACGTCGGCGGTGGCACTTCCCGGAAGCGGCTTGTCGACAAGGCCAAGGCGGAACATCGGGGTCACGATCCGCGAGACCATGCCGTCGATGTCACCTTGCGTAATCTCACCCCTGGCGCGCGCGGCCTTGAGTTCCTTCACGCCGTAAAACTCGGCAAAGCCGAAAGGGCTGAGCCCGCCCGGCATCGAGATGTCCAGCCCGGACTTGACCGAAGCCACGGTGCTACGGTGGGCAAAGTACCAGTCGGCAACCACGAACCCGTCGAAACCCCAGTCCTTGAGATGGCCCAGCGTCTCAGGGTTCTCGCAGGCGTAATGGCCGTTGACGCGGTTGTACGCGCACATGATCGAGCCGGCCTTGGCCGTCTTCACCACCGCTTCGAACGCCGGATAGTAGATTTCGCGCAGCGCCCGTTCCGGGATCACGGCGTCGACGGCCTCATAGGACGGACCATCGCCTAGGCGCAGCCATTCCTGGTTGTTCGCGGCGAAGTGCTTTGGGGTCGCGATCAGGCCCAGCGACTGGATACCGGCGGTGATCGCAGTGCCGAGCTGCGCGGTGAGGAACGGGTCTTCGCTCAGCGTTTCAGCGGCGCGGCCCCACTTGGGAGTGCGGATGATGTTGATCGTGGGGGCAAGCACGACATTGCGGCCCTTGCCCGCGTGCTCGGCGCCCAGCGCCTTGCCGTAGTCCGCCATCAGCGTGCGGTCGAACGTCGCCGCGCCCATGATCGGGGCGGGGAACTGGGTCACGCCCTTCATGCCGTTGCCGACACCGGCAGGGCCATCGCCCATGCACAGGCCGGGAAGGCCCAATCGGGCGATGCCGCTGATGTGTCCGACGCAGGCATTGACGCCGGTGCCGTTCGCATCAAGCTCGGTATCGCCCTGAAGCAGGCGCAGCTTCTCGTCATCCGTCATCGCCGCGACCACCAGCTTTGCCCGCTCCTGCGGGCTGCGGGCGGCATCGAGCCAGGGCTTGTCCACGCCTGCGGCAAACGCTGGCATGGCCCATGCCGAGGCAAGCGCAATCCCGGAGAGCAAAGCTCTCCGGGACGTTGCAGCCTGGCGCGACGCTCCGGTTTGCACCGGGCGGACGAACTTCGAGGCAGCTGCAGTCATGATCAGAACTTGACCAAACCCGACAGGCTGACCGTGCGCGGACGGTTCATGTAGTAGCCAAGCGGATACACACCCGGGACGATCTCGTTGTAGTTGATCGTCGTCTGGTCGTTCAGCAGGTTGGTGACGTTGAGGTTCACTGACCACGGGCCCTTGTTCACGCCCGCGTGCAGACCGACCAGCCAGTACGAACTGAGCGTCTGGTAATTATCGATGGCCGGGTTGAACTTGGTGGCCATGCCGCCCTGATAGCTGGCATCGGCACCGAACGAGGCTTCCACGCCAAGCGAGTCGATCGGGGCCGAATAATTGATGCTGGCCGATCCGGTGACCTTGGGCACGTAAGGGATACGATCACCCTTGTTGCCGGTGCCCGCGACGGGGTTGTCCTGCGCCAGCTTGGCGGTGTTGTAGTTGCCCGACAGGTTGATGTCGAGGCCGGGGATCGGACGCGCTTCGAGCGTCATTTCCACGCCCTTCACTTCCGCCTTGCCGCCGTTGCCGGTGTAGGCGAACGAAAGCGTCCCGTTGGTCGCCTGCTGCGAGACCTGGATGTCCGACCAGTCGATGTAATAGAGCGCGCCGTTCAGGAACAGCTTGCGATCCATCAGCGTGGTCTTCACGCCCCATTCGTAGGACCACAGCGAGTCCGAGCCGTAGCCATCGGGGATGACGACGTTGGCGATGGCAGCCGCCGTCTGGTCGTTGGTGCCGCCCGAACGGTAGCCCTGCGCGACCTGGATATAGGTGTTGACCTGATCGCTCAGCTTGTACGCCAGGTTGAAGCGGCCGATCAGGCCGTTGTCCTTAGTGTGCAGCGTGGGACCGACGCCTGCACCGGGAGCGCCGCCAGCGCGCACGATCGCGTTGGAAACCTGCTCCAGCTTGAAGTCGAACAGACGGCCGCCGGCAGTGAAGGTCAGGTCAGGCACGATTTCGTAGCTGACTTCACCAAACAGCGCGCGCTCCTTGATCCGGGTGGACACTTCCCGGTCGAGCAGCAGGTCGGCGCTGGAGTTGGACAGGTTGCCGGTGCCGTCGGCCTTGGGCCAGGAACTGCGGTAGTCGCGGTTTTCGTTCTGGAAGAAGCCGCCGACCAGGATCTGGAACGGGCCGCCAAAGTCGGAGGCGAAGCGCAGTTCGCCGCTGTCCACCCGGCGGTGCTTGTCCTGCTTCAGCGCGCTGCGGCCGGTGGTGGCGTGGGGCAGGCCGAAGAAGGCCTGTGCCGCCAGCGAGGCATCGCGCACGAATTCGGTGTCACGCACGAAGCGCGAAACAGTGCCGGTGAACGTACCGAAGGGTTGCTTGTAGTTGACCGTCGCGTTGTAGATTTCGCTCTTGTCATTGTAGGGCGCGCGCACTTCATCAGCCTGGTAGTTCGAGGGCAGCGTGTTGCCGTCGTAATCGACCTTGTTGTAGAAGTTCTTCGCGTCCTGATGAACGTCCTGATACATCGCGGTCAGGTCTACGGTCAGGTCCGGAGTGGCCTGCAGGCGCGCGGTAAGACGGCCGGCCTTGCTCTTTTCGGCATTGGCGCCGTTCTGGAAACGGTTGTCGATCCAGCCCGGCAGGTCGGCGTAGAAACCCGATGCGCGCACGGCAAGAACACCGGGGATGATCGGCAGGTTGACGGCGCCGTCGGTCTGCATGCCCAGCGATGCGCCCTTGGTGGCGCGCAGAGCGGACTGGACATACCCGTTCACGCCCGCGTCGGGGTCGGCCTTCTTGGTGATGTAGCGGATCGTGCCGGCCATCGAGCTGGCGCCGAAGGTGGTGCCCTGCGGACCCTTGAGCACTTCCACGCGGTCGATGTCGAACAGCTTGATGTCGGGGGCCTGGCCGCCGCCGTCCTGCGAGTTCTCGCCGGTGATGACGGTTTCGTCGAGATACATGCCGACGGTGCTGGCACCGGCCGAGTTGATGCCGCGGATCACGTAGCGCTTGTCGCCAGGACCCTCATCCTGGACCGAAAGCGCGGGGATCGCGTGGTAGAAGTCGGCGAAGTCGACTGCGCCCTTGTCCTTGAGCGCGTCGCCGCCCAGCGCCTGAACGGCGATCGGGGTGTCCTGAATGGTCGAGGAGGTCCGCTTGGACGCCGTGACGACGATGTCACCGCCGGTTCCGCTGGCCTCGCTGGCATCCTGCGCCAGCGCAGGCACGGCGCAAAGCGCGGTGCCTGCCATGATGCCGGATACGAAAAGCCTGAGCGACCCGTTCTTCTTGATGTTCATGGAACCCCTTTCAACCACTTTTGTTGTAGCCGGCGCGACAGCAAGTGTCCCCGCATTCACCGGATGAAAGGAACGTCCCACGCACCCGGTTGCGCTTCAATGAAGCCAATCGGCGAACTTCGTTGCGATCAAGGCAACACTGGTGGTAACGATTTCATGAAGAGGAGGCCCAGGCGCGCCCTACAAACGGCGCAAATCCATGGGTTTATCGCGGGAGAGGCTGCTGGAATCTCGGACCGCTTGCGGCTCATTGGCAGGCACGCATGTCAGGACGATGACGCACAATGTTGCGGCCAGGCGGCAAGTCGCGCTGCCTTGCACCCCGATTCCACGCCCGGACCGCACACTTGATTGCAGCTGGAGCACTGCCAGCGGCGCACATCCGATATGCCGCGAAACTCCGGCGACCGGCAGGGGGCAGCGCCGGTCCGGCGGATATCCGCACAAGCGCATTTGATCTGGCGCGGCGCTTCATTCTAAGTAGTCGGCCATGGCTGCTGCTCCACCCTCCCGCGAAATAGAACCGCCCTTGCGCATACTCACACCGCGTCAGCGCGAGAGGCGTGAACGCATTCAGGCGGCCACCTTCGAACTGCTTGCCCGCCACGGCGGCGACATGCTGTCGATGAAGCTCATCGCGCAGACTGCCGGGGTGGCCGAGCGCACGCTATTCAATATCTACGGATCGAAGGACCGCCTGTTCGCCTTCAGCGCCCGCGAACGCAGCGAGGAGACGATCTCGGAAGCCCACCGGGACGGCGGCATGGGTCTCGGCTTCTTCATGATCCTTCCCCGCAAGCTGGCCGACAAGACCTTCGAGGCCCCGGAACTTGCTCGCGCCTTCGCGCCGATCCTCGTCGAACATGCCGACATGGTGGGGCTGCCCGAAGTCTACGAGCACTTCGCCGGAGGCGCACTGCGGGCGATGCGGCCAAGCGGACAGGTCGCGGTGGACGATATCGCCTTCGTATCCCGCCTGATCTGCATGAGCATGGTCGGCACCGTCGTGTTGTGGGCCAAGCGCGAGATCGCCGACGCCGCGCTGGAAACGCATTTGCGCCTCGCGATCTGTCAGGTTCTGCTGCCCTATGCCGAACCGCCGCTGGACGATACTTTGCGCGAACAGGCCCGCGAGCACACCCGCTCGCTTTCCCGGTCGGTAAGCGAGCGCCTAGCCTAAATTGCAGTCAACTGCATTTATTTCCCCGTGTAGTGTGATGTCGACCTCAGAAAAGGGGCACCGGGGGGCGACCAAGTAGAAAAGGCCCTTTTGCCGGTTTAGGGGAAAGGATCATTTTCATGTCTTTAATGGCAGGACCAACCGCGCGCGCTGCACTTCTCGCCGGTGTCGTCATCTCTACTTTCGCTTTCACGCCGGCAAATGCCCAGGACACTGCAATTGAAGCGGTGCCCGCGCCGCAGGCCGTACCAACGCCTCAGGCCGCGCCGGCACCGCAGGACCGCGCCATCGAAGGCGGCCTTGGCGATATCGTCGTCACCGCCCGCCGCCGTGCGGAAAGTTTGCAGGACGTGCCGGTCGCGGTCACCGCGATCACCGCCGAGCAGCTTCAGAAATACGACATGACCAGCCTGGAGAAAATCTCCACCCAGACCCCGCAGTTCACCATCGGCCGCTCGTCCAACGGATCGGGTGCACAGTTGACGCTTCGCGGCATCGGCTCGTCCTCCACCTCGATCGGCATCGAACAATCGGTCGCGGTCGTGGTCGACGGCGTCTATTACGGTCAGGGCCGCGTCATCAACGAAGGCTTCCTCGATCTTGACGGCGTCGAAGTGCTGAAAGGCCCGCAGTCGCTGTTCTTCGGCAAGAACGCGACCGCGGGCGTGATCTCGCTGCGCACCGCCAACCCCACCTCGACGCCGGAATTCAAGGCGAAGATGGGCTATGAATTCCGTTCCAAGGAACTGGTCGGTGAATTCGTAGGCTCGGGACCGATCACCGACACCCTTGGCGTGCGCGTCGCGCTGCGCGCCTCGAACATGTTCGGCGGCTACTTCAAGAACGGCGGCATCGACAAGACCTACAACACCTTCGACGTCGCCACGGGCGTCACCACCCCGCATTTCGCGCCCGCCTATGACGGCGACAACCCCGGTTCGCAGGAACTGCTGGGCCGCATCACCCTGGTCTACGATCCGGGCAACGACTTCAAATTCACCGTCAAGGCCAACGGTTCACGCTCCAAGGTCAACAACAACTCGTGGAACTACGTGCCTTACGGCTGCGCCACCGGGACCTATTCGACCAACCCGGCGATCGCCTGCAAGAAGGACTTCACGGTCTACCAGAACTACTTCCCGGAAGACTTGGCGGGCGCCAACCCGTGGTCGCGTGACGACGGCGCCCTTTACAACAAGTACAATAGCTGGGCCGTCACCGGCACCGCCGAATACGCGTTCAAGGACGTCGACGTCACCTGGGTCAACAACTACAACCGCAACGTCAACCAGTGGGCCTGCGACTGCACATTCGTGTCGAGCGACACCGCCGCGGCGCCTTCCACCGAACGCTCGATCTACCACGCCTTCTCCAGCGAACTGCGCGCGCAGACCAAACTGGACGGGCCGGTCAACCTGCTTGCCGGCGCCTATTACCAGAAGACCCGCCGCTTCCACCAGCAGACCGGCTCCTTCGGCAATATCGAGAATTCGACCGCGCCCGAACAGTACCGCTACCTCGGCTACTACAAGCGCTCGGCCACCGATGGCGAGACGCTGTCCGCCTATGGCCAGGCGACGTGGAAGATCCTGCCCATGCTCGAGGCGACGGCGGGCGTGCGCTATATCCATGAAACCAAGGACAGCTACCTCACCCAGCCTTACGTGAATGCGGCGCTGCAGGGGCTGTTCCTTGAAAACACGCCGATCCCCGGCAACCAGACGTTCAACAACTGGTCGCCCGAAGCAACGCTAAGCTGGAAACCGACCGACGACGTCACCGTCTACGGCGCCTACAAGACCGCCTACAAGTCCGGCGGCTTCTCCAACTCGGGCTTCGTCAGCGCCACCACCGTGCCCAGCGACGTGGCATTCCGGCCCGAAAAGGCGCGTGGTTTCGAAGTGGGCATCAAGTCCAAGGTTCTCGACAATCAGCTGCGCCTCAACTTCGATGTCTACAGCTACAAATACGTCGATCTGCAGGTCGACTTCTTCAACGCCCAGACCTTCGCCTTCGTGACCACCAACGCAGGGTCTGCGCGCACCAAAGGCGCCGAGCTGGAATTCGAATTCGCACCTTACGCGGTGCCGGGCTTGAACCTGCACGGCTCGATCAATTACAACAAGGCGCGCTACGGCGCCTACATCGCCCCGTGCTATGGCGGCCAGTCGATTGAGCAGGGATGCAACACCACGTTCCAGGGCGCTCCCGGTCAGGACCTGAGCGGCGCACCCACCGCCGTTGCTCCCAAGTGGACCGGATCGTTGGGCGTCGGTTACGAAACCGAGGTCGGCCAGGGCACCGTGTTCGGGGCAACGCTGGATAGCCGCTATTCCAGTTCCTACCTCGCCTCCAGCTTCGCCCACCCGCTCTCGGGTCAGGCGAAGTACCTGACCCTCGACGGTACGCTGCGCCTCAAGTTCAACGACGAGCGATTCGAAATCGCGCTGATCGGCAAGAACCTGACGAACCAGTTCATCGTCGGCGGATCGGTCGATGGGCCCAACACCGGCGCGAACACGGGCGCAAGCCAGAACGCCGCGACCGGCGCCGCCGTCATCTCGGACGAGATCGGCTTCGTGAACCTGCCGCGCACGGTCCAGATCCAGGCCAGCGTGAAGTTCTGACGTGCACGGGCCGGCGGGATACCTCTCCCGCTGGCCTGCCCCTGTTCATGAAAGGCCCAGACATGACCGATCTTGCCACTCTGATCGCCAAGGATGCGATCCGCGATCTCGCTTCCCGCTACATGCGCGGCCAAGACCGCCTCGACCACACGCTGCAACTGGCCACCTTCTGGCCGGATTCGACCACAGACTACGGCATCTTCAAAGGCAGCGGCCCGGATTTCGTGGACTTCGCGCAAAATCTGCTGACCGAACATCTCGCCAACCAGCACATCATCGGCCAGCATCTGATCGAGTTCGATCCCGCCGACCCCACGCGCGCTTATGGCGAGGTCTACTACTACGCATTCCACCGCATCCTCGATGATGGCGCGCCCACCGACATGGTGATCTCTGGCCGCTACCTCGACCGTTACGAGCAGCGAAACGGAGAGTGGCGCTTCGCTCACCGCTCCGAATTCGTCGACTGGGCGCGCAAGGAACCCGCCGCCGACGCCATCCTTACCACCGATCTCGCGGCCTGCCTGATGGGCCGCCACGACATGCAGGACCGGTCCTACGACCGCGCCTGGCTCGCCACTGCCTGAACCGGAGATATTCATCGTGACCCAGAAAAGCATCATCGTCACCGGCGCCGCATCGGCAGGCGGCCTCGGCTTCGCGGCCGCTCGCCTGCTGGCCCGCGAAGGCCATGCCGTGACCCTCACCGACCTTGACGGCGACAATGCCGCCGCCCGCGCCGAAGAATTGCGCGCCGAGGGGCTGACCGCCACCGGCCTTGCCCAGGACGTGACCGACGAAGCCGGCTGGGCCGCACTGGTGGGCCGCGTGAAGAGCGAGACCGGCCGCATCGACGGCCTCGTCAACAACGCCGGCATCGCCGTGCTGAAGTGGACCGCCGATCTCGACGTCGAAGCCTGGGACCGCCAGATCAACGTCAATCTCAAAAGCGTCTATCTGGGCTGCCGCGCGGTGCTGCCAGTGATGCAGGCGCAGGCGGCGGGGTCGATCGTGAACCTTTCATCCATCGCCGGCCTCGTCGGCGTACCCGGCGCGTCCGCCTATGCCGCCAGCAAGGGCGGGGTACGGCTCTATTCCAAGGCGCTCGCCCTCGAAGTGGCCAAGCAGGGCATCCGCGTCAATTCGGTGCACCCCGGCGTCATCTGGACCGACATGCAGAAAGTCGCGATCGAGGACAATCCCGACCAGTACGACGCCATCAACGCCGCGATCCCGATGGGCCGCATGGGCGAACCCGACGACATCGGCAACATGATCGCCTTCCTCATCTCCGACCGCGCGAAGTATGTGACCGGCGGCGAATTCGTCGTCGATGGCGGACTGACGGCACAATGACCGCCGCACTGTCCCTGCGGGCCATTGTCCTGTTCGTCATCGTCGTCGCCGGGCAGATCGGCGGCAGCGTGCTGCTGGCGCGCACGGCCGGCTTCACCAGCCCGGGCTGGTCGCTGCTGTGCGGCGCCGTCTACGCCTTATCGCTCTACTGCCTGGCGCTGCTGCTTCACGAAGGCGCCGCCCTCAGCCTGCTGATGCCGCTGATGGCCGCAGTGGTGCCGATGGGCGCGATCCTGCTTGCCGTGGTGGTGCTTGGCGAGGGCGCTTCGTGGGCCCGTCTCGGGCTGCTCACGCTGTCCTGTGCGGTCGTCGCACTGGCCAGCCGGGTCTGAATCCGCGATAGCGGGGGCAGGCGCGAAACGACTTTACTATTGCCGGAACCCGCGAGTTGGTTGCAGGAGGGCTTTCATTCCTGTCTTACCAGTCTTCCGGGAGCCCAATTTGGCCGTCAGTCCTGCCCCCAAGCGCGCGCCGCGCACCGCGCCGCGCGTAACGGCTCCCAATGCCGCTGCCCCCACGTCCATCGAAAGCGCCGCCCCCACTCGCCAGTCGCTCAAGAGCGCGCAGACGCGCGGGCGGCTGATCGAGGCCACGATCCAGTGCCTGGTCAAGGTCGGCTATTCGGGCACGACCACCCCCCTCGTCGCTACCGAGGCCGGCCTGTCGCGCGGGGCGATGCTCCACCACTTCGAAAACAGCGCCACGCTGATCCGTGCCACCGTCGTCGAACTGCACGAACGGCGCCTGCGCGCATTCCGCCGCTCGTCGGAGGTGACGCACCACGATCCCTCGGCAATGGTCGGCGCTTATTGGCGGCAGGTCCAGAAGCCGGCCTTCATCGCATTCCAGGAACTGGCGCTGGCCGCGCGCACGAATGCCGATCTGGCCCAGATCATGCAGCCCTTGCAACTCGAATACCGTGAACGCTTCCACGCCGAAGCCTTCACCCTGTTTCCCGAATGGCACTCCGCACCGGATCAGTTCGCACAGGCCATGGCCCTGTCGCAGACGCTGATGGAAGGCATGGCGATGAGCCTGCTGACCGGCGCTCTCGACGAAACCATGGTCCCTGCCCTGCTTGCCATGCTGGAAGAAAAGATCAGGACCCTGCGGCCCGCCTGATCAACGCGCCGCGCGGTCGCCGTCCGCATCGAAGTAGGTGGCCTGCCGCGCGTAATACGAGGAATCGAGACGGCACTGCACCAGTCCGGCGTCGGGCGCGATCACTTGCCCGGTGATGTTGATCGCATCATCGCTGGCGAGGTAGGCAAAGGCCCCGGCAATCTCGTCCGCCTCGACCACCCGGCCCAGCGGATTGCGCGCCTGCGCCGCCTTGCGCATGGCCTGCGCGTCGCCATAGGCGAGTTCGGTCATCCGCGTGGGCACATTACCCGGCGCCACGGCATTGACGCGGATACCTTCGCCCGCCAATTCCGCCGCGACCGACCGGGTCAGCCCGATCACCGCGTGCTTGGCCGCCGTATAGGCGTGCGGCCCCAGCGGCGCGAGGCCCGCCGCGCTGGAGGTGGAAAGGATCACCCCCTGCCCGCGCGGCCGCATCGCCTTTGCGGCGTGCTTCATGCCGTAGAACACACTGTCGAGCAGCACTGCCAGAGTGTCGTGCCAGGCCCGGTCCTCGATCTCCTCAACCCGGCCCACCGCGCCCAGTTGCCCGGCATTGTTGATGATGCAATCGAGGCGGCCGTGCACCTCGCACGCCCGCGCGACAAGCGCCGACACGTCCGCCTCGCGCGTCACGTCGCAAAGCATGAACTGCGCACCCAGTTCATCGGCCAGTGCAAGGCCTGCGTCCTCGCGAATGTCGCCCAGCACCAGCAGCGCCCCCTCGCGCGCAAAGCGCCGCGCGGTCGCCTCGCCGAGCCCGCTGGAGGCGCCAGTGATGACCGTGACCTTGCCGCCTAGCCGCATTGTCGTCTCTCCATTTTTACATTCAATTGTGCTTGTTTTATATCGCACAACTGCATTGTTGCAACCCGCAGAGACCAAATGTTTCCCGGCCCGTGTCGCCGCGCGCGCATAAAGAAAAGTCTTCCCGCAGCCTCACATCCTCCATATTTTTAAAGGATTGTCCGCCGCATCCGATGAGTATCATATGACACGTCCCGCACATCCGGGAGCATCTGATGACATCGATATGCATACAGTCTTGACTGCTTGTTTTAAAGGCATGACAAGAGGTGGTCGGAACCGCGACAAAGAGAGAGATCCATGAGCAGGCTCTACGGAAATGCCATTCAGGCAGGCTACCTTGTCGAAGCCCTGGAACCGGCGATCGCGTTCTGGACGGGCACGCTGGGCATCGGGCCTTTCTTCGTCATGCCTCCGCCCCAATTCGCATGGCTGCGCCATGACGGGCAGGAGACGGAGCGCACCGACATCATCGGTCAAGTCGCCCTGGCGCAAAGCGGCGATATCCAGATCGAACTCATCGTTCCCGGCCCCGATGCTTCGACCTACCGCGATTTTCTGGCCGGCGGCGGGCGCGGAATGCACCACCTCGGCATGGCAAGCGACCGCTTCGACGACCAGCGCAGCGCTGCCATCGCTTCCGGCATGACGGTCGCCACCGAAGGCGCCACACAGCGCACCCGCTTCGCCTATCTGCAGCCGCCGCCGGATGCGCCGGGCCCGATCATCGAACTGATCGACATGGTGCCGGTGATGACCGAAATCTACGAACGCGTGCGCGCCGCCTCGCAAGGCTGGGACGGCCGCGATCCCATGCGCGCTTACTGATGGCTGCCGGAGACCCGACGTGACACCGCGCCCCCTTGGCCGAACTGGCCTCAGCGCCGCCCCGCTCATGCTGGGCGGCAACGTGTTCGGCTGGACCGCAGGCCGCAAGGAGAGCTTCGCCATCCTCGACGCCTTCGTCGATGCCGGAGGCTCGCTGGTCGACACGGCAGACGTCTACTCGGCGTGGGCACTGGGCAATGTCGGCGGCGAATCCGAAACTCTGATCGGTGACTGGCTGCGCAGCGGCGGACGGCGCGAAAGCCTGGTGATCGCCACCAAGGTCGGCCTGCTCGACGGCGCAGGCGGCAAGGGCCTGTCAGCATCGCGCATTGCCGGCGCGGTGGAGGAATCGTTGCAGCGCCTCGGCACCGATCATATCGACATCTACTTCGCCCACCGTGACGATCCTGCCGCTCCGCTGGAAGAAACGCTGGAGGCCTTCGACCGGCTGGTGAGGTCCGGCAAAGTCCGGGCGCTGGGCGCTTCCAATTATGAAGCCGACCGGCTCGAAGCGGCGCTGAAGACAAGCGACGCCAATGGCTGGGCTCGCTTCGCGGTGATCGAACCGCGCTACAACCTGATCGAACGCGATGGCTACGAAGGCGCGCTGCAAGCGCTCGCCTTGCGCGAATGCCTTGCGGTTGTTCCTTACTTTGCGCTGGCGAACGGGCTGCTCACCGGCAAGTACCGCAGCGCAGGGGATGTCGCCGGTCATGCCCGCGAACAGTACCTCAAACCCCTGTTCGAACGCGCCAATGTCCCCCGGGTGATCGCCGCGATGGATGAAATCGCTGCGCAGACCGGCGCCTCGATGGTCAGCATCGCCATCGCCTGGATGCTGGCCCGGCCCGGTGTCAGCGCCCCCATAGCCAGCGTATCGCGGCCGGCGCAACTGGGCGATCTCGTGGCCGGGACGCAGCTGCAACTTAATGCCGCGCAGCTTGCACGGCTCGATGGAACCGGCGTTTGAGCTTTTCCGCGCTGCGCCGCTCGCCGTGGTTCGCTCTGGCAGCGCTGACGATCACTTTCAGCGTCGGCTTCGTCGACCGCCAGATCCTCAACCTGCTGGTGCAGCCGATCAAGGCCGACTTCGGGCTCAGCGACCTCGAAATCAGCCTGCTGCAAGGGGCGGCATTCTCTATCGCCTACCTCATCATGAGCCCGGTATTCGGGCGCTGGGTCGACGTTTCGGGCCGCCGCCGCATCCTGCTGGGCTGCATCGCGGTGTGGAGCGTGTTCACTGCCGCCTGCGGCTTCACCCGCAGCTTCGGCGCGCTGTTCGCCGCGCGTTCGGGCGTGGGTGCGGCTGAGGCCGGGCTGACACCGTCCTCGTGGTCGCTGCTCAGCGATCTGTTCGACGAAAAGCGCCTGGCCCGCGCGCTCAGCATCTACAACATGGGGCCGTACATCGGCAGCGGGCTGGCCCTGCTGCTGGGCGGCGTGGTGATCGAATGGGCCACCCGCGCCGATCTTTCCGCCGTGCCGGTAATCGGCGCGCTGGCGCCTTGGCAGATCACCTTCGTGATCGTCAGCACGCTGGGCCTGGTATGCATCGCCATGGTCGCGGCGATGCGCGAGCCGCCGCGCGGCGCGGTCGATCCCGGGCAGACCGACAGCCCGCCGCCGCTCACCCTGGGGGAGGCCCTCTCAATCCTATGGGCCCACCGCGGGTTCTACGGATATTTCTATATCGGCATGGCGCTGGCCATCATCCCGATCTACGCCTTCCCGGCTTGGCTGCCGACCGTGGCGATCCGCCAGTACGGCGTTTCCATCGGGCAGGTCGGCATGACATATGGCCTGCTCACGCTGGTCGGCGGATCGCTGGGCGTGCTGACCGGGCCTACGCTGGGCCGGTGGCTGGCCCGGGCGGGCTATCCCGACGCCAATATGCGCCTTGGCGTGATCAGTGCGCTGGCGGTCTTCGCCTGCTGCGCCGCGCTGCTGATGCGCAGTGGTTACGAGATGGTGCTGGCCATCGGCGGGATCATCAGCTTCTGCTACTCCATCCCCACCGCCATGGCCGCTACCGCATTGCAGGTGGTGACGCCCAACCGGATGCGCGGCCTTGCCTCCTCGCTCTACATCGTGCTGGTGACGCTGATGGGGCTGGGCATCGCGCCGGTGACCGTGGCCTTCCTCACCGACAAGGTTTTCCGCGACGAACTGCGCGTGGGGGACTCGCTTGGCATCGTCTGCGCCATCTCGGCTTTGCTTAGCTGCGGGGCCCTGTGGCTCAGCCTGAAGGCCTATCGCCGCCTGATCCTCGATCCGATCAGGCTGGCCTGAGCGCAGCGCTTCAGGTCTCTGCGAACCAGGCCTCAAGCATTGGCTGCAGTTCCCGGCCCACCAGTTCCAGAACCATACCGCCTGCCGGATCGGTCACATAGGCCATGTTGCCATACCGCTCCTGCGGCGAGCCTTTGGCCGCCATCACGCGCCAGCCGATGCCCGTCAGGCGCTCCACCTCGTCGCCGACATTCGTGGCCCATATGCCGGTGTGGCTGACGCTGCGCATCAGTGCCGGGTCGTAGAAGCTGCCCTTCGGCCCCTTAATCAGTTCCAGCCGATGCGGGCCATGCCGGGAATAGACCGCATCGATCTCAACGTCGCACCAACCCTGACCTGCGATCCACAGCGGCAGCGGGCGATAGCGGTGGACCGGTGCCCATTCCACGCCGAGCGAGCGCGCATAAAAATCCTGTGCCTGCGCCATGTCGGCCACGGCGATGCCGGTGTGGAAGATGAGACCGGGATCGATGGTCATACGGGCCCTTCAACAGACAAAAGGCCGGCGCGCGAATTTGCGCGCACCGGCCAGGAGAGGATAGGTGTCCGCCAGAACTGACCGGGGCGGACGATCCGGGATGCCGTGCCTCAGTAGTGGTATGTCACCTGCAACTGCACCGTGCGCGGCGTATTGGCATAGCCACGCTGGTCGCCCAGAACGCCGGCAGCGGTGCCCGTGCCCCTGCCGGTGGCCGGAGAATCCAGCGCGCCCGAGATGACGAACTGATTGGTCAGGTTCTTGCCGATGACGGCAAGGTCCCAGCCTGCTTTCGACTTCAACGTCAGCGAGGCATCGAGGTTCACGTACCTGGGCTGCGTCGCCAGCGGATTGGCGAAGGGCGAGGCGTTGTAGCTGCCGGAATAGCGCGCATCCGCAGACAGCGCGACCGACATGCCCTGGCTGACATCCGTTTCGTAGCTGGCGCCCACGGCGCCGGTCCAGCGCGGTGCATTGGCGGTAGGCTTGCCGCTCAGGTCCTGCACGAACAGACCGCCGTAAGGGCTGGCCGCCGTGGTGCTGCAACCCTGCGCGGGAGTCTGCCCGGTGACGCAAGGGGCGATGAATTCGAGATAGCGCGCCTTATTGTAGTTGATCGCGCCGCGCAGGATCAGGCCCGGCACCGAATGCGGGGCGAACTCGGTCGAGACTTCGATGCCCTTGGTGCGCGCCGAACCGGCATTGGTGGTGACATAACGGAAAGTCTGGGCTTCGAAGAAGTCCACCTGAAGGTCGGTGTACTTGTAGCTGTAGATCGCCACATCGAAGCGAAGCTGGTTGTTCAGAAGCGTAGTCTTCACGCCGCCTTCGAAGCCCTTGGCACGCTCCGGACCGAACGCAAGATCTCCCGGTGCCGAAGCCTGGGTGTACGAACTCTGGTTGGAGAAGCCGCCCGACTTGTAGCCGGTCTTGAAGCCGCCATAGATATTGACGTTGGGCACCGGCTTGTACGACGCGGTAAGTTCAGGGCTCCAGTTGGTGAAGGTCTGGTCGGCATAGATCGGGTCGTTCAGGCGGTTGATCTGGCCGGGACGGTTGACTGGATGGACAAAGAAGCTGTCCTTGGTCTCATGCGTATAACGGATGCCGCCGCCCAGTTCGATTTCGGGAATGACCTTCCAGGTAACCTGCGCAAAGGGCGATATCGTTTCGCCCTTGGTGTAGGAATCCTTGCCGAACGCGACATATTCCCACTCGGGACGCTGGGTGCTGACGCGCACGTTGCCCGAATAGACGTACTGGTCCGATTGCAGCTTGGTCTTCTGGTACAACGCGCCGACCATGATGTTGAGCGGGCCGTCGAGATTGGTCTGGGCGCGCAGTTCCTCGGAAAACGCGGTCCACTTCTCACGCGATCCGACATAGATCTGGGTTGCGCGCTGCTGATAGTCGCTGTCCGTCAGCCAGCGGTTGTTCTGGTGCTGGAAATTCGTGGCCGATGTCAGCGTCACGTCGCCCAGTTTCCATTCCAGATTGTTGGTGGCCTGGAACGAGCGATACTTGGTGTAGAGTTCGCCATCATCGCGGGCGAAGGGGAAGTTCGCGGCGATCTCCTTGGGCATCTCGTTGTGGTAATACTTCCAGTCACGCTTGCAGCGCACAGTGGGCTGCAATGTGCTGAACCCGTTGGCGCATGAGAACACGATGTTGTTCCAGGCGCCGTCGTTGGTGGTGCTCTGGTTGGCAGAAACCTTGAAGGTGTTGGTGATGTTGTCGGTCGGCTCCCACTTGAGCGTGACGCGGCCCACCAGTTCGCCTTCCTTCGGGCCCGTGCGGTCGCCCGGCGCCGCGACGAGGTTCTGCACCGGTCCGCCCGCCTGGTCGGTCACGGTGAAGGGCTGCGCGGTTGCATAGTTGCGGGTGTAGCCGCCAAACATCTTGGACCCGCGCAGCGCCACGCGAATGCCCAGCGTGTCAGTGATCGGGGTGGAGATCATCTGCTCGATGTAAGGCCGCTTGGCCCGGATTTCGTAGCCGACGCGCGTGGATGCCTCGAAACTGGAGCCGGGGTCGGCGGTCGTGATGGAGATCACGCCGGCGGTGGCGTTCTTCCCGAAGAACAGCGCCTGCGGCCCCTTCAGCACCTCGATCCGCGCCAGATCGAAGAAGCCTTCGTTCAGGATGCGGCCGCTGGCGTAGTAGATGCCGTCGACGATGATCGCGGTTGACGATTCGATGCCCAATGCGCTGGCCGGAGTGCCGATGCCGCGCAGCGAAATCTGCGCGCCCGACCCGGTGGTCGCGCGTCCGACCGTGAGGTTGGGCGTGGATGCAGCGATGCGCTCGATATTGGAGATATCCTGCCGGGCGATCTGCGCCGGCGAATAGGCCGTCACCGCGACCGGAATGTCCTGGAGAGACTCCGTGCGCTTGCGGGCGGTAACGACGATCTCCTCAAGGCCGCCAGTGGGCTGCGCCGCCTGCGGAGCCGCTTCCTGCGCCATGGCGGCGCCGGACAGGCCCAGCGCGGACGCCGAAGTCAGCAGCCCGGCAACCAGGCATGTGCGATGGAAATTTTTCAGGTCCTTCATCCTCTTCCTCCCGGTCATCTCCATACTGCGGAGGATGCCTTATTTTAGAATTGAAGGCGGTGCCCTCGCCCGGATTCAGTGCCGGATCGCAGGGCCTTGCCAGTCTTCACCCATTCCCAGGACGGCCTGAACGATTCGTACGTTGCCGCTCCAACTTATTTTCTGTGCTGCTTCATGCGCAAGTCAGCTCATCTTGACAATAAAAAAGTCGATCATGATTGCTTTTTTAGGGAGTGGTGTTGCCACTTTGCCGGCCTTGCCTGCGGGCTTGCGCCAAAGGTGCAGCCGAGAGCGCCTCACCTTACGCAATTGAGCTAGACTTATTAGCTGCTCAAGGCCATGTTCAAGGGCGACACGCGGCACCGGCGCCTTCAAGCGCCCCTGCTCGCCGAACGAAAACATGTATGGAGAGGCGAGCGATGCCCATCGAGGCTCGAATGAATCGCAGTGCGGCCCACCGCGTCCGAAAGGTTCGCTGATGAGCGCGACCGACTACGATGTGATCGTCATCGGCACCGGCGCGGCCGGGCTGAGCGCGGCCGCACTGGCCGTCGAAAACGGCGCCAGCGTGCTGATGGTGGAAGCGGCGGACCGCACCGGCGGGTCGAGCGCATTGTCGGGCGGGGTGTTCTATGCCGCCGGCACTTCGCTCCAACGCGAAGCCGGGATCGCGGACGACACCACCGAGGCGATGTACCAGTATTACATGACGCTCAACCAGTACAAGCTGGAAGCCTCGCTGGTGCGCACCTTGTGCGAGCAGTCGACCGAGGCGTTCGAATGGCTGCGCAGCGTCGGCGTCGGGTTTACCACCAACAACCTCTACGCCTCGGGCGTCGACAAGATGCGGCGCGGCCACCGCGCGACAGGCGACGGCGCCGGCATCGTCGAGGGGCTGGAAGGCTTCCTCTCCGGCAAGGCGGTCGATACCGTGCTGGAAACGCGGGTCGAAAGCCTGCTGGTGGAACGTGGCCGCGTTGCCGGGATCGTGGCGGACGGCCAGCCGGTGCGCAGCAATGCGGTGGTGCTTGCCACAGGCGGCTTCGGCGCCAGTCCCGAGATGCTGGCCCAGTTCTATCCCGACGCCGCGCGCTACGGCGACCTGCACTGGTACATCGGCGCACCCACCTGCCGGGGCGATGGCATCAAACTGGCGCAGCAGGTCGAAGGGCAGGTCAGCCAGCACAATCGCGGCTTGCTGCTCATCACGCCAGGCTTCGCGAAAGACCTTGAAAGCTACCTGCCCGGCTGGCTGATGATGGTGAACCGCGATGGCCGACGCTTCGTGGACGAGACCATCGAATATTCCGTCCTTGCCGCCGTGCTGGACGAACAGCCGGGGCAGGACTGCTACGCCATCTTCGACGAAGCCTCGCGCCTTGCCTCGCGCACGACCCGCTACCGCCCCGCGCCAAGCTGGACCGCCGAGCGCCTTGCCGAGCATGTCGAGGCCGGCACCCTGGTGCGCGGCGCCACTCTGGCAGAGCTTGCGGATGCGCTGGGCCTCCCTGCAAAGCGGCTGGCCACCACGGCCGAGCGCTACAACGAATTTAACCAAATAGGTGTCGACGGAGACTTCTTCAAGCCCGCCGAAATGCTGCGCCCTGTCGCCGAAGGGCCGTTCTATGCCGCCCACATCCGCCCCGGCATCATCTGCTGGACCGGCACCGGCATCCGCATAGACACCCAGGCCCGGGTGCTGGACGCCGCCGATCGGCCGGTGCCCGGCCTTTACGCTGCCGGGGAAACGACCGGCGGCATGTTCGGCCAGTGCTACGCGGCGGGCGGTGCCTCGATCGGCAACGCCGTGATCTTCGGCCGCATCGCCGGGCGCGGCGCGGCCCTGGAAAAGAACCGCATGACAAGGAGCGCAATCGCATGACGACCGAAACCAGGACCGTCGACGTGCTGATCGCCGGCAGCGGCGCGGCCGGCCTGACCGCTGCCGTCACCGCGCGCCGCGCCGGTCTGGACGTCCTTGTGGTCGAGAAGGAAGCCGTATTCGGCGGCACCACCGCCACCTCGGGCGGGGTGCTGTGGGTGCCCGGCAACCACTATTCGCCCGGCATGCAGCGCGCCACCGGCCAGAGCGACGATATCGAGAATGCCCGCGCCTACCTGATCGAGGAAACCGGCAACTACATCGAGCCCGACCGGGTGGAGGCCTACCTCGACACCGCGCCGCGCATGGTGCGCTTTCTGGAGGAACAGAGCCACGTCCGCTTCTACGGCATGGACTATCCCGATTATCACTCGGAAAGCGCGCATAGCTCGATCGTCCGTTCGATCGGCACCGTCGATTACGAGGCCCGCGCGCTGGGCAAGCACCTCAAGAACCTCAAGCAGCAATTGCCGCAGACGCTGTTCCTGGGTTTTGCGGTGGGTTCGGGCGTGGAGATGATCCAGTTCATGAAGGCCGGCCGGTCGGTCAAGGCGCTGGGCTTCGTGGCGAAGAAACTGATGAAGCACTTTGCCGACGTCCTGCGGTACGGCGAAGGACAGCAGGTGGTGCGCGGCCGTGCGCTGGTGGCGCGCCTTGCCCGCACGCTGTTCGACCTCGACGTGCCGATCTGGCTGTCCTCTCCCGTCGGCACGCTGACCCGCGAGGACGGGCGCGTCACCGGGGCGGAGATCGTCACGCCGAACGGTAAGGTTCTGGTCACCGCGCGAAAGGGCGTGGTGCTGGCCTGCGGCGGCTATCCCAACGACCCCGACCGCCGCGCCGCGACCTTCCCCGCGCCCGCCGGCAACCACGACCACCGCAACCCCACAAACCCCGGCAACACCGGCGACGGCATCCGCCTGGCCGAAAGCGCGGGCGGCGTGTTCAACGGCAACGTCGCTCACCCGGCGCCGTGGATGCCGGTTTCGGTGATCCCCGGCTCCAAGGATTTCACCGGAGTGTGGCCCCATCTGATCGACCGCCAGAAGCCCGGCTTCCTTGCCGTGCGCCCGGATGGCCGCCGCTTCGGCGACGAATCCAGCGCCTATCACGATTTCGTACCGCAGATGATCGAGGCCAGCGAGGGCGATACCAGCGCCTTCGCCTGGCTGATCGGAGATGCGGCGGCGGTGAAGAAATGGGGCATCGGCATGGTCCGTCCCTTCCCCATCCCGCACGGCAAGCACTTGCGCAGTGGCTACCTGAAGCGGGAGGATACGCTGGAGAAACTGGCGCAGGTCTGCGGCATCGCCCCCGCTGCGCTGGTCGCCACGGTCTCCGCCTTCAATGCCAATGCGCAGGCCGGCGTCGATCCCGATTTCGGGCGCGGCGGGCGCGTCTACGATGTCTATCAGGGCGATCCCGAACATCAGCCCAACACCTGCCTGGGGCCGCTGACCAAAGGGCCGTTCTATGCCGTGAAGCTGGAGGCCGGGATCATCGGCACCTTCGCGGGCCTAAAGACCGACCGCCACGCCCGCGTTCTGAACGATGGCGGCGCGCCGGTAGGCGGCCTCTATGCCGTGGGCAACGACCAGGCCAACGTGTTCGCAGGCGCCTATCCCGGTGCGGGGGCGACGATCGGCCCGGCCATGACTTTCGCCTATATCGCCGGACGCCATCTTGCGGGGCAGGAGGCGTGAGCGAGGAGTTCGACTTCATCGTCAGCGGCGCGGGGTCTGCGGGCTGCGTGGTCGCCGCAAGGCTCAGCGAAAACGGCAAGTACACCGTCCTGCTACTGGAGGCCGGCCCCGCCGACACCGCGTTCTGGATCAGGCCGCCGATGGGCTATCCCATGCTGTTCTCCAACCCCACGGTGAACTGGATGTTCGAAAGCGAGCCGGAAGCCCAGCTGAACGGCCGCCGCATGTATCAGCCGCGCGGCAAAGTGCTGGGCGGCACCAGTTCGATCAACGGCATGCTCTATATCCGGGGCAACGCGGCCGACTATGACCACTGGCGCCAGCTTGGCTGCGAGGGGTGGAGCTTTGCCGATGTCCTGCCCTTCTTCCGCAAGAGCGAGGACCAGCAGCGCGGGCCCAATGCCTATCACGGCACCGGCGGCCCGCTGACCGTATCGGACCAACCCGGCCGCTCCAAAGTTGCCGAGGCCATCGTCGCGGCCGCGCAGGAAGCGGGCATTCCCTATAACCCGGACTTCAACGGCGCCGAGCAGGAAGGCACCGGCTTTTTCCAGACCACCACGCGGGGCAACCGGCGCTGGAACACCTCGCAGGCCTACCTCAAACCGGCGCGGGGGCGCACCAATCTCAAGGTCGCGACTGGCGCCCATGCCACCCGCGTGCTGATCGAGAACGGCCGCGCGGCGGGCATCGAGTACCGGACGAAAGCGGGCCTGCAAACAGCGCGGGCGCGGCGCGAAGTGATCGTATCGGGCGGGGCTTTCGGATCGCCGCAATTGCTCCAGCTTTCGGGCATCGGCCCGGCCGCGCACCTTCGCGAGCGCGGCATCGCCCCGCTGGTCGACCTGCCGGCCGTGGGCGAGAACCTGATGGACCACTTCTATATCTCGCTGATGTTCCGCTGCACGCAGCCGATCACCATCAACGAACTGGCCAACAGCCCCCTGCGCCAGCTCAAGGCCGGTATCGACTATGTCCTGTTCAAGCGCGGCCCCTTGGCCAGCAACGGGATCTTCGCCGGCATCTTCACCCGCACCGACGAGCGGCAGGACCGCCCCAACCTTCAGGTCAACACCAACATCTGGACCGTGCAGAGCCGCACCGCCGCCGGCATGAAGGCCCACCCCTTCCCCGGTTTCACCATGAGCCCGGTACACCTCAACCCCCGCGCCACCGGCACCGTGCGCCTGCGCAGCGCGGACCCCTTCGCCGATCCCGAAATCCGCCAGAACTTCCTGACGGAGCGGACCGACGTGGAAGCGATGATCGCCGCCATCAAGGTCGTGCGCGGCGTCGCCGCCCAGCCTGCGCTGGCGCCTTACAACGCGGGCGAAATCTCGCCCGGCGCCGATGCCCGCAGCGATGACGAGATCGAAGCCTACGTGCGCGCCAATGCCATCGCCAACCTGCACCCCGTCGGCTCGTGCCGCATGGGCGTGGGCGAGGACGCCGTAGTCGACCCGCGCCTTCGCGTGCGCGGGGTGACGGGCCTGCGCGTGGCGGACGCCTCGATCATGCCCAGCCTGCCCGCCGGCAACACCAATGCCCCCTCAATCATGATCGGCGAAAAATGCGCCGCCATGATCCTTGAGGATGCCCGCTGACATCTACCGGAGAGAAAACCATGTCCAGCCTTGAAGACCGTATCGCCCGGCTCGAAGCCGAATCGCAGATCCGCCAGCTCATCGCGCGCTACTGCTTCACCATCGACGACCGTGACATCGACAATATCCGCGCCCTGTTCGCGCCCGATGCCGTGCTCAAATCCGCCGACGGGGTGATGAACGCCACCGGCGTCGATGCGATCATGACGCAGTACGACGGGCGCTTCGACGTCCTCGGCCCGGGCCACCATTTCATGCACGACGTCCAGATCGACTTTGTCGGCGATGGTTCGCAGGAGGCCACGGGCCGCGTGATCGGTCATGCGGAACTGTGGCGGAACGGCAAGATGATGGTCACCGCCATCCGCTACGACGACAAGTACAAGAACACCGATGCAGGCTGGAAATTCGCCGAACGCACCATCGGTTTCCTTTATTACGTGCCGATCGAGGAATACCCCAACATCCTCGCCACCCCCTTGCGCAACCATGCCTATGCCGAGCCGAAACCGGCGGATTTCCCGGAAAACCTGCCGACATGGGTCGCCTACGAAAAGTCACGCGGCAGGGGATAATCGCTGTCCTCCCCCGACGGGGAGGACAAGCAAAAACGCCCGCCGGCGAGCGCGGGGTAACGCCAGGGAAATTCAGCGGACGGGCTGCGGCCGGCGCTGGGTTTGGTCGCCAGCATCAGGCGACTAGTGCTGGGCCCTGCCTTTTGTCTGCGAACGGCTGGTAAGGGGCGTGACCTCGTGGGACTTCCAGCTCGACCCGGCGGTGCATGGGGGTGAGGGGGCGGGTTCGCACCCTTGCCCTCTTCCCTGAGGGCACACCCTCAAGTTCATCCACGCATCCCTGATTTGCGGCTTGTCCGGTCCGCACCGGACGCCGGCCGCGCCGGGAACATGGAGTGTCAGCTACACACCCCCGACCCGTCACGTTGCAGCATATAACCTATATGGTTATAAATGTCAAGCGGTGTTTGAGGGCTTCGACAAGCTCAGCCTGAGCGGGTTTAGGGAGTGGTTGGTCTTGTAGACTTTCAAAACTCCCCAACCCCGCTCAGGCTGAGCTTGTCGAAGCGCCCCGCAACAAACCCCAAGCCTCACCCGATCATCGCTTCCACTTCCTCGCGGATGATCTTGCCGCTGGCGCTGCGCGGAAACGCCTCCATCGCGATGAAGCGCACATGCCGGGGGCGCTTGTACCCCGCCAGCGCATCGCGGCACAGCTGCAGCACCGCGCCTTCGTCAAGCGAGGCATCGTTGCGGGCGATGACGGCCACCGGCACTTCGCCCCACTGCGGATCGGGCTTGCGCACGACGATGGCATCGTTGACCCGCGCATCGGCGAACAGCACCCGCTCGATCTCGGCGGGATAGATATTCTCGCCGCCGGACTTGATGAGGTACTTGGAGCGTCCGACGAAATCATACCCCTGCGCGGTGCGGCGGAACAGGTCCCCCATGTGGAACCAGCCGCCCGCGAAGCATTCGGCATTGGTGGCGGGCGCGTTCCAGTAGCCGCTGAACAGCGTGGAGCCGCGCACGCAGGCCTCGCCCGTCTCACCGTCGGCCACTTCGTTGCCCGCCGCGTCAAGCAGGCGCAGGTCCACCATCATGCTCAACTGCTTGGGGAAGGCATCGGGCATGGCGCCGACCGGGATGAGATCGGCGGACAGCGGCGGCATTCCCGTCTCGGTCGCACCGAAGGAATTGAGATAGGGCGCGCGCAAAGCCCGCGTGATCGCCGCGATCGTGGCCGATGGCACCAGGTCCGCCATGCAGCCCACCGCCTTCACCCCGCGCACTTTCGCCTGCCGCGCGGCAAGGCGTTCCAGCAGCGGTTCGATCGTGGCAGGCACCAGCATCAGCCAGCCGATGGGAAATTCTTCCAGCGCATCGACGATCGCATCGGCATCGAAACCGTCGACGATCACCCCGGTGCCGCCGCACATCAGGGTTGCCAGCAGATGTTCCGTGCCGCCCATGTGGAACATCGGTGCCCAGGATACATAGGCGTCGGTCATCTCCACCCCCATGTCGAGGCGCATGGCGCACATGCGGGCGATCTCGGCGCGGTGGCTGATGACCGCCGCCTTGGGCAGGCCGGTGGTGCCGCTGGTGTAGATGATGAGCAGGCCGTCCTCGCCCTGCGCCGCGCTTTGCGTTTCGGCCCAAGCGCCCGGCGCTGTGCCCAGCGCATCGATGGCGGCGACGGGGCGGCCCTTCGCCAGCGCATCCGCCGCATCCCGGTAGCGCGGCGAGGCGACCAGCAGTACCGGCTCCACAAGGTCCACGCAGTGATGAAGTTCGGCCTCGGCCAGCCGCCAGTTGAGGCAGGCGGCGATCAGCCCCAGCTTGGCGCAGGCCAGTTGGGCCGCCGTATATTCGAACCGGTTTTCGGAAAGGATAGCGATGCGCTGCCCCCGCTCCAGCCCGCGCGCGGCGAAATCGGCGGCAATGGCCTCCACCCGCGCCAGCAGTGCGGCGTAGTCCAGCCGCAGATCTCGCTGGGCGATTGCCAGCGCATGGGGCGTCGCCCGCGCCCGCATGGCGACAAGATCATAGACGCTGGCTGAAAAAGCCTTCTCCATCGTCATCGCAATCTCTCCCGTTTTCTATTTCTATTCTTGCTTTGAGAACGACGTGACCTGTCTCTAAGGCCAGTTCGGCATCGCAGGTCGTGCCGTCCTCATGCCATGTGCCTTGTGCGGTCACGCCGTCGCCGGCCAGCACATTACCCATCAGCGCCGCATCCACGCAGCGCACCTGCGCGCCCGGCTGCGCTTCCATCACCATGTTGAGCAGGTACGCCAGGTTCGTCGGCCCAGGATTGACGGTGCGCGGACCAAAGCCCAGCGCCTCGGCGGCGGCGGGATCTAGGTGGATGGCGTTGTCATCGCCCAGCGCCTCGCACCACAGCGCCATGGCTTCGGCGGGGACGGAGGGGATTTCCCAGCGGCTCGAGGTCATGTGAGCGCCGGCATGATGGTGGTCAGCCGCACCCGCGCGCGCCGGTTGCCGCCAGCGCTGACGGTCATGCCCAGCGTCAAATGATCGGCCGCGCCGAAGCGGCGGCTGCTTTTGCGTTCCAAGGCGACGACGCTGGTTGCCACGTCATAGCGCGTATCGACGGTCAGCGGCGCATCGTAGTTGATCCGGCACCGGCCCAGCACCGCGCCGCTATCGAACGCGAGGCCAAGGCCCCGGCACACGTCGCCCACGCGGCTACCCATGCCGCCCAGCGCGGCGATGAAGGCGAAGATCGGATGGGCCTCCACGCCGCCGCGCACCGGGGCCGCGCAGGAGCTGCGAATGGCATCGTCCAGCGTGGCGGAAAGGTCGAACACGCCGGGCGGAATGACATAACCGGGACCTGTGATGTGAAGGGGATCGATGCCGTTCATGCCTCTTCCACGTCCGGGCCTGTCGATCGCCCGTTTGATAAGATCGCCTGACTTGTTGCAAGTCGTCCGATTGCGCGTAAAGCTGCCGTTTGCCCCGACGAGAGTCAATCACAAATGAGGATAGTTCAATTACCATGCGCAGCCCCGCGATGAAGCCCGGCAATGCCGAAGCCGAGCCGCTCGCCTGGCGGCGGCGCAAGGATTTTCGCCCGCAGGAGATCCTCTCCGCCGCGCGGCAGCTGATTGAGGAGGAAGGCGCCAAGGCCACGTCGATGGCCAAGATCGCCAAACTGGCCGGCGTGTCCGAAGCGACGGTCTACAAGTATTATGACAACAAGCAGGAACTGGTGAACCATGTCCTGACCGACTGGGCCACGCCTTTCGTCGAGCGGCTGACCGGCGAGTTGCAGCACATCGCGGACCTGCGCACTCAATTGACGCTTATCGCCGTTCGCTTTCTCCGCTCGATGGAGGAAACGCCCAAGCTGCACCGCGTTTTCTACCAGGAACTGCGCTGGTCCGACTACCGGGGCACCACCCTTCACGCCCAGAACCACACCTTCGCGCAGACCGTGGTGGACGCGGTGGAACGCGCCAAGGGACAAGGCAAGGCGCGCGCGGACGTCGACCCGGTAATGATCCGCGACATGCTGTTTGGCGGCCTGGAACACATCGCCATGCGCACCAGCTTCATCGGCCGCCCGCTCGACATCGATGCCGAGGCGACGCGGTTCGTCGACGTGCTGCTGGGCGGTGTTCTCATGGCTCCGGCAGCGCCAGCGCCGATCCCCGACGTGGACCGGCTGGCCGGACTGGTGGACCGGATGGAGACGCTGCTGGACGCCAGAAAAGAAGGATAAGTCAGGCAGACTTACCTGCCAGCGCGATGACCGCGCGGGTTGCGGCCACGGCGCGTTCCACCCTCTGCGCGGCGTCCATCCCCGCCTTGGCATCGTCGGCGCGGGGGACTTCGATCTCGATCACCGTCCCCTCGCGCAGCGCCGCGACCAGTTCCACCAGCGGCAGTTCGCCCTGCCCCGGCAACGCGCGTGACCGTACCGCCTCAGGCCACCACTCCTCGCGCGGGCGGGATAGCGGGCCGTCCGAAAGCTGGGCGTAGCCGACGATATCGGCTTGTGCAGCAAGGTCGGCCACACTGCCGCCGTTGCGGAACAGGTGCAGCGCATCGCACACCAGTTGCCCATTCGCCCGACCCGCCGCGCGCACGATCGCGGCGGCGGAGACGATGTCCGCCACGCCGGTGAAAGCGTTGAATTCCAGCCCCGCCACGATCCCGTAAGGCGCCGCAAGATCGCAGAATGCGGCGAAGCGCGCCGCGCCTTCCTGCCGCCCCGACACCTCGTGGATATGCGCGGTGGCTTTGGTCGCCCCCAGCGCCGCGCCGGTTTCCAACGCCTTTGCAAAGCCATCGAAATCCTCGCGCCCGTCGAGCGGGAACACTTCGAGGTTGCACAGGCTCACCCCTGCATCCGCCATGCGGGCGTGCAGGTCCGGCACGTCGGCGGCAGTGACAAGCGGGTAGCGGCCGCGCGCCGCCTCGGGCACGTAGGTAAACAGGCAGACATGCGCGCACCCCGCCTGCCCCGCCAGTTCGACCAGCCGCGCGGGCGGCGCATCCAATGTGGTAAGCTGGTGCAGCGACAGGGGAAAACGGTCCGCTCCGCTCATCTGGCCTCTCCTTCGGCGCGATCTGCACACGTCCATGCGATTCGCTTGATTGTCGCCGTGAACATATCCATAAAAGACATTCATGGATGTCTTTTTTTATGTCGATCCATGCGCTAGGAGAGAGGGTTAGAGGCCATCGTGGGAGAGCGCCGCTTGCCTGTGAAACGCACCAGCGCCGACAGGTCCCGAACGGGGCTGCAGGTCGGCGCTGACGAACCGACGATGCAGGCGCTGAAAAGCGCCCAGACCCGCGCGCGGCTGATCGATGCGACCATCCGCGTGCTGGTGCGCAGCGGCTATGCCCGCACCACGACGCCGCAGGTCGCCATCGAGGCGGGGCTTTCGCGCGGGGCCATGCTGCACCATTTCGACAACGGCATCTCGCTCATCAAGGCGACCATCACTCACCTTCACGAACGGCGGCTACGCGCCTTTCGCCGCGCAGCAGAGCGCAGCGCGCTGGACCACAACGCGATGGTCCGCACATACTGGCGCCAGATCCAGAAACCCGCGTTCATCGCCTTTCACGAACTGGCCGTGGCCGCGCGCACGAACGCCGAACTGGCTGCTGTACTGATGCCCCTGCAGGTGGAATTTCGCGAGCGGTTCAACCAGCTTGCGGTGCAGCTCTATCCCGAATGGCAGGCCAGCCCGCAGCGCTTCGCCCTTGCCATGGCCGTTTCCCAGGCGACCATGGAGGGCATGGCGGTCAACCTGCTGACCGGGGCGATGGATGCAGCATTGGTGGAGCCGCTGCTCGATTCGCTGGAGGAGCAGATGCACGCGCTGCGGCCCGCCTCGGAAGGTCAGGCCGCGTGAGGCATACCCCACCCGATCGCGCGCCGCAGCAGTTCGTAAAACACCGGATAATTCCACGCGCAGCGCTGGGGATGCGGCCAGAACTCGGCGACCGGTTGGAGGTCGTAATGGCCCCGGCAGTGCCCCAGCGTGAGGTACAGGACCCGGCCTTCGCCCACCTTGCGCTCATACAGCACGGGCACCTCGGCCTCGTCCCAGTCGGCATCGCGAAACTCGTCGCAGCGGCCGGTGAAGCTGGTGTGCAGCAGCACGTCGATCTCGGCCGTGCGGTGAGTGAGGTAGAGTTCATCCTCGACGCGGAAATCGCGCAGGCCCTCGGTCATCTCGTGGTCGCCGCGCGTGACGAAGACCTTGAAGGGCGCGATCGGCGGGTGGCCCGCAAAGCGCGTGCCCAGCATCCGGCTGAAAGCAGGAACCTCGTCAGGCGTATCGACCACGCCGTCGGCGCCGAAACGCAAGATCGCATTGGTGCCGTGCAGCGCCAGCCAGCGCCCGCCGCGCGCCAGGAAAGACTCCAGCGCAGCGACCTGCTCCGCGCCGTCCGGCATCAGGTCGCAGGTGTAGGTTATCAGCAGATCGGCGGCCGCAAGGCTCGCCAGGTCGCCGTAATCGGCGGCAACCGAAGTTCGGATCTGCGGGCGTTCGGCCAGCAGCTTGAGCAGTTCGAGACGGGCAAAATCGATGTCGTGGAATTTCCCCGCGGCAATCAGGTGAACCTTCATTTTGGCAAACTCCCCTCGTGCATGCGTAGCGCGTGCACGAGGATACGTTCGGGAAGATACTTGGCAATGACCGGAGAATTTCGATGAGTGGACGCGGCAAGGGACCGCTGGCGGGCGTGAAAGTGCTGGACCTCACCAGCGTGCTGATGGGGCCGTACGCAACGCAGATCTTCGCCGATCTGGGCGCGGACGTCATCAAGGTGGAAAGCCCGTCCGGTGACACCACCCGCTTCATTCCGCCCGGCCCGGATGCATCGCGCGGGGCGATGTTCCTCAACGTCAATCGCGGCAAGCGCAGCGTGGTGATGGACCTCAAGCAGCCGGAAGCACGCGCCGCCCTGCTGCGCATGGCCGAAAGCGCTGACGTGTTCATCCACTCCATGCGCTCCAGCGCGATCGGGCGGCTGGGGCTGGACTATGCGGCCCTGCGAGGCGCGAACCCGAAGATCGTCTACGCCAACCTCTACGGTTTTGCGCGAAGCGGACCCTACCGCGACTACCCCGCCTATGACGACATCGTGCAGGCGGCCTCGGGCATCGTCGATCTGCAAGCCCGCCTTTCCGGCGGCGAGCCGACCTATGCCGCAACCGTGATCGCCGACAAGGTGGCCGGGCTGACCGGCGCCTACTCGGTGATCGCCGCCCTGTTCGCGCGGGAGAAAAACGGCGTCGGCCAGGAGATCGAGGTGCCGATGTTCGAGACGCTGGTCTCCTTCGCCATGGTGGAGCATCTGTGCGGATCGCTGTTCGTGCCGCCCGAAGGTCCGCCCGAATACCCCCGCGCCACATCCGAAGCGCGGCGCCCCTATCGCACGGCGGACGGCTACATCGGCGTGATGATCTACAACGACAAGCACTGGCGCGCCTTCTTCGATGCGCTGGGCAATCCCGCATGGTCGCAGGACCCGATGTTCGCCTCGATGCGGTCGCGCACGCAGAACATCACCGCAGTGCTGGCCAAGGTCGCCGAGGTGATCGAGGGGCGCAGCACCGCCGAATGGGTCGATCTGCTGCGGCAGGCGCATATCCCGGCGACCGCGATCAAGAGCCTGACCGACCTGCTGGACGACCCCCATCTGGTCGAGACCGGCTTCTGGCAGGAACGCGAGACCGACCAGGGCACCCTGCGCTTCCCCGGCATTCCCACGACCTTTTCCGAAACCCCCGGCGCCATCGGCGATCCCGGCCCGGCGCTGGGCGGCGAAAGCGAAGCCGTACTGCGCGAGGCGGGCTTCTCGGACGAGGAGATCGCCGATCTCATAGCGCGCGGCGCAGTGCAGGCAGCGGCATGACCAGCCCGGCAAGCCATTGGCGCGAGGCTTTGGCGCAGGGCCGGTTCCTGCTCCAGCGCGCGGGCGATGGCTGCGCGATCTTTCCGCCGCGCCTTGCCGCTCCGGGCAGCGGGGCGGACGATCTGGAATGGATCGAGGCGTCCGGGCTGGGCACGGTCTACACCCTGTCATGGGTGCAGCGCAGACCGCCGGCGGAGCCTTATAACGTCGTGTTGATAGACCTCGACGAAGGCGCCCGGTTGATGAGCAGGGTGGAGGGCGCTGACCCGGAAACCCTGCGGATCGGCCAGCGCGTGTCCGCTTTCATCGACAGCAGCGGCGAAGAGCCCGTGCTGCTTTTCCGCGCCTTGGAGGACTGACCATGGGCGATATGTTCCCGCGC
This sequence comes from Novosphingobium sp. P6W, assembly GCF_000876675.2. Lineage (GTDB taxonomy): Bacteria > Pseudomonadota > Alphaproteobacteria > Sphingomonadales > Sphingomonadaceae > Novosphingobium. Next base: position 583,001 of record NZ_CP030353.1, read on the forward strand.
GGCCGCACCGCGATTGCCGGCCTGGCCACCTTCGGCGTGGGCGAGACGCCCGGCTACAGTTCGATGGAGCTGACCGCCAAGGCCGCCTTGCTGGCGGTGGAAGATGCCGGGCTGACCTTGCCTGAAGTGGATGCGCTGTTCATCTGCCAGCCCGACGATTTCTTCGCGGGCCTGTCCTTCGCCGAATATCTGGGCCTGCAGCCGCGCTATACCGACAACAACCGCACCGGCGGCTCTGCCTTCATGAGCCATATGGCCAGCGCGGCGCTGATGCTGGAGGCGGGCTATATCGACTGCGCGCTGATCGCCTATGGCTCGAACCAGCGCAGCAATGGCGGCAAGCTGGCGACGAAGATCACCAGCAACGCCTGGGACGCGCCTTATGCGCCGCTGTTCCCGCTGACCTCCTATGCGTTGGCGGCGGCGCGGCACATGCATGAATTTGGCACGACCCGCGAGGACCTTGCCGCCGTGGCGCTGGCCGCGCGGGCCTGGGCGAACACCAACCCGGAAGCTTTCGCCAAGGGTCCGCTGACGATGGAGGACTGCCATTCCGCGCGGATGATCAGCACGCCGATCTCGGTGCGCGACTGCTGCCTCGTAACCGACGGCGCGGCGGCGATCGTGATGACCCGCACCGACCGCGCGCGCGATCTGGCGGCGGCGCCCGTGCCCCTGCTGGGCGCTGCGGCGGCAACATGGTGGAACTCGGTTGCGCAGTCGAAGGATGTGACCGTCACCGCCGCGAAGGAATCCGGCGCGCGGGCGATGGCGATGGCGGGGGTCACCCCGTCCGATATCCAGACGGCGCAGCTCTACGATGCCTTCACGATCAACACGGTGCTGTTCCTCGAAGACCTTGGCTTTTGCTCCAAGGGCGAAGGCGGGCGCTTCGTGAGCAGCGGCGCCATCGCGCCGGGCGGCAGCCTGCCGGTGAACACCAACGGCGGCGGGCTGTCGTGCTGCCATCCCGGCATGTACGGACTGTTCGCGGTGATCGAGGCGGCGCGGCAGATACGCGGCACAGCGGCGAACCAGCTGCCCGGCATCGACCTTGCACTGGCACACGGCAATGGCGGCACCCTGTCCAGCCAGGCAACGGTGATACTGGGCAGCATGGCAACGGTCTGACCCGTCAGACGATGCCCGCGCCCAGCCCCACGGCCTTGCGTTCCTGCGCCTTGCGGTCACGCCAGCGGCTTTCGCGGTAGGTGCCTAGCACGTCGATCGCGCCGCCCGCATCGAGGCGCGCCTTTGCGAGGATCGGCGAAACGTCGACGGTATAGGCCCGGCGCAGCGCCTGGAAGGCCATCATCGTATCGTTGGCCTCCTGCGCCAGATGCAGCGCTTCGCGGTCGACCAGCAGCGCCTTGGCATAGCACGAGCCGATCGCCTCGGCCGAGGAAAGCATGGATTCGATCGGGTCGGTCACATTGTGCGACTGGTCGATCATATAGCTGGGCGCAAAACCATCGCGCGGGGCCAGTTCCGCCTCGACCAGTTCGTTGAACACCAGGAACAGCTGGTGCGGGTTGATCGAGCCGGAATCGAGGTCGTCGTCGCCGTACTTGCTGTCGTTGAAGTGGAAGCCGCCCAGCTTGCCGAAGCGGTGAAGCCGCGCCACGATCTGCTCGATGTTGACGTTGGGCGCGTGGTGGCCAAGATCGACAAGGCACTTCGCCTTGGGGCCCAGTTCCTGCGCGGCGAGGATCGAGGAACCCCAGTCGCTGATGACCGTGGAATAGAACGCCGGCTCGAACATCTTGTGTTCCAGCAACATGCGCCAGTCATCCGGCAACGCGGCATAGACCTGCGCAGCCGCTTCCAGATAGCGATCCAGGCTGCGGCCAAGGTCCTGCTGGCCGGGGAAGTTGGTGCCGTCGCCCACCCACACCGTGAGGTCGGTGGAGCCAAGCTGGCGGCCGATCTCGATGCATTCGATATTGTGTTCGACCGCCTGCTGGCGCGTCGCCGCCACTGTCGAGGACAGCGAGCCGGTTGCATAAGTCTGCGCCTGTCCCGGCTGGTCCTGGAAGGTGTTGGAATTCACCGCATCGAAGCCAAGGCCAAGGCTGGCCGCCTCCTCGCGCAGGCCTTTGTAATCGGCGACCTTGTCCCACGGGAAATGCGGAGAGACGCGCGGGGTCAGCCGCGAAAGCTGGTTGATGACCGCGCAGTCCTCCAGCTTTTCGTGGATGTTGGTCGGCTCGCCCGGAATGGGGAACTTGGCGAAGCGGGTGCCGCCCCGGCCTGCGCCCCAACTGGGCACGGCGACCGAGAACCCGGCCAACTTGTCCTTCACCGCGTCGATGGCGATGCCCGAACGCTCCAGCTTGCGTCCCAGAGCTGCGTATTCATCGTCCAGCGCCTCTACCATGCGGGCGTTGCCTTCGGCGATCATTTCGCCCGAAATCGGCAGGTTGGTCATGTCTTTTTATCCTCTTCCCGTCGTCTTCAGCGCGTGAATGCCTGGGCGTTTCCGGCATCCACGTTGATCATGTTGCCGGTAGATTTCGCCGACTGGTCGCCGGCCAGGAAATAGACCGCTTCGGCGATGTCGGACGGCAGCACATCGCGCTTCAGCATCGAGCGCTGGCGGTAATGTTCTTCCAGTTCGCGGCCTGAGTCTATGCCATGCGCGCCAGCGCGCTCCTTGCGCCAGTCGCCGTCCCAGATGCGGCTGCCCTTGATGACCGCATCGGGATTGACCACGTTGACGCGGATGCCGTGCGGCGCCCCTTCCAGCGCAAGGCAGCGGGCCAGATGGTTGGCGGCCGCCTTGGCCGAAGCATAGGCGCTGGCATTGGTCGCGGCGGCGACGCCGTTCTTCGAGCCGATGAAGACGACACTGGTGCCGCCCTGTTCCTTCATGCCGCGCAGCAGCGGCCAGGCAGCGCGACTGGTCAGGAAATAGCCCTGAGCCAGCACGTCGTAGTTGCGGTTCCACAGCTCGATCGTGGTCTCCTCGATCGGCGCCGAGGATGCGATGCCGGCATTGGCGACGAGGATATCCAGCCCGCCGAATTCCCGTGCGGCAAAAGCGAAGGCATCGGCGACCTGCGCCTCGTCGGTCACGTCGCAGACGGCGGCGCGCACCGCGTCCCTGCCGAACTGCCGCGCGAAACCGGCGCGCACTTCCTCGACCGCAGCGGCATCGCGGTCCGCAAGGAGCACGCAGGCGCCTTCCGCCATCAGGCGTGCGGCAGTGGCCGCGCCAATGCCGCCGGCGCCTCCGGTGACAAGCGCGATCCGGCCGACCAGCGGCCTGGGCGCTGGCATGCGCTGGAGCTTGGCTTCTTCCAGCAGCCAGTATTCGATGTCGAAGGCTTCCTGCTCGTCAAGCGCGATGTAATCGCCGATTGCCTCGGCCCCGCGCATCACATTGATGGCATTGCCATAGAACTCCCCGGCGAGGCGCGCGGTGGTCTTGTCAGCGGCGAAAGTGATGCGCCCCACGCCCGGCACCAGCACGACGACCGGGTTGGGATCGCGCATCGCGGGCGAGTTCGGCCGCTTGCAGCGCTCGTAATAGGCGGCATAGAGATCCCGGTAGGCGGCGACCTTTTCGGCAAGATAGGCATCATCGCCCAGCCTTGCCGGATCGAGCGTCAGCGGCGCGATCTTGGTGCGCAGGAAATGGTCGGGGCACGATGTCCCCAGATCGGCCAGCCGCTGGAACTGCGCGGAATTGACGAATTCCAGGGCTTCGGCATCGTCGGAGAAGTGGCCCAGCTTGCGGCGCGCGCCGGTCATCAGAGCGCGCAGGCGCGGCATCAACCCGGCGGCGATCGCCGCGCGGTCTGCGCTGACGGACACGGCCGCCCCGCCGAACGCCGGCTTTTGCGCCAGCTTTGCGTTAAGGTAATTCGCAGCATCGGCGATCAACCCGACTGAATGTTCGTAGCAGGCGCGGGCGCTGTCCGCCCAGCAGATGATGCCATGCCCGGCAAGCATCACGCCTTCGACCTCAGGGTTGGCCGCGACATAATCGCGCAGCATCACTCCCAGCGTGTAGCCGGGGCGCTTCCACGGCAACCAGCCGATGCGGCCGCCCCAGATCTCCTGCGTGGCAGCTTCACCGCCCGAACTGGCGGCCAGCGCGATGATCGCGTCGGGATGGACATGGTCGACATGCGCGAAAGGCAGCAGCGAGTGCAGCGGCGTATCGATCGAGGCCGCGCGCGCGTTCAGGTTGAAAGTGCAGTGCGGCAGGTAGCCGACCATCTTGTCGTCGTCTTCAGGGCCGGCATAGTGCGCCTCAAGGCCCAACAGCTTGTGCTGATACAGGGTCGCGAAGCCGTCGAGCGTCATTGAACCGATGTCGCCGCCCGAACCCTTGACCCACAGCACTTCGACCGGCTCGCCAGTCAGCGGATCGACCTCCTCCAGCTTGGCCGAGGTATTGCCGCCGCCAAAATTGGTGACGGTGAGATCGGAACCGAGCAGGTTGGAGCGATAGAGCAGCAACTGCGGAGGAGAGAGCGTAGCGGCGACCGATTCGTCCCAGCGGCTGGCCGGTACGGCAAAGGGAATTGCGGGGGCGGAAGCCGCTTCGTGAGCGGGAGCGGTGATCGTATCCATGACCCGCCATCTAGCAATTTGCGCTTGCACGATCAATCTCTTTCGATACAAAGCAATCATATTCGATCAAATAACAAGAAATCGAACTGGAGAGCATGAGCATCGAGGCCACCCATATTGTCGTCGATATCGGCAAGACCCTGAGCAAGGTGACTGCGTGGTCGCGCGGCGGCAGGATGCTCGATCGCCAGGTGCGCCCGAACCGGCTAGTCAGCGCGGACGGCATCCGCCGGCTCGACGCGGACGGCATCGGCGCCTGGCTTGTCGAGACGCTGGCGCGTTACCGCGACTGCCCGGTCGAGACGATCGTGCCGGTCGCCCACGGCGCTGGTTTTGCGGCGCTGGGCGATGACGGCCTGCTGTTCGCGCCGCTCGACTATGAACAGGCGATCCCCGCCGACGTCATGGCCGCCTACCGCGCGCTGCGCGATCCGTTTCGCGTAACCGGCTCCCCCGCCCTTCCCGACGGGCTGAACCTGGGCGCGCAGATCTACTGGATGGAGCAGGTCCACCCCGAAGCCATGAAGGCCGCCACGCTGGTGCCCTGGGCGCAGTACTGGGCCTGGTTCCTGACCGGCCGGGCGGTGAGCGAAGTGACCAGCCTGGGCTGCCACAGCGACTTGTGGTGCCCCGGCGACGCGCGGTTCTCGCCGATGGCGGAGCGGCGTGGCTGGGCGCGGCGCTTCGCTCCGTTGGTGAAGGCAGGCGATGTGGTCGGCGCGCTGCGGGGCGAACTGGCCGCCAGAACCGGCCTTCCCGCCAAAGTGCAGGTCCTGGCGGGACTGCACGATTCCAACGCCGCCCTGCTGGCCGTGCGCGGCTTTCCCGAAATAGCCCGGCAGGAAGCGACGATCCTTTCCACCGGCACCTGGTTCATCGCCATGCGCCTTGCCGCGCAGGCCGTTTCGACCACCGACCTGCCTGAAGCGCGCGACACCCTCGTCAACGTGGATGCCTATGGCTCGCCGGTCCCCTCGGCGCGGTTCATGGGCGGGCGGGAGATCGAGACGGTGATCCAGCTCGATACCCGCCGCGTCGATATCCGGCCCGACCAGCCCAGGCTGATGGAAGCGCTGCCCGCCATTCTCAAGCGCGGCACGATGATGATGCCCACCCTGGCGCCCGGCTTCGGCCCCTTCCCCGATGGCGAGGCGCGCTGGGTGAATGCGCCGGTCGAGTGGTCGGGCACCTGGTACGCAAGGCGCGCCTGCGTGTGCCTTTACGCCGCGCTTGTCGCCGACACGGCGCTGGATCTGATCGGGTCAAAGGATCGCCTGCTGATCGAGGGCCGGTTCGCGGATGCGGAAGTCTTCGTGCGCGCGCTGGCCGCCCTGCGTCCCAAGACGGAGGTCTTCGTGGCCAATGCGCACAACGACGTCTCGTTCGGAGCGCTGCGGCTGATCGACCCGCTGCTCCAGGCCAGCGGCGGTCTCAGGCGAGTGCTGCCGCTGGACGGCGACCTTTCGGCATACAAGGCCATGTGGCACCGCGCGCAGATGACTGCGGCGGCCTGACCAACACCAAGAGGGGACCGATCCTGATGGGCGGAAATCCGGCGCTGGGCGTCATCTTCCACTGGCTGGGCGGATTTGCCTCCGCCAGCTTCTACGTGCCGTACAAGCGCATCAAGCTGTGGTCCTGGGAAGTGTTCTGGCTGGCGGGCGGGGTGTTTTCGTGGGCCATAGCGCCCTGGCTCTTCGCCTCGCTGCGCACGGCCGACCTGCTGGGCGTGCTGTCTTCCACGCCCACGAACACGCTGCTGTGGTGCTGGTTCTGGGGCGCGATGTGGGGCTTTGGCGGGCTGACCTTCGGCCTGACCATGCGCTACCTTGGCCTGTCGCTGGGGATGGCGGTAGCGCTGGGCCTCACCACGATCATCGGCACGATGGGGCCGCCGATCTTCCATGGCACCATCGGCGATATCGCATCGCGCCTCAGCGGCAAGCTGACGCTGCTGGGCATCGTGGTGACGCTGGCCGGGATCGTCGTCGTCGCCCGCGCCGGCAATGCCAAGGACAAGGATCTGGCGGGCCGCGCTTCCGAAGGCGTCGCCGAGTTCGACTTGCGCAAGGGCCTGTTGATCGCGGTCTTCTCGGGCGTCATGTCGGGCTGCTTCGCTTGGGGCCTCGACGCCGGGCAACCGATCCGCGACCTCACCCTTGCCGCCGGGACCGACCCGCTGAGCCAGGGCCTGCCCGTGCTCTGCGTGGTCCTGGCGGGCGGGTTGACCACCAATGCCCTGTGGTGCGGCTGGCTGATCTGGCGCAATCGCAGCTTCGGCCAGTTCCTCGGCGCCGCCCCGGCAGGCGGGGACGGGAAAAAGCCTGCCCTGCTCGCCAACTATCTGCTGGCGGCGCTGGGCGGCACATTGTGGTACTTCCAGTTCTTCTTCTACACCATGGGCGAAAGCCAGATGGGGCGCTACGGCTTCTCGTCATGGACGCTGCACATGGCCTCGATCATCCTGTTCGCCACGCTCTGGGGCTTCGCGCTCAAGGAGTGGAAAGGGGCCAGTGTCCGCACCCGAACGCTGGTGTGGCTGGGCATCGGCCTGCTGGTGGGATCGACGGTCATCATCGGCGCAGGCAACATGCTGGAAGCGGCGCCCGCCCTGAATTGAGCGGCAATGATGGATTTTGATCGAAAACACGCCCATAGGGGCCCCACGCAGCAACTGGAAGCCGATGCATTCGTCTGAACGAGAACGCCTGATCCTGGAAGCGGTGACCGCCACCGGCTTCATCAGCTACCGGGCGATAGAGGCCCAGCTCGACGCTTCGCCGGCGACGATCCGACGCGATCTGACCCGGCTGGAAGAAGCGGGCCTGATCCTGCGCGTCCACGGCGGAGCCAAGCTGCCGGAAGACGAGCGTGCGGATCGCCCGCAAGGGCTTTCCGGGACGCCGTTCGCGCAGTCGATAACCCAGAACCTGCCCGCCAAGCAGGCGATCGGCCGTGCCGCCGCCGCGCTATGTCAGCCGGGTGAAGGGATCATGATCGACGGGGGCACCACCACGCTGCAGATGTGCCCGCATCTTGCCGGGCTGGACTGCCAGGTGCTGACCAATTCGTTGCACATCGTCGATGCCCTGCTGCCGCAGCCGGGAACACGGGTCCTGCTGCCTTCCGGCACGGTATTTCGCGAACAGAACATCGTGCTGGCGCCTGCCGGAGAGGATTCGATGCCGCGCTTCCATGCCCCCAAGCTATTCATGGGCGCGGCCGCCGTGGGCCGGCAGGGCGTGATGCAGCAGGACGTCATACTGGTCGCCGCAGAACGTCGTTTCATAGACCGGGCCGAGGAGGTGATCCTGCTGGTCGACAGCACCAAGTTCACCTCGTCCTCCGGCGCGATCGTGTGCGGGCTGGACGAGGTTAGCACCATCGTCACCGATGCCGGTATCCCCTCCGCCGTGGCCGAACAGGTGCGGTCCTCCGGCATCCGGCTGCTGATCGCCTGAAGGTCAGCGCCGCGCCGGGCTGACCGAAACGATCGCACGGCGATAGCTGGTCAAAGCGGGCGTGCCCTTGTCCCGCGCCTCAAGAATGACGTGGAAGCGAGTCGGCTCGCTCACTTCGGGGACTATGAAACGCGTGTCGAGCGGGTCGCCGCGCTGGAGGTTGACGGGGGGACTGCGATTGACCGCTTCGGCCTCGCGGTATTGCCACCAGGTGTAGTCTACCTTGTCACCATCCGGGTCGCGCGAACCTGCGGCGGATAGCCGGACAGTGTCGCCGGGGCGGGCCACGATCTCGACCGGGGCGATGCCGGGCTGGCCATTCAGCGTCAGCATCGGCGCATGGTTGGCGCCCTTGAACGAGGATTGCAGCGTCCACTGGATGCGCGCGGCAAAGTCTTGCTGGAACGCGTCGCGCCAGCGCCAGATCGTCGCCTTGTTGGTCTGGTAGGTCCTGCCATCCGCGCCGGTTACAAGGTCGCTGGTATCGGTCCACACGCCGTCCCACTCGGAAACCTTGCCGTAGCGCCCGCCCCAGCTTCCGTAGTCCGGGTGTTCGGGAACGCCCAGGCCATTGGCGACCAGGTAGAGGAAGCTGGGCGTGTCGCCTTCCATGATGAATTCATAACTGGGATAGAGCTTGCCCAGCGGGCCGATCTGTACGTTTTCGCGCAGCCACTCCTTCGAGACGGTCGTGAAGTCCGGCCCCTCGAAATAGTACATGCGATCACCCGAAATCCCGCCCCAGGTGGAAAGATTGTAATGCCGGTGCGCGGTCAGGCTGACGATCCAGAACACGTCCGGGAACTGTCGGCGCACCCATGGACCGGCATTGTCCTGGTCGGAGATGGAATAGACGCGCAGCTTGGCCGCAAGGCGCGCCACGTCCGCCGCCGGGCGCGTCTCGCGCAGGGACCACAGCGCCTGTGCGAGATCCACCGCGCCGCCCCATACGCAAATCCACAAGGGACGCGGGTCCGGGCTGTCGAGCGCGGCGACGATCGCGCGCGATCCTTCCGTGTCCTTTCCGGCGCCGACGCCGGCCATGCCGTATTCGGGCCGGCCGGGTTTGACCGCGCTGCGCAAGGCGGCGGCGCTGGGCCACCCTCCCGCATGGGCACGCAGGTTTGGCAGAACCGCCTCATAGGCGTCGATGCGCTTCAGGATCTGTTCGGGGTGGACGGAATCCTTGAGATGGCGCGAGGTCGAGGGCACCAGCGCCGCCACATCGAATTCGTTGGTGTAAAGCAGGAACCGCACCATCGATTCCATGTCGTCGGGATCGGAGCCGACGTCGGTCAACACGATCACGCGCGGCTTTGCCGGCGCCGCCTGCGCCGCAGGTGTCGGCGCAGCATGGCCATGGCCCTGAAGGCCGAATACAGCCGCCGCGAGCAGCGCCGGCGCAAAGCGTTTCATCAACATCTGGCCTTCCCGAACAGGCAAGGGACCGGAAGGCGCGCGGCCGTCCGGTCCCTCTTCATCTTCAGAACCGGACGCGCACGCCGCCCGAGAAACGGCGACCGGTCTTGCGGTACTCCTTGGTGCGGTTCTCGGTGACGGAGTAGATGAACTCCTTCGCATCGTTGAGGTTGATCGCATCAGCGAAGACCGTGAACTGCGGCGTCACCTCATAGGACAGCCCGGCATCGAGCTGGCCATAGGCTGCGAAGTATTCCGGCTCGCCGTTGCGGCCCGAGGCGACCTGCAGGAAGTTGTCGCGCCAGGTATAGGCGAGACGCGCCTGCACACCGTACTTCTCGTAATATCCGACAAGGCTGTACGAGGTCTTCGAAAGCCCCTCCAGCCCGTAGGAGACGTTGGCGACAGTGTTCTCGTACTTGGCATCGGACTTGGTGTAGTTGAAGCTGGTCTGGACGCCCAGCCCGTCGAGAGGGGACGGCAGGCCGGTGAAGGCCTGGCGGTAACCCACCTCGAAACCCTTCACCGTGGCGCCCTTGCCATTGCCGGGCACAGTGACCTGGAACGTCACTTCGTCGACCAGCTGGGGCGTGGTGACGAGCGTCACGAACGAGTCGATCTTCTTGTAGAACGCCGCGAACGAAAGCAGCGAGCTGTCCGAGAAGTACCACTCTGCCCCGGCCTCGACCTGCTTGGCGCGGAACGGCTTGAGGTCCGGGTTGCCGCGGCTGATCGTCTCGTTGCCCGGATTGGTCTGGATCGACTGGCGCGGCGACAGGTCCGTCAGCGTCGGGCGCGTCATCACCTTGGATGCCGCAACGCGCAGGATCACGTCGCGCGCGACCTCCAGCTTGATGTTCAGCGACGGCAGCCAGTCATGATACTTGCCACGGAAGCTGACCGGGACGATCGGCGAGACCACGATGAGGTTCTGCCCCTGCCCGTTCGGCTTGGCGCTGAGCACTGTGCGCGACGCCCCGCTCGACGTGTAGTCGGTGTTTTCGTAGCGCAGGCCGGCGTTGATGGTCAGCGGCATCGAACCCAGGTCGGTCTGGAAGTTGGCCATGACATAGCCGATCCGCACCTTCTCATCGATCACCGACGAGGCCGAGGGTGAGAATACCGCCGGGTTGAAGGCCTTGCCGTCCTCAGCCGCGAACTGGTCGATCACGCCGACCAGACGCGCCGGATCGTAGATCACCCAGTCATGCAGGATGTTGCTCCCGCCTGCGCCCTGGAAGAAGTTGCGGTTGGTCGGGCGGAACAGGGCAGACGGCAGCACCCGGTCGGAACCGCAATAGGCGCACTGTTCGCCGAAGGGCATCTCATCGCCGGTCAGGATCTTCTTGCGGTTGGCGATCATGCCGCCCGCGAAGAGCTTGAGGTTGGACGTCGCCTGCCAATCGGTGTCGAAGCGATATTCGCCGATCTTGTCGTCCACGTCGGTGCCGCCGCCCCAGATGTAATAGTGGGCGGTGATCCCCTGCGGACTGGTCGCGGCATTGGGATAGTTGGGGTTGGTGAACCCGTAATCGTAGATCGGGTTACCGCTGCGGCGATCGAACCACAGGTCTGTGTTCTTGCGGCGGATCGTCGTGAACAGGTTGTCTTCCTTGCCCCGGCGCTCGGCCTTGGAGCGCGAGACATCGACGCTGAAGCGCAGCGTGTCGGTGGGCTTCCACTCGGCATTGGCGCCGAACTGGCTGGTGGTGACCTTGCGGCGATCGTACTGCAGGATCTGGTCGACGAAGCCGCCCTGATAGCGCTGATAGACCGCCTCTCCGCCTTCGACCACCTGTTCGACCAGGGTGCCGCCGGAGAAATCGTAGGCCAGGCCCGTTTGCTGTTCGGTGAAGTCCGCCTTGGAATACAGCCCGTCGAACGAGAGCGACAGGGTATCGGTCGGACGGAACTGCAGCGAGCCGGAGAAGCCGTAGCGTTCCAGGCTGCGCTCGAAGAAGAACGGCGAAAGGTTGGACGGCATCGAGACACGGCTGAACGGCGCCACGTCGGGCCCGATGCGTGCGCGGGGAACACCGCCTGCATTGTAATAGGAGTCGGTGCTGGAACGGTACACGTGACCGGCGCCGATGGTGAATTCATCGTTGCGGGTATCACGCTTGGTATAGACGCCTGCCAGCGAGATACCGATAGTCTTGTCCGCGTTGCGCCACGAGGCGACGCCGGATGCCTCGGGGTTGAACTTGTCCGCCAGTTCGGCCCACATCTGGCCGCCCGATGCGCTGAAGGCGAACTGCTCCTTCTGGTCGATCGCGCGCAGGGTCTTCACGTCGACCGTGGCGCCGATCGAGGCGCCGTTGATGTTGGCCTGCGGCGACTTGTAGACATCGGCGCCGCCGATGATCTCGGACGGCAGAACGTCGAACGAGAATTCGCGGCCGTTGTTGTCGGTCGCCAGGGTACGGCCGTTGACGGTCACGGCGTTGAACTTAGGCCCGAAGCCGCGAACGGTGATGTAGCGGCCCTCGCCACGGTTACGCTCGATGGTGACACCGGCGATGCGCTGCAGCGATTCCGCGACGTTCTGGTCCGGCAGCTTGCCGAGGTCCTCAGCCACGATGGAATCGACCACCGCGATGGAATCGCGCTTGATGTCGATGGCCGCCTTCTGGCTGGCGCGCATGCCGGTGACGATGATGTCCTCGGGAGTGGCGCCGTCCTCGAAGCTGGCTTGCGGGGCAGCTGCGGCAGGGGCTTCCTGCGCGTATGCCGCATTTGCCAGCGCTAGCACTGACACAGCCGAAAGAAACAGCGCTGATTTGGCCGCGCTGTGAAGCCGTTCCTCCTTAAACATCCTGACTCTCCCTCACCCATTTGCGAATCGTTATGATCCGTCGATTTACTCGTGTCAAATTACATCATACGTATTATGTTTATCGTACTGACTTAATCGGCAGTACGCACAGCGCTGAAGCGAAGACGAAGAACAGCGCAGTGATGAAGATCGCCCGGTAATCGCCGGAAAATACCGTCAGCAGGACCGCAGCCATGACCGGGCTGATGATTTGCGGAATGTTGACGGCGGTGGTCAGCACGCCAAGATCCTTGCCCTCGTCGCCCAACGCGGCCTGGGGCAGCACTTGTGTCATCAATGCCATGTCGATCGACATGAACATGCCGTAACCGATGCCGATCACCCCGGCGTAGACCCACATGCCCGCCATGGAAGGTGCGATCAGCGGGGCCGCCATTGCCGCGCCCATGATCAGGCTGCCGCCGATCACGAAAGGCTTGCGGCGCTGCAACCGGTCGGACAGCCATCCCGATGCGAGCGAGGAAACCACCAGGCAGACCAGCGTGATGAGCGCCATGTTGGCGATCGCGACATTCGAGGCCCCGTCTGCCAGCCCGATATAGTCGCGCAGGATATAAAGCAGATAGGCCGCTACCGCCTGGTAACCCATGTAGATCGTGAAGCGGCTGGCAAAGGCCCAGGCAAAGTCGGGATGCTCGCGCGGGCTGATCCAGAAGCTCTTGAAGAATGCGCCCCAATGCATCGTCCGGCGCGGCAAGGCATCGCTCGGCGGTTCGCGATTGATCGCAACGAAGGCGATGCACGAGGCCGCTATAGCCCCGGCAAACAGGCCGTAGGCAAGCACGCGCTCCGATGCGAGATAGCCGGCCACCACGGTGCCGGCGGTAAGTCCGGCCGTCATGCCCGCGCCGACGATCCCCGAAACCCCGCCGCGCGTCTCCGGCGCGAAACGGTCGGCGACCAGCGTAGTCATTGCCGGCTGCATCGAATTGTAAGCGATCGCCGCCATGACCCAGAGCACCACCAGCGACCAGAACCCGGTCATCCAGGAAACCCCGAACAGACACGCCGACCCCACCAGCGAACCCACCGCGATCCACGGCGAACGCCGCCCCCACCGCGTACGTGTACGGTCGGACAAGGCGCCTGCGATCGGCGTCGCCAAGGTCGAGAAGATGGAGGTAATCGCGAAGAGCAACGCGAGGTTGTTCTCTTTCGAATCGGGCGACAGTTCGGCGATCTGGTTAGGCAGCAGCACCCCCAGAACGCCGCTGTAAAGCGCCATCAGCAGGAAGAAGTTGACCATCAGCGAAAGCTGCAGGCGCCAGCGCGCCCCGCCCTCCACCCATGCCCGTGCAGGCTCTGCGGTGCCCCCGTGCATCATAGGGCCGCCCGCCGGTTTTCGGGAACGAGGCGCAGGCCGGCATCGGCTGGACGGCGGTGCGGACCGCCGCGCACGTTCCAGCCCAGCGAAGAGCCGCCCTGCGCGATCACGGCCTCGTCGATCTCGATGCCGAGACCGGGCCGGTCACCGAGCACGATGCCGCCGTCCACTATTTCCTGGTCGACGGAAAAGCCGGTCGGGAAAGCGAAGTCCTGAACCTCGATGCCTATCATGTTGGGCACTGCCGCCGCCGCATGGGCAACCGGGTTGGCGTTGTAGGCGACCGGCGAAACCGGCAAGCCCCGCGCGTGAGCGGCCATCGCCACCCGCATGAAATGGGTGAGGCCCCAGACACTGCCCGCCTGGACGATGTCGACGGCCTGGGCATCGAACAGCGGATTGTACTGCTCCAGCCCGGTAAGGTTCTCACCTGTCGCCACTGCTGTCTTTGCCGTGCGCGCGATCCGGGCATGGCCGGCCGCATCCCAGCGGCGGACCGGCTCCTCGATCCAGGTCAGGTCGATCCGCCGCTCGATTTCCGCGAGATGGCGGATCGCCTGCTTGCAGTTCCACGCCTCGTTCACGTCGAGCATCAGCGCGGGCCGGGCGGTGTTGCGCGAAAGGATGCCGCGCAGCACCTCAAGACGCGCGATGTCGCGGTCCAGATCACGCCCCCCCTTGATCTTGGCGGCGGTAAAGCCCCGGTCCGCCCATGCCTCGTAATGCGCGGCAAAGGCATCGTCGCCAAGACCGTAGCAAAGGCCCGAGGCGTAACCGGCGACGAACCTGTCGCCCGCGCCCAGCATCCGCCACAGCGGCTCGTCAGCCATCTTGGCCTTGAGGTCCCACAAGGCCATGTCGATCGCCGCGATCGTGCCGAACGTGGTCCCGGCATGGCCGCTCTTGAATACGTGCGAGAGCATCGAATCGTAAAGGGTCGAGACGGCGCGCGGATCGGCGCCCTCCACGGCAGGAAACAGCCGGGCGATATCGCCATGTGCGCCAAGGCCGATGCCGGTCAGGCCGGCGTCGGTTTCCACCAGCAGCACAGGTACTTCGGTGATCCCCGATTCGACCACGCCGTTGACGTCGCCAACGGGGCGCCGCCAGTCGTGGAATGCCGTAAGGCTGCGATAGCCTGTAATCTTCATCAGGGGGTCCTCTGCCCAATCCGGCTTAGCGATAATTCGTATTATGTATGATCTATGTCGTTTGACAACCCTTGACGTGGTTCGTCAAGTGGGGTCAGCGTAAATGAGCGCAGAGAACTGCATCACCATGAACGAGGGCGTGAAGAAAACATGCAAGACAGGGTAGTCGGCGGCCTGGAAGCCTCGGCCCGAATGCGGCGCCGCCCGCGCCTTGCGGTTGCAGTGGTCGAAGAACTGGTCAACGCGATCGTGACCGAAGTCTATCCGGCCGGCACCGCCCTTCCGCCCGAAAACATGCTGTGCGACCACTTCGGCGTGAGCCGTACCGTCGTGCGCGAGGCGACGACCGCGCTGACCGAAAAGGGGCTGGTGGTCTCGTTGCAGGGCCGCGGCACCATCGTGCGCGAACAAAGCAACTGGAACCTGCTGGACCCAATGATCCTGGCAGCCCTGTTCCGCCGCGAGGACGGGATTTCCTATCTCGATAACCTGTCCGAAATCCGCTCCTCGCTGGAAGCGTCGATGGCGGCCAAGGCCGCTGCGCGTGCGACCCCCGAAGGGCTGGCCGAACTCACCGCGCAGATCGACAAGCTCGAAGGGCTGGTGGAAATGCCCGCTGCCTATGTCCACGAGGACGTCAATTTCCACGACGTCATCATGCGCATGTCGGGCGACCGCCTGAGCAAGGCGATCATCGACGGCATCCAGTCACGCGCTCTCAACACCCACGGCTACGCCGGTCGCCTCAGCGTGGAGCATGTCCGCGATACCCAGGCCGCGCATCGCAGGGTCTACGATGCGATCCTTGCCCGCGATGCCGAAGCCGCCGCGAAAGCGATGCGCGAACATATCGAATCGTCGTGGACCAAGCGCCGGGCCAGCGGCCTTCAAGACTAGCCGCCGTCAGGGCTGCTGCGGCAGCGCGTAGACCTGCTCCATTTCCACCCAGGTTCGGTCCAGGGCGAAGGGCAGTGGCCGCTGGAAAGTGCGCATCAGCGCATCCCATGCCTGCACTTCGGGATTGCTGGCATCGCGCGCCGCCTTGCCTTGGGCATCTGCGGCCATTGCCGTGTCCTGCTCCATGACCATGAACATGCGGGTGCCCACCAGCCAGATCTGAAGATCGCGCACCCCGTCGGCGCGAATCGCTTCGCTCACCGCTTTCGGCGGCCCGCCCGGCGCATGCCAGGCGCGGTAACGCGCGATCATTTCCGGCTCGTCCACAAGGTCGACGGCAAAACACCGCCGCACGATTTCGCTCATTTGCACTCTCCCGGTTGACGACTTATGCCACCCTAAGTATTCATCATACATCTTACAAGATAGAGAGGGTAGCCATGGCCTGGCTGTATGGCGCGCAGATGTCGAAAAGACACCTCGCCGAACGCACCGGATCGCTTTCGCAATTTGCCGGCGTGCGGCTGATGACGCTGGGCGACGGCGTGGAGCGCGGCGTGCGCATGCTGGAATTCCGCACCGGGTCCGGGCTGCGCTTCACGGTGCTGGTCGACCGCGCGATGGACATCGCGGAGTGCGATCACGCCGGCCGCGCGGTCGGCTGGCATTCGCCCTCAGGCTTCCGCCATCCGGGCCTGCACGATTACGAAGGCGAAGGCGGCCTTGGCTGGTTTCGCTCGATGTCGGGGCTGAACATAACCTGCGGCCTCGACCACATCCTGTTCATGCATGACGACCCGGCGGCGCATTACAACTATGCCCCGCGCCAGGCCGTGTCGTCCTCCCTCCACGGCCGCGTCGGCACGATCCCCGCGCAGCTCACCGGCTACGGCGAGCGCTGGGACGGCGATACCTGCACGTTCTGGGCCGAAGGCGTGGTGCGCCAGTCCACCGTCTTCGGCGAGGACCTGCACCTCATCCGCCGCATCGAGGCGGACCTGGGCAGCGACGAGATTCGCCTTACCGACCGCGTCGTCAACCACGGCTTCTACACGACGCCGCACATGTTCTGCTACCACATCAACGTGGGCCATCCCGTGGTCGCCCAGGGTGCGCGCTATGTCGCACCGCTGCGCGAGGTGCTCTGGGCGGCCCATGCGGACGACTACCGCGGGCAAGGCGTCGGCTACCGCACCCTGCCCGCGCCCATCGTCAATTTCCACGAACAGGTATGGCAGCACGAGATGGCCCCCGACGAGGCAGGCCGGGTCGAAGTGGCCATCGTCAACGAGGCTCTGGGTTTCGGCTTCTCCGTCGTCACCCGCAAGGACCAGTTTCCCTGCATGTTCGAATGGCAGAACCTGCACGCAGGCCACTACGCCGTGGGCATCGAGCCATCGACCAACCATGTCCTGGGCAAGGACTTCGCCCGCGAACGCGGTGAGCTGATCCTGCTCGAACATGGCGAGGAGCGCCGCTACGACACTATTCTGCGCGTCCTTCCCGATGCCGGCGCGATCGCGTCCGCCGTCGCCCGGATCGAAGGCACCGCGCTGCAACCGCAGGACGAATACCCCGCCCCCAGCGGCAATTACCCCGCCATCGGCCCCGCCGCATGAAGGGGCGGACGGTTCTGTACACCGGCGCTGCCGGCGGGCTTGGCCTCGACACCACGCTGCTGCTGATAGAGCGCGGCGCCCATGTCATCGCGCTCGACAACGATGCGGAAAAGATCGCCCGCCTCGTCGCCGCAGCCCAAGGGCGCGGGCCGGGCCGGCTGACCGTATCGCAGACCGATCTTGCCGACCTTGCCGGACTGCGCACCGCACTGGACGCGCTGGTCCAAGCCCACGGCGGCATCGACGTCGTCATCAACAACGCGGCCGTCTACCCGTCGAAGCCGTTCGAGGACTACACCGTCGAGGAACACCAGTTCGTCCAGCGCATCAACGTCGATGCCGGGATCGTGGCGGTGCAGGCGGCCCTGCCCGCGATGCGCGCGACGGGGTTCGGGCGGATCGTCAACGTCTCCAGCATCACGATCTCGGGCGGCTGGGCGAACCTGTCCCCCTATGTCGCCTCGAAAGCCGCGCTGGTCGGACTGACACGGGCATGGGCGCGGGAATTCGGGGCATGGGGAGTCACCGTCAACGCCATCGCGCCCGGCGCCTTCCCCACCGACGCCGAGAAGATCCACCCCGATCCCGCCGGCTACGAACGCATGGTTCTGGATGTCCAGTCGATCAAGCGGCGCGGCACGGCCACGGACATTGCCCATGCCATCGCCTTTTTCGCCGCCGAGGAGGCGGGTTTCATCACGGGACAGACGCTGCACGTCAACGGCGGCTGGACCATGTCCTGAAGGACCATAACGCATGACAATTCTCAACGGAATCCGCGTGCTCGACTGCTCTATCGCCATGGCCGGCCCCTTCGCCGCGCAGCGACTGGGCGACATGGGCGCCGACGTCGTAAAGGTCGAGCCGACCAGCGGCGAATGGCAGCGTCACGCCTCTGCCGGCGGTGCGGTGGGCAACAGCATCAACGTCTCGTTCCTTTCGCTCAACCGCAACAAGCGCTCGCTGGCGATTGATCTCAAGTCGGCAGAGGGCAAGGCCGTCCTGCTGGATCTTGTGAAGGACGCCGACGTCTTTTTGCAGAACTACCGCCCCGGCGTGGCCGAACGGCTTGGCGTGGATTATGCGACGCTCAGCGCCATCAATCCGCGCCTGATCTACATCTCGATGTCGGGATATGGCGAGGACGGCCCTTACCGCAACCTGCCGGGGCAGGACCTGCTGCTGCAAGGCATGTCGGGCGCGATGCTCTCCGCCGGGATCGAAGGTACGCCGCCCACTCCTGCGGGCCAGTATCTGGTCGATGCCATTGCCGCCTACAGCGCCTTCGAAGGTGCGCTGGCCGCGCTGTTCCACCGCGAACGCACGGGAGAAGGGCAGCTCGTGCAGGTCAACATGCTGGATGCCATCACCACCATCCAGATGCAGGAGCTTTCGGTCTTCACTGTCGGCGGCAAGCCGCAGTCGCGCTCGGCCGAACCCCACGCGCACAGCTATATCCGCGCGCCCTACGGCGTCTTCGCCACGGCGGACGGCTACATGACTCTGGCGATGGCCCGCTTCGATACCCTGGCGCGCGAACTGGACGATCCCTTCTTCGCCGGGCTGGAGGAAGAACGCGAAGGCTGGACCCAGCGCGACGCCATATATGCACGGGTGCGCGAACACCTGGTCCGCCAGAGCACCGCATACTGGCTGGAAAAGTTCCGCGCCGCCGACATCTGGTGCGGCCCGGTCTATGGCTATGCCGATCTCGTCGACGACCCGCAGATCCGCCACAACGGCACTTTCGTGGAGTACGACCACCCCACCGAAGGCCGCGTGAAAGTACCCGGCTTCCCGATCCGCTTCTCGCGCACTCCTTCCGCGATCACGCGCGGCGCGCCCCTTGTCGGGCAGCACAGCCACGAAGTCCTGCGCGAGGCCGGCCGCAGCGAGGAAGATATCGCGCAGCTGATCGAATCCGGCGTCGTTCGCCAGCACGCATGACCAGGCCCGCCTATCGCGGTCTCACATGGGACCATCCGCGCGGCTACCGCGCGCTGGAGGCGGCGGCACAGGCCATCGCCCCGGACCACGGGCTGTCGATCACATGGGACCGGCACCCGCTCGAAGGTTTCGAATCGCACCCGATCGCCGACCTCGCCGCGCGCTACGACCTGATCGTGCTGGATCACCCCCACGTGGGCGAGGCGGTGGCGCATGACTGCCTTACCCCGATCGACGAGGTGATGGACGCGGGCGAACTGGCCGCGCTGGACAAGTCCGCGATCGGCCCCTCGCTGGCCAGCTATCGCTACGCGGGGCGACACTGGGCCCTGCCGCTCGATGCGGCGAGCCAGGTCATGGCCTATGCGCCCGGCCGGGTTGAAACGCCCCCGGCAACCTGGGAGGAAGTGGTGGAACTGGCCTCACGGGCGCCGGTGGCGCTTTCGCTCGCCGGGCCGCATGCCGCGCTTACGTTCCAGTCCGTCATGGCGAGCTTCACTGGCGGCGCCCGGCCGCAGGACAGTTTCGCCGATCCGGCTGCCGCGCGGGAGGCCTATGCCTTGATGGCCGCTCTCACCGGCGAGGCGACCCGCGCCCGGATCGACCAGAACCCCATCGCCCTGCTGGAAGCCATCGCGGGAGGCGAGGATCTTGCCATGGTCCCGCTCGTCTACGGCTACGTGAACTATGCAAGGCATGGCCGCGTCGCTTTTGCCGATGCGCCCCGCGGAGCCGCAGGGATCGGCTCCATTCTGGGCGGGACCGGCGTGGCTGTCTCGCGCCGCTGCGCCGTTACGGACGAACTGCGTGCCCACCTCGCCTGGCTGATGGGCGCGGATGCGCAGCACCGCTTCATCCCCGCGCACGAAGGCCAGCCCGCGCTGCGCAGCGCCTGGAACGATCCTGCGGTCGACCATGCATGGGGCGGCTTCTATTCCGCCACTCGCGCCACGCTGGAAGCCGCCTCGCTGCGTCCCCGCCACGACGGCGCGATTCCCTTCCAGACCGAAGCCTCCGCCCGCCTCCGCGCGGGGCTGCTGAACGGCGAACTCGCCGCGCCGGTACTCGCCGACATCGAGGCGGCCTTCACCCGCCATCACGCCAAAGGAACCGAGACATGAGCGCCAACCTGCGCTTCGACATCGCCGACCATGTCGCCACCATCACGCTCGACCGCACGGAAAAGCTCAATGCCATGACCCCCGGCATGGCCGCCGCGCTGGTCGATGCGGTGGCGACCTGCAACGCCTCCAACGAGGTCCGCGTGGTGATCGTCACCGGAGCGGGCGAAAAGGCCTTCAGCGCCGGGTCCGACATCTCGACCCTCGACGCTTACGCAACCCCCTGGGACTTTCGCAACCGGCAGGATTATTGCGACGCGCTGCGCGCCTGCCGCAAGCCGGTGATCGCCGCCGTGAACGGCTATGCGCTGGGCGGCGGACTGGAAACGGCAATGGCCTGCGATATTCGCATCGCCTCGGCCAATGCGCGCTTCGCGGCGCCGGAGATCAAGTTGGGCTGGATCGGCGGCGGCGGCATGGCGGCGGGTCTGGCCCACTCCATCGGCATGTCGAACGCGGCACTGCTGCTTTACACCGGCGAAATGGTCGATGCCGCGCAGGCCTGCGCGTGGGGGCTGGTGAGCGAAGTGACCCCGCCGGAGGGGCTCCTGCCCCGCGTGCGCGAAATCGCCGCGCAGATCGCCGCCCGTGCACCGATCGCGGCGGAAACGGCCAAGCTCAACCTGCACGCAGCCCACCAGATGCCTTACGACAAGGCCATCGAATACGAGCGCGACCTTCAGGCCATCTGCTTCGCGACCGCCGATGCCGCCGAAGGCCGCGCCGCCTTCGCCGAACGCCGCACACCCGATTTCCAGAGGCGCTGACATGACCATGGACCTCTCTCCCCAGGCTATCCTCCCCGCCGATCCGCAGGCCCTGCTGTTCGGGCGCGTATGGCTGCCCGGCGTCCAGGGTCCGGCGCTGGTGCGCGTCGACGGCGCACGGCTGACCGACGTAACCGCCAGCTTTGCCACCGCGCGCGACTTGTGCGAGGCGCCCTGCCCCGCGTCCGCGCTGCGCAGTGCGCCGGGCGCCGACCTTGGCAGCCTTGCCGACGTGCTCGCCAACAGCGATCCCGCCACACGCGATGCCTCGCGCCCGTGGCTGCTTTCGCCCATCGACCTGCAGGCGGTGAAGGCGGCCGGAGTGACGTTCGTCTCCTCCATGCTGGAACGCGTCATCGAGGAACGGGCACGCGGTAATCCCGAGGCCGCCGCCGGCATCCGCGCGCAAGTCCGCGATCTCGTCGGCGACGATCTGCGCGCCCTGCGGCCCGGTTCGCCGGAAGCCGCCGCGCTGAAACAGACGCTGATCGAGGCCGGTGCCTGGAGCCAGTACCTTGAAGTGGGCATCGGCCCGGACGCCGAAATCTTCACCAAGGCCCAGCCGATGGCCAGCGTGGGGGCAGGCAGCGCCATCGGCGTCCACCCCGCATCGACCTGGAACAACCCTGAGCCCGAAGTGGTGCTCATCGTCGCCTCGGACGGGCGTATCGTCGGCGCCGCGCTTGGCAACGACGTCAATTTGCGCGATGTCGAAGGCCGCTCCGCCCTGCTGCTCGGCAAGGCCAAGGACAACAACGCCGCCGCCGCCGTCGGCCCCTTCGTGCGGCTTTTCGATCGGGAGTTTGACCTTGCTGCGGTGGAGACCCTAAGCCTCACCCTGACGGTAACCGGCGAGGATGGCTTCGTGATGCAGGGCAGTTCGGAAATGCGCGAGATCAGCCGGGCACCGGCCGATTTGGTGGCGCAGGCGCTCAACGCGCACCACCGCTACCCCGATGGCATGGCGCTGTTTCTGGGCACGCTGTTCGCGCCCACGGAGGACCGCGACGATCCGGGGCGCGGCTTCACCCACAAGCCGGGCGACGTGGTGGGCATCGGCTGCGCGCAGCTTGGCACCCTGGTCAACCGCGTGGCCGCCACCGATCGCTGCGAGCCCTGGAGCTTTGGCGCCGGCGCGCTGATGCGCAACCTTGCGGCGCGGGGACTGCTGTGACCGGAAAGCCGAAGATCTTCCTCACCCGCCGCTGGCCCGAAGCGGTCGAGGCGCGCCTCGCCGCGCGATATGATACGACCCTGAACACCGCCGACCAGCCGCTGACCGAGGCCGATCTGGCCGAAGCGATGCGCACCCACGACGCGCTGTGCCCCACCGTGACCGACCGGGTGACGCGCGCGGTGCTGGCGGTGGAGGGGCGCCGCGCCCGGATCGTCGGCAACTACGGCGCCGGGTTCGAGCACATCGACCTTGCCGCCGCGCGTGAGGGCGGCATTGCCGTCACCAACACCCCCGACGTGCTGACCGAAGCCACCGCCGACATCGCCATCACCCTCATGCTGACGGCCATGCGCCGCGCTGGAGAGGGAGAGCGCGAACTGCGTGCGGGCGAATGGACAGGCTGGCGGCCCACGCACCTGCTTGGCCAGTCGCTGGACGGCAAGCTGCTGGGCCTCGTCGGCTTCGGGCGGATCGCCCGGGCCATGGCCAGACGGGCCGAAGCGTTCGGAATGCGCATCGCCTATCACAGCCGCCGCCCCGCGCCCGACATGCCAGCGAATGCCTACTTCGCCGACCTTGGCGAACTGGCCGCGCGCGCCGATGTGCTTTCGCTCCACGCACCGGGCGGGGCGGAAACGCGCCACATGGTCGATGCCGCGCTCCTCGCCCGCATGCCGGCCCACGCCGTGGTGGTGAACACCGGGCGCGGCTCCCTGATCGACGAGGCGGCACTGGCCGAAGCGCTGGCCGCACACCGGATCGCAGCAGCGGGTCTCGACGTCTACGAAGCCGAACCAAACGTCCATCCCGCGCTGGTGGGCCTGCCCAATGTCGTCCTGCTGCCCCACCTCGGCAGCGCCACGATCGAGGCGCGCACGGCGATGGGCATGAAAGTTGCCGACAATCTGGACCGCTTCTTCGCCGACGAGCCGCTGCTTGACCCCGTCGGTTGAGCGGGTCGCCGCAGCGGCCGGCGCCTGGCTGGACCAGGCCCAGCGGCCGATGGTGCTGGGTCTGTGCGGTTCGCAAGGGTCGGGCAAATCGACGCTTGCCAATGCCCTGAAGGCGCAGCTGGAAAAGGACGGTCGCCGCGCCGCGATCCTCTCGCTTGACGACCTCTACCTTGGCCGCTCCGCCCGCGCCGCACTGGCACGCGGCGTCCACCCCCTTTTCGCCACGCGCGGCGTGCCCGGCACTCATGATGCAGCGCGCGGGATCGCCCTGCTGGATGCGATCCGGGCCGGGCAGCCGGTCATCCTGCCCCGCTTCGACAAGGCCCGCGACGAACCCGCCCCGCAGGGCGATGAAGTGCCGGGCCGCATCGACCTGCTGATCTTCGAAGGCTGGTGCGTAGGTGCCCGCGCGCAGGACGACGCGGCATTGGCCTGCCCGGTCAATGCTCTGGAACGCGATGAAGACCCGGACGGCATCTGGCGAGGCCACGTAAATGCCCTGCTTGCCGGGCCTTACGCCGACCTTTTCGCCCGCATTGATCGCCTGGCCCTCCTCGCCGCGCCCGGTTTCGCGGTCGTGCGCGGCTGGCGGGGCCAGCAGGAAGATGAACTGCGGGCCCGCGTCTCGCGCGGAGAAGCCCAGGGAACCCAGGTTATGGACGAGGCCGGGCTCGACCGCTTCGTCCAGCATTACGAGCGGCTTACCCGCCACATCCTCGCCGAGATGCCCGGCTGCGCCGATCTGGTGCTGAACCTCGCGCCGGACCGCAGCCTCAAGGAAAAGCCATGATCGTCTCCTCTCCGCTCGATTTTCGCGAAGCCGCGCGGCGGCGCCTGCCCCCCTTCCTGTTCCACTACGTCGATGGCGGCGCGTTTGGCGAGGAGACCATGGCCGCCAACCGCAGCGCTCTCGCCGCGATCCGCCCGCGTCAGCGCGTCCTGCGCGATGTTTCCGCGCTGAGCCTGGAAACCGAGCTGCTGGGTGAGAAGATGGCAATGCCGGTGATGCTCGCCCCGATCGGCCTTGGCGGCATGATGCGGCGGCGCGGCGAACTGCAGGTGGCCCGCGCGGCCAGCAAGGCGCGCGTGCCCTATATCCTTTCCACCGTCAGCGTCTGCCCGCTGGGAGACGTGATCGCGGACTGCGGCCAGCCGATCTGGTTCCAGCTTTACGTTCTGAAGGACCGTGGTTTCATGCGCCACGCGCTGGAACGGGCGCAGGCGCTGGGCGTCACCAAGCTGGTCTTCACCGTGGACATGCCGCTACCCGGCGCGCGCTACCGCGATGCCCATTCGGGCATGAGCGGCCCGGCCGCGCCTTTGCGCCGGATGCTGCAGGCGATGACCCATCCCCGCTGGGCCTGGGATGTCGGCCTGCTCGGCCGCCCGCATGACCTCGGCAATGTCTCCGACTATCGCGGCAAGCCGACCGACCTTGCAGACTATATCGGCTGGCTGGGCGCCAACTTCGATCCTTCGATCACATGGTCCGACCTCGAATGGATCCGCGATTTCTGGAAAGGCGAGATGATCGTCAAAGGCGTGCTGGACCCCGAAGATGCGCGCGATGCAGTGCGGCTGGGCGCGGACGGGGTGATCGTCTCCAACCACGGCGGGCGCCAGCTCGACGGCGCGGTCGCCACCGCCGAAGCCCTGCCCGCCATCGCCGATGCCGTGGGAGACCAGCTGACGGTGCTGGTCGACGGCGGCGTGCGCACGGGGCTCGACGTGGTGCGTATGCTGGCGCTTGGCGCGCGCGGCGTCCTGCTGGGGCGCGCCTATATCTACGCGCTCGCGGCCGGGGGCGAAGCGGGCGTAGCGCAGCTGCTGGACCTCATCGCCCAAGGTATGAAGGTCACCATGGCGCTGAGCGGCGTGACCTCCATAGACCAGATCGGCCGCGACATGATCGTGTGAAGGCTTGGCACTCCCCTCCAGTTATGTAATACATCATACAACATATCTGGAGGGGAGGAGCAGGATGGTCCGCGTGATCGAACGTGCGGAATTCAGCCGCCGCGCGGTTGCGCTGGGGTTCGGCGCCGCGTTCGCGATGGCGGCGGGCCCGGTCAGGGCTGTGGGCGCGCTGACAGGCTTCCACAACGTGCGCGACTACGGCGCGATCGGCGACGGCACCGCGATCGATTCGGACGCATTCAACCGCGCCATCGCCGCCGCCAGCGCCGGAGGCGGGGGCACTGTCGTCGTTCCGCCAGGCCATTACCTGTGCTTTTCGATCAGGCTGCGCAGTCACATCACGCTACTGCTGATGCCCGGCAGCGTGATCGAGGCCGCCGATCCGCGCCGCCACAAGGGGCACTACGACCTGCCCGAAGGCGTCTTCGACGAACAGTTCGTCGATTACGGCCTTGCCCACTTTCGAACCAGCCTGATCTATGGGATCGATCTTAGCGACGTGGCGATCATCGGGCGCGGGCTGATCCATGGCCTCGGGCTGGACCGCGAAGGCCCGGCGCCGCGCTGGCACGGCGTGGCGGGTTGGAAATCGCCCGCTGAACTTGGCCTTTCCGCCGATGCCGCCCGCCGCGCCGGCCCGCGAGAAATGGCCTATGAAGGGCGCGGCAACAAGGCGGTGGCGCTCAAGCGCTGCAGCAATGTCCTCCTGCGAGACTTCACGATCCTGCAAGGCGGCCATTTCGCATGCTACCTGCTGGGATCGCAGGGCGTGACCATCGACAATCTGACGGTCGACACCGATCGCGATGGCATCGATATCGACTGCTGCCGCGACGTGCGGGTGACCGGCTGCACCGTCAACGCGCCCAAGGACGACGCGATCGTGCTCAAAAGCAGCTACGCACTGCAGGAGCCGGTGTTCTGCGAGAACGTCATCGTCACCAATTGCACGACCAGCGGATACGATCTGGGCGCCGTGGTCGATGGCAGCTATCGCCGTTCAACCTATCGTTCGGTCGACGATGTGGGGGTTCTTGGCCGGATCAAGCTAGGCACGGATTCGGCCACCGGCTTTCGCAACATACTGATCGCCGACTGCACCTGCGAAAACACGCGCGGATTGCAGCTCGGCGCCATCGACGGCGGCATTCTGGAGGACGTTACCTTCAGCAACATCACTTTGCGCAGTCCCGTCAACCACCCGATCTTCGTGCGCCTTTCCGCCCGCAATCGCGCCCCGCGCGGCAATGGCCCTTCCAGGGTCCGACGGGTCCGCTTTTCCGACATCAACGTCTCGGACGCGCCCTTTGCCTATCCCTGCGGCGTGGTCGGCAACCCCGGTGCGCCTATCGAGGATGTGACTTTCGCCAATGTCCATGTCCGTTCGGCAGGCGGCGGAACCGACGATGACGCGCGCCGGGCGATACCGGAACGGCCAACTTCCAGCCTCGAACCCAGTTTCATGGGTACACTGCCGGCTCACGGCCTCTATGTGCGCCATGCCCGCAACGTGGTTTTGCGCGGCGTCACCTTCGATGTCGCCGCTCCCGATGCCCGTCCCGCCGTGGTCTTCGACGACGTCATGGGCGGCGTGGTCGAGGGCCTGCGCTCGACCCGCGACCGCACCGATGCGGTCCGTTCCACAGCCAGCAGCGGCATCGCGATCGGCGATGTCGCGAAACTCGCCTGAAAGGTCGTCAATGCCTGATACGTCCGCGCGCCATTTCGCCGCGCCCCTGCTCGCCGCGCTGCTCGTTTTCGTATCCACCCCGGCTTTGGCCGCCAGTGAGCGCGCGCTTGCCGAAGGGTGGCATTTCGTGAAGACGGACGCGGCAGGAGCAGAGGCGCCCGCCTTCGACGATGCCGCGTGGCAGACCGTGACCGTGCCCCACACCTACAATGCGGCGGATTCGGGGATCGGCGGTGCCAAGGCGCGCGGCGAACCCGAAGGCGTCTATTATCGCGGCCCGGCGTGGTATCGGCTGAACTTCGAAGCCCGGCCCCAGCCCGCCAAGCGCTACCTGCTGGACTTCGGCGGCGCGGCGCTGAAAGCCGAAGCCTGGCTCAACGGCGCCCGGATCGGCGGCCACAAGGGTGGTTACGGCGCCTTTCGCTTCGACGCCACTTCAGCGCTGCGCGAAGGCCGCAATGTGCTTTCGGTGCGAGTGGACAACGCCCGCGACACGCAGATCGCACCGCTCAACGGCGACTTCAACGTCTTTGGCGGCCTCACCCGCGCGGTCGGCCTGATCGAGACGGACGCCTTGGCGATCGACCGGCTGGCCCATGCGGGGCCCGGCCTCAAGGTCCGCACCGCAGCCCTGACCGGGCGGGACGCCGCCATCGACCTGACCGTATCCCTGCGTAACGACCGCAAGTCACCGGCACGCTTCGAGGTCGCCAGCCGGATCCTCGACGCCGAGGGCAAGGTCGTTGCCCGCGCAGCACGATCCGCCCAGCTTGCGGGCGGGGCGTCCAGCGATCTGGAACAGGCTTTTACCCTACGCAATGCGCGGCTCTGGCAGGGCATCAAGGCGCCCTATCTTTACCGCGTCGTCACGGAAGTCAGCGAGGGCGGGCGGATCGTCGACAGCCAGAGCGCACCGCTTGGCGTGCGCACGGTGGCGGTGCGCAAGGACGGCACGTTCCTGCTCAACGGCGCGGCCTATCCGCTGCGCGGGGTGAACCTGCAACTGCCCACCCGTTTCGGCCGGGGGCCAGTGGTGACCGATGCCGAGATCGACGAGGACCTTGGCCTCTTCGCCGAAATGGGCGCCACTGGCCTGCGGCTCGCCCATATGCAGCATCCCGCGCGGGTCTATGAACGCGCGGACGAACTGGGCCTGCTGGTGCTGACCGAGGTGCCGCTGATCGACGATCACGATCCCTCGCCCGCCTTCCGCGAGAACCTTGTCGAGCAGATGCGCGAATTGATCACGCAGACCGGCAACCACCCGTCAGTCGCGCTATGGGGCATCGGCAACGAGATCCGCCAGTCCGACGAAGCATCCAACCGCATTCTCACCGAGCTTCAGGCCGCTGCCAAGGCGCTCGATCCCACGCGCCCGACCACATACGCACATTGCTGCCTGGACGACGCCGACCCCATCGCCCGGCACAGCGACACGGTATCCTACAACCGCTACTTCGGGTGGTACTGGACCAAGTCGGAAGATATCGGGCCCTGGGCCGACGAATTGCACGCCAAGCTGCCCGGCCGGCCCATCGGCGTCAGCGAATACGGCGCCGGCGCCAGCGTACTGCATCAGGAAGACCCGGTGATGAAGCGCCCGGAATCCAATGGCTACTGGCACCCCGAACAGTACCAGACCGACTTCCATATCAAGCACTGGCGCGAAATGAAGAAGCGCCCGTTCCTGTGGTCGACCTTCGTGTGGGTCGGGATCGATTTCCCGTCGTTCAAGCGCAACGAAGGCGACCGCCCCGCGATCAACGACAAGGGTCTGGTGAGCGAGGACCGCAAGGTCCGCAAGGATGCCTGGTACTGGTATCAGGCCAACTGGTCGGACCGGCCGATGCTGCACATCGCCAGCAGCCGGGATACCAACAAGCGCACCGCGCGGGTAACCGTGCAGGTCTTTACCAACCAGCCCGAAATCGAACTGCGGCTGAACGGTGCGCCATGGGTCAAGGTGCCGGTGGACGATCACATCGCCGCCTGGCCGATCGATCTGGCAGCAGGCGCCAACCGTGTCGAGGCGCGGGCGGGCTCCGCGCTGGCAGACGCGGTGGACTGGACCTGGACGACGCGACCCTGAACGAAAAAGGGGCCGCCCGCATCGGCGGACGGCCTCCAGTCGGGGGGGTAATCGGGATCAGCCGGCGACGGTGAAGCGGTATTCGCCCGAGCCTGCCTCGACGACGAAACGGTCGCCCCGCAGGCCAACAACTTCGAGGCCCGGTGCGCCGGCCAAAGATCTCCCGCCTTCACGGATTGCCTCGGCGGATGGGGCAGGCAGGCAGATTTCGGCGCGCGAATTGGCGGGCACCGTGATGCGCGCCTCGAAGCGGCCCGGCTCGGCCCGCCAGTCTGTGACGATGCGGCCCAGCACGCTATCGTAGATCGCACCGCCGCGCGGCAGGCGCGGGTCGAGCACGGGATCGAAGCGCCACTTCAGAAAGCCGGCCTCTACCGGGTCGATGCCGGCGATACGGCGGAAAACGAAGCCCGCCACCGCGCCCAGCGCATAGTGGTTGTAGGAATTCATGGAGGCATCGACCATGTCGGCGTTCCACCGTTCCCAGATCGTGGTCGCGCCCTTGGCTATCATGTAGCCCCATGAAGGGAAGGCCGTGCGCAGCAGCAGGTCGTAGACCAGCCCGTGCTCGCCCTGATCGGCCAGGGCGTCCAGGCTGAACGGCGTGCCAAGGAACCCGGTCGAAAGGAGAGTGCCGCGCCTGCGGATATCGGCAACCAGCCGGGCCGTCGCCGTTTTGCGCTGCGCCTCGGGCACAAGGCCGAAACGCAAAGCGAGGATATAACCGCATTGCGAACCGTTGCCGATGCTGCCGTCCGGCTGGACGAATGCAGCGGCGAAAGCGGCGGCAATGTCTCGGGAAAGCTGCTCGTAGCGCACCGCCTCGGGCAGGCGTTTTGAGGCGCGCGCCATATCCGCCATCGCATCGGCGGAACGCTTCCACATGGCCGTGGCGATGAGGTCCTTGGGCGTCGTCTCGTCACCCGGCTCCTTGGCGTCCAGGGCCACCCAATCGCCGTAGTCGTAGCCGCGCAGCTTGCGCCAGACGTGGTCCGGGTTGTTCTGGGCGATGAACTGCATGTAGCGGCTCATCGCCGACCAGTTGCGGTCGACGATGGCGGTGTCGCCGTAGCGCTGCCACACCGTCCAGGGCAGGATCACCCCGGCATCCGCCCAGCCCGGCGATGCGCCCAGCAACTGGTCGCGCCAGCCCGACGGTGCGTAATCGGGAAACTCGCCGCGCGGGCCCTGCGCATCGCGCATATCGCCCATGAAGCGGCGGGTGAAGGGCCCGACGTCCATGGCGAAGGCGGCGGCGTCCCAGAACACGTTGGCATCCCCCGTCCAGCCCAGCCGCTCGTCGCGCTGGGGGCAGTCGGTGGGCACGCCGAAGAAGTTGGAGCGCTGGCTCCAGCGACTGTTCTGCAACAGGCCCTGGATGATGCGATTCTCTATCAGCGGCCGGCCCGTCTCGGGCAGCGCGCTCGACACGACGATGCCGGTGATCTCCTCCGGCGTGGGTGCACGGTCAAGTCCGCTGACCTCGACATAGCGGAAACCGAAATAGGTGAATTGCGGCTCGTAGACCTCGCCTGCCGGATCGCCGCGCAGGGTGTAAAGGCACGCACACCGCGCCGAGCGCAGGTTTGCCTGATCGACCGCGCCATCCGCGCCCAGGATTTCGGCAAAGCGCAAGGACACCTGCTGCCCCGCGCTTCCCCTCACCTTGATCCGCGCCCAGCCCGCGAAGTTCTGACCGAAATCGACGACATACCGGTCCCCCCCGGTACCGGCGCCAACGCTGGTAATGGATTTGGGCGCCAGCCGCTCGATCGGCAGCAGCGGCGGCGATACGTGGGCGACAAGCGCACAAGGCGGCGCCTTGCCGATGCGCGCCGGCACCCAGCCCTTGCCGCGAAAGCCGGGGCTGGACCAGCCGGGCTGCTCAAGCCGGGCGTCATAATCCTCGCCGTAATAGATTTCGGCCTGCGTCACCGGGCTTTCAGGGCGAAGCTGCCAGTCGCCATCGGTCGTCACCAGCGAGCGGGTGCCGTCCGTGTGCTCGATCTCAAGCTGCGCGAAAAGGCGCAGCGGCGGATCACCGAAAGCATAGCGTCCGGCCGGGGCGTGATAGCTGCCGTACCAGCCCTCTCCCAGCAGCGCGCCGATCGCATTGGCGCCGGGGCGCAGCAGCTTGGTCACATCGTAATTGCGATAGAGCGCGGTGATGCGAAAATCGCTGCTTTCAGGGGCCAAGCAGGCTTCGCTCACCCGCTCGCCGTTGATCTGCGCCGCATAGGCACCCAGCGCGGTCATGCGCAGCCGCGCCTGCGCGACCGGCTTGGCGATGCGAAAATCGCGCCGCAACATATAAGCGCCGGCACGTGGCCAAGCCTGCGGCTGATGGACGGAGCGCGCCGCCACCTGCCACCCGTCATCGTCGAAACCGGGTGCAGCCCAGTCCTGCGGAGCGTGCGTTGCCGTACGCATGCCCTCGCTGATGATCCGCCGGGCGCCGGCGCGGATCATTGCCGCAGCGGCAATCTCATGGATCTTCGGGCCGTTGAAACCGCGCGGATTTTCGACCCGAAAGCCCAGAACATGCCGCCCCGCATCAAGGTTGAGCGCCGTCACCGCCACCGGGTCGATGCCGAAGCGCTTGAAGCCCACCGGCACTTCCACCTGCTTCCCGTCGAGCCACAGCGTTGACTTGAAGTTGGCGATCGTAAACAGCGTGACCTCGCCCGCCTTGTCGAGATCGAAGGCCAAGCGGAAGTAGCGCGGGCTGTCATCCTCGGTCCGGTCGCCGCGCATCCACGCGAGACCGGCAGAGCGATCGGCGCGCTCAAGGTCGGTTTCGGCCTCGATCCACTTCGCCTGCCAGTCCGCTTCGTCCAGCAGGCCCATTTCGAAAGTCGCCACGGGGCTTTGCGCGCGGCCACCGGCGTCGTCGCGCACCAGCACCCGCCAATACACCTTCTGGCGCGATTTCAGCGCAGCGCCGAGCCAGCCCATATCCATGCTGCGCTGGGTCAGCACTTCCCCGGCATGCCACAAGTCGGGCTTTCCCGCTTCGAGCAGCGCCAAACTCGACGCCGCCTGAACCTCGCAGCGCGCCTGGACCACACCGCGCCGGTCGCTTTCAAGACGCCATGAAAGGCGCACGTCCTGCTGATCCAGCCCGATCGGATCGACCAGCCCGTCGGCGCGCAAGTCGATGATGCGCAGGCCCGGCCCGGCTTGCGCCATCGCCGGCCCCAGCGGCACTCCGGCCGCCGCGCCGATTGCGCCCGCGCCCTTCAGGAGGGCGCGGCGGTCGATTCCTTCGCCGGGCCCGCTCATGGCCGCACTCCGGCGCCGTCGATGACCGCGCGGGCCTCGGCCGGCCAGTTGCGGTCGGGGACGAGGCGATTGTCCCGCTCGACGTTGCCGATCTCCTCCAGCCAGCGCCCGCCGGTGGTGTTGACCGTGTGCCAGTTACCGCTCGCCACATTATCAGTGGAGATGCGCCGGCGGTACATCGCCCCCGCTGTGTTGATGTTGAGCCACTTCCCGCCCGTCTCGACCACGTTTCCGGTGATGTTGAAGTGTTTCGAACCTTCGTCGAGGTAGATGGCGATGCGGTTGCCGATGTCGAAGATGTGGTTGCCCCGGATCACCGCGCCGGGGTTGGCGGAAAGGTTGTAGATTGCGCCGCCGTCCATGAACCACGTCTTCACGCCATGGATGCGATTGCCCTCGATCACGGTGTCGCGCAGGGTCGTGGGCGTGGTGAACTTGCGGTTGTGGACGTAGCCCTTGGCGTTCTCGTCATAGTTCGGATTGCCGCCCGCGTCGTTGTAGCCCCAGCCCCAGCCCACCGCTATGCCGTCGTAAGGCGCATCGGTGATGTCGTTGTGGGCGATGCGCGCGCCGCTGACATATGTGGTGAGGATCGCGGCGTTGTCGCGGTAGTCCTGGCTGACAGTGGCCACCGTGTTGTCCTCTATCGCGAGGTCGCGGTTGACCAGCTTCGGGTCATCGGGATGGTGCGCATCCAGCCGTATGCCGCCCGCCATGATCGCGCTGCCGGAAAGCACGGCGAAGCGGTTGCGGGTGACGCGGATGCCTTGCGCCGCCAGCCCCACGCCGGAAAGGTTGGCATTGGCATCATTGCCTATGCCCAGCGCGATCTGGCCCAGCTGCGAAAACGTATTGCCAGAGAACGTTACGTCACGCGCGGCGGCGACCTGTACGGCAGCGGGCATCTGGTGCCACTTCTGGCGCATCGATTCGAATTCGACGCAGCCCCAGCCGCAACTCTCCCAGGCATCGGCGGGACGGATCGGCGAGGTTTCGAACAGGAATGCCCCGCTCTGCTGGTTGGCATAGCCGGTATCGCGCGACGGGCCGAGCCAGCTGGTATGCGAGAAGCGCAGCCCTTCGAAGCGCAGGCGCTCCACCGGCGCATCGGGCGTGCCGGCGATCGAGACGAGCGTTTCGAGGCGCGGCACGATCACTTCGCGCTTCGCGATGTCCTCGTCCAGTCCCATCCGCAAGTAGAGCTTGCCCGCTTCGGGATCGATCACCCACTGGTAGGGGCGCGAATGCCATTCGTTGGCCTTGCCGATGAACTCCACCGCATTGACGAGGAACAGGCGGCTGTCATCGGCGAAGATCGGCTTCGAGATCGTGTCGTAGCCCCAGGTGTTGTTGTCCCAGGCGGGCTGGCGCATGGTGACGCGCGTGCCGGCAATGCTCTTCACCGGGGAGAAACGGTCAGTGAAAAAGCCGGTCGCTTCCAGTTCCACGCGGCCGGGCCGTGCCAGTTTGGACAGCCATTCCAGCTTGGGATTGGTCACCGTGAAACCCTGCGCATCGAACTTCACGTCCGCTGCGCGGATTTCGAGCCAGGGCCGCTCCGCCAAAGTACCGTCGACCCAGACCTGACGGGTGTCGGCGCCTTTGGGCACATCGGCCACCCAGATCCGCCGCTCGGCATCGAAAGGCTTGAAACCGGTGACCGCCATGCCGCCGGACAGCATCGGATGCGCGTCCTGCGCCGCCTTCCAGGTGACGGTGTGGCCATTGCGGCCGCCGTCCGCAGCCCGGAAAAGCAGCGGCGCGGTGAGCCGGTACGTGCCCTCGCCCACCAGCACGGTCACGTCCGACCTGGCATTGCTTTGGCGCACCAGTGCCTGCGCCCGCGTCAGGGTGAGCACCGGGCGCGCCTGGGTGCCGGGGCTGCGATCGCTGCCCTGCGCCGAGACATGAATTTCAACGCCCGAGGGCTCTGCCCGGTCCTGCGCGATTGCCGGCAGGCTGCTGGCTCCGGCGGCAAGCCAGGCCAGGTGGCGCGCGATGCGGCGGCCCTCGATCATATTCCTCTCCCTTGTTATTGTGCCGCGGTGGCCGCGGTCAGTTCGTCCAGCCGCCGTCGATGACGTTGACCGTGCCGGTGGTGAAGGCGGATTCGTCGGATGCGAGGTAGACCGCCAGCGCCGCCAGTTCCTCAGGCCGCCCAAAGCGGCCCATGGCCTGCCTTGCCGTGAACTCGGCATAGGCCTTGTCGAAATCGCCGGTATCGTGGAGCCGTTGCAGCAGCGAGGGCGTCTCCACCGTGCCCGGGCAGATGGCGTTGCAGCGGATGCCCTTGGTCACGAAATCCACCGCGACCGATTTGGTCAGCCCGACCACCGCCGCCTTGGTGGCGGAATAGGCAAAGCGGCTCGGCACCGCCTTCACGCTGGAGGCGACCGACGACATGTTGATGATCGAACCGCGCCCCATGGCGATCATGTTTGGCAATATGGCGCGGATCATTCGGTACTGCGCGGTAACATTGAGCGTGTTCGAGAAAGCCCAGGCATCCTCGTCGCAATCGAGGATGGTGCCGGGATGGACAAAGCCCGCGCAGTTGAACAGCACGTCCACGTCGCGGTGCGCTTCGGCCACGGCCAGCACTGCCGCGGGGTCGGTCACGTCGAGCACCAGCGTCTCCGCGCCTGCGAAATCGGCGAGTGGTTCGGCACGGATATCCGTTGCGATCACCCGCGCACCTTCGCGCAGGAAAGCCTCCGCGCTGGCCCTGCCGATTCCCTGCCCGGCAGCCGTTACCAGCGCGGTTTTTCCAGCTAGACGCCCCATGCCCTCTTCCTTCTTACATAATATGTATGATGAATTAAGCGCATGAGGCGAACCCTGTCAATCGGCCGCAACGAACTCCTGACGCTGCGCGCCCAGTTTCTCGATGCCAAGCGTGACGACGTCTCCGGCCTTGAGGTACCAGGGTTCCGGCTTCTGGCCCAAGCCCACGCCGGGAGGCGTGCCGGTGGTGATGATGTCGCCGGGCATCAGAGTCATGAACTGGCTGAGGTAGGAAACGATCTGCGCGACCGTGAAGATCATCGTCGACGAACTGCCGTTTTGCACCCGCTTGCCGTTGACTTCGAGCCACATCGACAGCGCCTGCGGATCGCCCACCTCGTCAGCGGTCACCATCCACGGGCCGACCGGACCAAAGCCGGGGAAGCCCTTGCCCTTGTCCCAGGTCTGGCCGCGTTCCTGCTGCCACTCGCGCTCGGACACATCGTTGATTACGCAGTAACCCGCGACGTGATCGAGCGCCGAAGCCTCGTCCACGCGGTATGCTTGGGCGCCGATGACGACGCCGAGTTCGACTTCCCAGTCGGTCTTGCGCGAGCCGCCGGGGATCGTCACCGGGTCGTTCGGGCCCTGGATGCAGGTCACCCACTTGTTGAACACCACTGGCTCATCCGGGATCGGCAGGTTCGATTCGGCCGCATGGTCGGCATAGTTGAGGCCGATGGCGACGAACTGGCGCGTCCCTGCCACGCAGGCGCCGTAACGCACCGCTCCGTCGATCAGCGGCAGCGATGCCGGGTCGATCGCCGCAATGCGGGCCAGCCCTTCGGCGCCCAGCACGGCACCATCGATGTCGGTCACATGGGCAGAAAGATCGCGGATGCCGCCATCGGCATCGATCATCGCAGGGCGCTCGCTTCCGGGTTCCCCAACGCGGCACAGTTTCATTCTTGGCATCCTTTCCATCAATACCGATCAGCGGCATGGACAGCCGCTTGCGATGTTGTATGATGTCGTATGTTTATCTCGTGCGCAAGAGGCGCGGAGGATTCAGGAGCGGGCATGAAAGGGAACGAGGCAATCTTGCGCGAGGGCGGTCATCTCAGCGGAGCGGCGCTGTTCGGACGGCGCGCAGCCCTTGCCGGACTGGGCGCACTGGCAGCATTGCCTGCCTTCGCGGCGGAAGGTGAGCGCAGCGCTCCCTTTGCACAGGGGCCAATCGCGGACGTGCGGACTTTCGGCGCGCGCGGGGACGGCGCCGCGATCGACACCCCTGCCATCAACCGCGCCATCGAAGCGACAGCCGCAGGCGGCGGAGGCGCGGTGATGGTCCCCGCCGGGCGCTACCTGTGCTTCTCGATCCGGCTGCGAGACAATGTGACGCTGTGGCTGGCAGCCGGCGCGGTCATCGTCGCCGCCGATCCCGGCACGCACGGGCGTCACTACGATGCCCCGGAAAACTACCTTGAGGAGCAGTTCCAGGACTTCGGCATCACCCATGTCCGCAACAGCCTGATTTCCGCCGACGGCATCGCCAACGCCTCGATTGTCGGCGAAGGCATGCTGCATGGGCTTGGGCTGGACCGCGAAGGACCGGGCGATCGCTGGCATGCCCGGGCAAACTGGCAATCCGCCGCCGCGCTCGGCATCAGCCCCCGCGAACTCGCGCTGCGGGACGAGGCGGAAGCGGCTCAGGTCGGCCGCGCCAACAAGACCATCGGCCTGATGAATTGCCGCAACGTCAGGCTTGAAGGCTTCACCATCCTGCAAGGCGGGCATTTCGGCGTGATCGCCCATGGCTGCTCCAACCTGGTAATAGACGGCCTGACGGTGGACACCGACCGTGACGGGATCGACATCGACTGCTGCCGCGACGTGCGGGTAACCAACTGCCTGGTCAATGCGCCCAAGGACGACGCCATCGTCCTCAAAAGCAGCTTTGCTATGGGCCGCGCGGTCCCTTGCGAGAACATCCTGATCGCCGGCTGCCGAACCAGCGGTTTCGCCATGGGCTCGCTGCTTGACGGCACTTATCGCCCTTCCGAATACCGTTCCCCCGATGGGCTTGGGCCGCTGGGCCGCATCAAGCTGGGCACTGAAACCAACGGCGGATTTCGCAACGTGCGCATCGCGGACTGTATATGCACCGCAAGCCGGGGTATCCTTGTCGGCATCGTCGACGGCGGCACTCTGGAAGACGTGAGCGTCTCGGGCGTGATCCTGCGCGACCCGGTCAACCACCCCCTTTTCGTCCATCACGCTGCCCGAATGCGCGCGCCGCGCGGCACACTGCCGGGCGCCGTCCGCCGGATCAGCTTCGACGGCATCGAAGTATCCGGCGCCAAGGCGGCATTCCCCTGCGGCGTGGAGGGCATCGCCGACGGTCCGGTAGAGGACGTGAGCTTCCGCGACATCCGCGTAACCGCGCGAGGAGGCGGCACCGACGCCGATGCACAGCGCGAACCCGAGTACCGGCGCGAGACCAGCCTTGAGGTGAGCTACCTGAAGACGCTGCCCGCCCACGGCCTCTACGCCCGCCATGCGCGCCGACTGACCGTGCGCGGCTGCGATTTCCGCCTGGAAACCCCGGATGCGCGTCCGACCATTGCCCTGCGCCATGTCGAAAGCGCCCTGATCGACGGGGTAACCTCGCCGCAGCCGCGTGAAAGGATGATCTCGATGGACAAGACTTCCCGCGCCGCCCTCGGTAACCTGCAGACCATGACATGACCCGGCGCCGCGTCCTCGATTCCCACCAGCATTTCTGGCGCATCGATGCGCCGGAATGCGCCTGGCCAGATGCCGACTGGCCCCTGCTGCACCGCGACTTCCTGCCGCAGGACCTTGCCGCCGCAGTCGCCGGGGTCGACCTTGCCGGCACCGTGCTGGTGCAGTCGCAGCCCGATGACCGCGACACCGACTGGATGTTCGAAGCTGCCGCCAGCGATCCGGTGGTGCTGGGCATAGTTGCCTGGGCGGCGCTGGACGCCGCCGACGCTCCCGCGCGTGTTGGCCAGCTTGCCGCCCGGCCGAAATGCCTGGGCCTGCGCCCGATGTTACAGGCCATCGCCGACAGCGAATGGATCACGGGCGATGCGCTGCGCCCTGCCATCCAGGCGATGATCGCAAATGGCCTGTGCTTCGATGCGCTGGTGGAGCCGCGCCATTTGCCCGCGCTGGCCCGCTTCGCCCGGCAATGGCCCGGGTTGCAGATCGTCATCGACCATGGCGGCAAGCCCGATGCCGCCAACCTGATGCTCGATCCGTGGCGAGACGACATGGCCGCTCTGGCTAGCTTTCCCAACGTCTGGTGCAAGCTTTCAGGCCTGCGCACGCAGCAGCGGCAGGGTCAGGACCCCGCCCTCCTCGCGCCTTATGTCACGCATATCCTCGCCTGCTTCGGTGTGCGCACGATGTGGGGAAGCGACTGGCCGGTGCTGCTGCACATGGGCGACAGCTATGCGGACTGGATCAAGGATGCCCTGATGCTCGCAGGCGATATCGGCGAGGCCGGGAGCACCCGCCTGCTGGAAGGCGCCGCCCGTGAATTCTATGGACTCGGTTGAAGGAATGGCCGTGCAACTTTTCCCCGGCAAATTGGGCTTCGGCGCGGCGGCGGTGGGCAACCTCTACCGCCCGATAAGCGAGGACGACGCGCGCACCGTGATCGAGGCTGCCTGGCAGGCGGGTCTGCGCTATTTCGACACCGCACCGCATTACGGCTTCGGCCTGAGTGAAAAGCGGCTCGGCGAAGCTCTCGCCGTGCTGGATCCGGGCGGCGAGGCGATCGTCTCGACCAAAGTAGGCCGCCGCCTGGCCCCGGCGCCGGAGGCGGACTTAACGGCCGTGCGGCAGGGCTTCGTCTCGCCAGAACCGTTCGAGAGCGTATTCGACTACAGTTACGACGCCGTCATGCGATCCTATGAGGACAGCCTTGCACGGTTGAAACGCCCGTCGATCGACATCCTGCTCGCCCACGACATCGGCAGCTACGCGCACGGCGCCGACCATGCCCGGCGCATGCAGGAGTTTCTCGGCGGAGGGCTGCGTGCCATGCGCGAATTGCGCGATAGCGGCGCGGTCAGGGCCATCGGTCTGGGCGTCAACGAGGTCGCGGTCTGCGAGGAAGTGCTGGGCCATGCGGACCTTGATGTGATCCTGCTGGCCGGTCGCTACACGCTGCTCGAACAGTCGCCCCAAGAGCGCCTCTTCCCGCTCTGCGCCGCGCGCGGGGTCCGGGTCGTCGCCGGGGCACCGTTCAATTCGGGGATCCTTGCCAGAGGCGTCAGGCACGCCGCGCCGGCCCCTTACGAATATGGCGCAGCCCCCGCGCAGATCATCGAGAGAGTTGGCCGCATTGAGGATATCTGCGCGGACTTCGCCGTGCCGCTGGCTGCAGCCGCCCTCCAGTTCCCGCTGCGCCATCCCGTTATCGACGCCGTGATTCCGGGCATGGCCACGCCTGCGGAACTGAAAACGGCGGTAACGCTGATGGCCAGCCCGATCCCCGAGGCGTTCTGGACCGCCCTTGCCGAATGCGAACTGATCGCCCTCCCAGGCCCGGTAGCCTGACGCCTCGCTGACACCTCAGGCGCATCGGTTGCCGGTGTCAGCGAACCTCGCCCAGTGGCTTGCCTGCCGTCTCGGGCGTGAAGCGCAGCGCCGCCAGGCCGACGAGGCAGGCCGCGATCATAACCCAGGCCGGCATCATCGAGTTGCCGGTCAGCTCGATCAGCGCTGAATTGAAGGCCGGCGCGGTGCCGCCGAACAGCGATGTCGATACGTTGTAAGCCACCGCGAACCCGGCGAAACGCACGCTGGTGGGGAAAAAGGCAGGGAACGTCGCCGATATCGTCGCCAGTTGCGGCACGTAGAGCATGCCAAGCAGTGCATAGCCAATCACCGCGCCCGCCAGTCCCAGCCCCATCAGGTGATAGAGCGGCACCACCGCCACGATCAGCCCGATCAGCGAAAAACGCCACAGAGGCTTGCGCCCGATCCGGTCGGACAGCGCGCCCGCGAAGGGCAGCAGCATCATCATGAACACCATGCCCGCGATCGGCACCGCCAGCGCCGCATCGGTGGAAAGACCCAGGCGGCGCTCCAGATAAGTCGGCATGTAGCTCAGCAGCGTATAGTTCACGACGTTGAGCGCCACCACCAGCCCGCCCATCGCCAGCAGCGCGGTGCGGTGACGGGCGAACAGATCGCGCAAGGGGGAAGCGCTGGCGGCGGCCTCCTCACGCTGCTCGGCTTCGAGGAACAGCGGCGTCTCGGCCATGCGCGAACGCAGGTAGACGCCCACGAAGCCCAGCGGCCCGGCCAGCAGGAACGGCAGGCGCCAGGCCCAGTCGCGCATGGCGCCCTCGCCCAGCAGCAGCGAGAAGCCCAGCATCAGCAGTGCCCCCGCGCAGAAGCCCGCCAGCGTGCCGACCTCCAGGAAGCTGCCGTAAAAGCCGCGTTTCGCATCGGGCGCATATTCGGCCATGAAGATCGCCGCGCCGCCGTATTCCCCGCCGGTCGAGAAACCCTGCACCATGCGCAGGACGATCAGCAGCACCGGTGCCGACATGCCGATCATAGCGTAGGAAGGGATCAGCCCCACCGCCACCGTGGCAGCCGCCATCATCACGATGGTGATGCCCAGCACCGCCTTGCGCCCATACCTGTCCCCCAGCGGCCCCCAGAAAAACCCGCCCAGCGGCCGCACCAGAAACGAGATCGCGAAAGTGGCGAGAGCGAACAGCGTCGCCTCGGACGTTTCTCCGGGAAACAGGGCAGCGGCGATGTAGCTCACGCCGTAGGCATAGATGCCATAGTCGAACCACTCGGTCGCATTGCCGATCGCGGAGGCGGCGATGGCGCGGTGAAGGACGGCGGGAGACATCGCGGATGGGGCATTGGCGGCGGTCATGGCGTGCTTTCTTCCGAGGCGACCGGATCGAGCGCGGCGGACATGGGCGTCGTGCGCGGCAGCACGACGTAGCTTTCCTGAAGATGGGCGGGCACCGGCTCGGACCTGACCTGCCGCCACAGCCCGAAGGCAAGCGCGGCCCCGGCGCAGGCGGCCACGAACAGGAAAAGCCCCGCCGTGCCGACCACGGTCATCGCCAATGCGCCAAGCGAAGGCCCGAGCGCCGCGCCCAGCGAATAGAGCAGGACCAGCCCGCCACTGGCGGCGACCCGCTGCTCCGGCGAAAGGTGGTCGTTGGTATGGGCCACGCACAGCGGATAAAGGGCGAAGCTGAGTCCCCCGAACAGAGCGCCGAAGATCATCAGCGGCGCCGTGCCCGTGGTCAGCGCGATGGCGAGGCTGGCGGCAAGTGTCCCGGCAAAGCCGATAACGATCACCTTGCGCCGGTCCATCCGGTCCGACAGGCGGCCGAGCGGCCATTGCAAGGCAACGCCGCCCATAATCACGACGCTGATGAACAGCGCCGTCCCGGCAAGGTCCAGCCCGGACCTGCGCGCATAGACCGCGCCCATCGCGTAGAATGCGCCCAGCATCACCCCGGTCATGAACGCGCCGACGATGCCCAGCGGGGAAACCGCGTAAAGCTCGCGGAACGATAACGAAGTGGCTTCTCCCGGTGCGGGCGCGGCGATGCGGGTCAACACGACCGGCACTGCCGCCAGCGAGATCAGGATCGAACCGACCATCAGCGGCATCGTCGGCGAAGTCTCGCCCAGGTTGAGGGTGAACTGGCCGATCGCCTGCCCGCCATAAAGCGCGATCATGTACCCCGCCAGCACGCTACCCCGCCCCGCGCCCTCAGCCCGCTCGTTGAGCCAGCTTTCCAGGCAGACGTAGATCCCCGCAAGGCATATGCCGTCGGCAAAGCGTAGGACGCCCCAGAACAAGGCATCGCTGTGGATCGCATAAGCCAGAGTGCTGGCGCTGAGCACCGCGACGAAGGCGGCGAACGCGCGGATGTGGCCGATCCGGCGCAGCAGCGCAGGCGCGCGCAGCGATCCCGCCACCAGCCCGGCGAAATAGGCAGTGCCGACCAGTCCGATCGCCAGCGTCCCGCTGCCCGCGCGTTCAAGCCGCACGCTTACCAGCGTGTTCATGAAGCCGCCGCCCGCCATCAGGATGAAGATGGCGAGCAGCAGGCTGCGCACGGGAAGAATGGCGTTCAGCATGGCCCTATCAAGCGGCCAATTCCTTGGTCGGTTCCTCGGCCTTGACGTCGGCAAGGGAGGCGCCTTCGACCAGAACCTTGTGCAGCACGCGCACGGCAGGATCGAAATCCTCCACCGCGACGATGAACTGCACATCGACGTTGCGGATCTGGTGCTGCATCGCGGCCATGCCGATCCCTGCGCCGCCCAGAGCCATCAGCGCGCGGGGGACAAGCCCCGGCTCGGCCAGGTCGCTGCCGATCACCGAAACCATCGCCACTGGCTGCACCGTCACCGCAGCACCGGGCCAATGCGTCTCTATGTCGGAGACGATGCCCGCCATCTGCGCCGTATCGGTGCCCGACAGGTAATGGGTGATGGTGTTGGCGTTGGAACTTTTACTGACGATCCAGGCGCCGTGCCGCGTCAGCGTGTCCAGGATCGCGGCGTCGTAGCCCTTCTCGCCCACCATGTCCTGTTCGAACACCTGCAGCGCCTGCACCGATGAAAGCCCGGTGACGATCTCCACGCGCGGACGCTCGGAAACATAATCGCCGCAGATCAGCGTGCCGCCGTCATGCCGGTCGAAGGTGTTGCGTACCCGCAGCGGAATGCCCGACTGGCGCAGACCCCGCCCCGCACGCGGATGGATCGCCTCCATGCCGAGGTTGGCGAGTTGATCGGCAACGTCGTAGTTGGTGCGGCCGATCTTGCGGGCGCGCGCTTCGCCCACAAGCCGCGGGTCGGCGCTGGAAAGGTGGAATTCCTTGTGGATGATCGCCTCGCGCGCCTGGGTCAGCACGGCGATGCGGGAAAACGTCATCTCCGAGTAGCCGCGGGCATAGCGGCGCACCATGCCGCCCTCGCACCCGGCATAGCCGGTGACGATGGGCATCTGGCGCGCAAGGTCGATCGGCGCCAGCGCTTCGACGATCCGTTCGTCCAGGCTGCACATGTCCTCGTTGTTCCACAAGGTCAGGTCGACGAACACAGCATCGACGCCCCTGTCCCGCAGCATCAGCGCGGTGGA
The DNA here is from genome assembly GCF_000876675.2 of Novosphingobium sp. P6W. Taxonomy (GTDB): domain Bacteria; phylum Pseudomonadota; class Alphaproteobacteria; order Sphingomonadales; family Sphingomonadaceae; genus Novosphingobium. The sequence goes on from NZ_CP030353.1 coordinate 626,126, forward strand.
GTGCGCCGAATGGGCCTCGCCCAGCCCGGCCAGCATTTCGCGCACGGTGGTCATCTGCTCCTTCAGGCAGAAGCGGCCATGGGCGCGCAGCCGGTCCAGGTCGTCGAGACAGGTTTCCAGCGCGGCAATGCGCGTTGCAACAAAGGCATCGGCCTCGGCCCGGCTCTCGGCGCGCGCGAACATCTCGGCGTTGCGGACCGTCATTGCGTCCATCACTTCGGCCAGTGCGGCGCGCCAGGCGCCGGGCGTCTCGTTCCGAATGAAATGGGCGTGGACGCCGGCACGGCCGCTCTTCTTGTGTTCCAGCAGCAGGTCCGTCATCCCGGCATAGGCGGAAACGACGAAGATGCGGTTGTAGAGGTCTGCCCCCTCCCGCCCCGCGACCAGCACGTTGTCGAAGACGGTGGAGGTTGCGGCCATCGAAGTGCCGCCGATCTTTTCCACGGAATGGGTCCGGGTCATGCGGCTACTCCTTCAAGGATCTTAGCAATTTCGCCGGAGACGGGAACCACGCTCTCCGCGCCGCGCGCGGCGATGAAGTCCGGGCGCGGCGTGGCAGCCGCGAAGGGCGCCGCCAGCCGGTTGCTTACCGCGTTGTAGACGAGGAAGGCATTGGCGCGCGGGAACGGCGTGATGTTGCCGTTGGAGCCGTGCATCGTGTTGCAGTCAAACACGATCACCGTGCCTGGACCACCGGTGGGTGCGACGATGCCTTGGCGGTGCGCCAGTTCGGCCAGCGTGTTCTCATCGGGCACGCCATATTCCTGCCGGCGCAGCGATGCCTTGTAGTGGTCGTCGGGCGTCTCGCCCACGCAGGCCACGAAGACATGCTGCGATCCGGGGATCACCATCAGCGGGCCATTGTTGGGCGTGTTTTCCGCCAGCAGCACCGACATCGACAGCGCGCGCATATGCGGCATGCCGTCCTCGGCGTGCCAGGTTTCGAAGTCGGAGTGCCAGTAGAACTCCTTGCCCTTGAACCCCGGTTTGTAGTTCAGCCGCGACTGGTGAAGGTAGACCTCGTCGTCCAGCAGATAGCCGGCGACCCCTGCCAGCCGTTCGTCCGCGGCCAGCCGCGCCATCAGCGGGCTCTGCGAATGGATCTCGAAGATCGAACGGATCTCGCGGCTGCCGGGTTCGGCGATCACGGTTTCGTCCTTCAGCCCCGCCGGGTCGCCCAGCAGGCGCCCGGTTTCGGACTGGAGCACGGCCATCTCGGCTTCGGAGAACACGTCCTCAAGCACCAGATAGCCATCGCGGTCGAACTGCGCGATCTGCTCGGCACTGAGCGGTGCGCCGGGCTGCCATGCCCGCCGGGCGACAGGCTCGGAGCGGGCGAAAAGCTGCGGTTCGCCGGTGCGGCGGGTGGGATAATGGTCCTGCATCAAGTAAGCCCCTGCCTCCTCACTCCACCAGCGCGGGTTCGCGCGCGTCACCGGCATCGGTGCCGGTATCGGCGGGATAGGCGCCGCTTTCGTCATGCACTTCGCGCCCGGTGACCGGCGGGTTGAAGACGCAGGCGCACAGGATGTCCTCGACGGGGCGCACGATGTGCTTGTCGTTGTTGTTGAGCGCATACATCACGCCTGCCTTCAGCTCGTGCGTCAGGCCGGTGCCAAGGTCCTCGATGGTTCCCGAGCCTTTGAGCACCAGCACGGCTTCAAGGTGATTCTGGTAATGCATATGCAGTTCCTCGCCCGCGAACATCGTCGTGACGTGGAACGAGAAGCCCATGTCATCGTCCTTGAGCAGCAGGCGGTCGGAATGCCAGCCCTTCGATTCGACGTGAGCGTCGGACTTGCGGATTTCCTTGAGTTGGCGAACGATCATATTATGTAATTCCTTTAATGGAGGGAAAGAAAGCTCAGGCTGCGACGCCTAGCTTGCGCTGGTGCAGCCTGGCGACAGGCGCGATCGCCCCGGCGACCGCTTCCTCCAGGATGTCCAGCCCGGCTTCGAGGATGGCGTCCTCGATCGTCAGCGGTGCCAGCACCTTGACGATCTCGTCATGTGCGCCGCTGGTCTCGATGATGAGGCCTTCGTCGAAGCAGGCCGAAGTGATTTTCGACGCGACTTCACCGCTGCCCACGTTGATGCCGCGCATCATGCCCCGGCCGCGCGTGGAAAGCCCGTGGCGCTCGGCCATGCGTTCCAGGCGGCGTTCGAGAATACCGCCGCGCCGGGCGACCGCGTCGGTAAAGGCCGGATCGGCCCAAAATTCGCGAAGGGCGGCGGCGGCGGTGACGAAGGCGTGGTTGTTGCCCCGGAACGTGCCGTTGTGCTCACCGGGCGACCAGATATCGAGGTCGGGCCGCATCAGCGTCAGTGCGAAAGGCAGGCCCATGCCGGAAAGCGACTTGGCCAGCGTGACGATATCGGGGGTGAAGCCCATGCTTTCGAAACTGAAGAAACCGCCGGCACGCCCGCACCCGGCCTGGATGTCGTCGACGATAAGCAGCGCGCCGTGTTTCTTCGCCAGCGCGGCGATGCGGCGCAGCCACTCGGGACGCGCGGCGTTGAGGCCGCCCTCGCCCTGCACGGTTTCCACCAGAAAAGCCGCCGGCGCATCAAGTCCGCTGGACGGATCGGCCAGGCGCTGTTCCAGCAGGTCGGCGGTGTCCACCTCCTCGCCGTAATAGCCGTCGAACGGTTCGTGGCTGACATGGCTGAGCGGAACCCCGGCGCCGCCGCGCTTGCCGGCGTTGCCGGTGCAGGCCAGCGCGCCCAGCGTCATGCCGTGGAAGCCATTGGTGAAGGCCACCACCAGTTCGCGCCCCGTAACCTTGCGCGCCAGCTTGATCGCCGCCTCGACGGCATTGGTGCCCGTCGGCCCAGTGAACATGACGCGGTAGTCCAGCCCGCGCGGCTCGAGGATCACGTCCTCAAACGTGCGCAGGAACGCGGACTTGGCATCGGTGTGCAGGTCCAGCGCATGGGTCACGCCGTCGGCGGCGATGTAATCCATCAGCGCGGCCTTGAGCACCGGATGGTTATGGCCGTAGTTCAGCGAGGAGCAACCCGACAGGAAATCGAGATAGCGCCCGCCTTCGCTGTCGTGAAGCCACGGTCCTTGCGCCTTGCCGAACTGGCGCGGCATCGAACGCGAATAGGTGCGCACCTGCGATTCGCGGCGGTCATAGATCTTCGTATCCGGCGCAGCGGCGCTCGGCATGGGGGTCGTCAGCATTTGGAAATTTCCCTGTTCAGGTAGTGGGGGCGGACGGAAGCAGGGCGATGTTCGCCTGCCATTCCGTGTCGTGTGCCCCTGCGAAGTGCGCATCGCGCTCGAAGCGCCCGGATTTCGAGAGGCTGGCGCCGCGGCGGCGCGCGAAGGCGCCAAACAGCGCCCAGGAGGCCGGGTTGGCCTCGGTAATCGTTGTGGTTAATGTGACGGCGCCCTGAACGGCCGGAAGCGCGGCCAGTTCGTCCAGCATCCGCCCGCCCAGACCCTCGCCGCGCGCCGAAGCGGCAACGGCAACCTGCCAGACGAAGATGCGTTCGGGGTGCGAAGGCGGGCGGTACGCCGAAATCCACCCGACGATCACGCCGCCGCGCTCGGCGACCACGCAGGTTTCGGCGAAATCGCTGCACTGGAGCAGGTTGCAATAGGCCGAATTGGGATCGAGCGGCGGAGAGGCCGCGATCAGCGCGGTGACGGCGGGGCCGTCTTCGGCAGTGGGCCGGCGCAAGGTCGGCGGGGTAGTGCGATTCACAGGATCAATGCCCCCGGGATATTCCCGAAGGCTCACTTCATTCACTTCTGCATCTAAGATTACTTCACCCTCCGAAGCACATTGTCGTGCTTGGCATTTGCCTGTTTGTGATTGCTGCTGTGCAATACCATAAGGATACTGCGAGTTATTGCAACCTCTCGAAGCCACGAAGGTTCCCAATGGCGGCGCCAAGCAGGTGTAATTCTTCTATCTTGGAAGCATCTTGCACCTTGGCGCAATCCCGCAGGAAAGCTAGCTCTCGCGCATGGATACCGACCTCACGCCGGCCACGCTTTCGGCCTTAAGAAAAATTCTCGACGCGGCCGAGCTGGAGAACCGCAAAATGGCCGCTGCGACCGGCCTGAGCCCGTCGCAGGCGCTCGTGCTGCGCCAGATCGGCGCGCATAACGGCATTACCCCGGGCGCTGTCGCCACCGCGCTGCGTTTCGGACAGGCCACGATCACCAACATCGTCGACAAGCTGGTCGACGCCGGGCTTGTCACCCGCGCCCGCAGCGATAACGACAAGCGTCAGATCCTTGTTCAGGCCACCCCCGAAGGCTTGCTGCGCCTGGCCGACCTGCCGTTTCCATTGCAGATGCGCTTCACGCGCGGCTTCGGGGAGATGGCACGGTGGGAACAGGCGATGATGCTGGCAGCGCTAGAGAAACTGGGCGACCTGATCTCCGCCGATGACAGTCTCTAGGTGATTGATCGGGCTGGAAAGAAGCCAGGTCCGTCGCGGGAGCGCCGAGACGCGCGCGCGACGCTACCCCGCGCGCAGAGCAGCTACGCACTCATGACAATGTGACCAATGCCGTCCTAGACCGATTGGCGCGCTTGCTACCAAGACGTCGCCCGCACCGCGGACGCGCCTTGGTCAAACCGTTTAGCTGAATTCCGCTGACCCAGCGCCAGGTAATTCAGTCCAGGAAGGTACGCATGGTGCGCGAGCGGCTCGGGTGCTTGAGTTTCCTCAGCGCCTTGGCCTCGATCTGGCGGATACGTTCGCGGGTCACCGAGAACTGCTGGCCGACTTCCTCAAGCGTGTGATCGGTGTTCATACCGATGCCGAAGCGCATGCGCAACACGCGCTCTTCTCGCGGGGTCAGGCTGGCCAGTGTGCGAGTGATCATTTCCTTCAGGTTTGATTCGATCGCGGCATCCACCGGGATAACCGCATTCGAATCCTGAATGAAGTCTCCAAGATGGCTGTCTTCCTCGTCGCCGACCGGCGTTTCGAGAGAGATCGGCTCCTTGGCGATTTTCAGAACCCGCTTCACCTTTTCGAGCGGCATCGACAGACGCTCGGCCATTTCCTCGGGCGTGGGCTCGCGGCCATGATCGTGGAGGAACCGGCGATTGGTGCGGACCAGCTTGTTGATCGTCTCGATCATGTGGACCGGAATACGAATCGTGCGGGCCTGATCGGCGATCGATCGAGTGATCGCCTGCCTGATCCACCAGGTCGCATAAGTCGAGAACTTGTAGCCGCGGCGATACTCGAACTTGTCGACGGCCTTCATCAGACCGATGTTGCCCTCCTGGATGAGATCCAGGAACTGCAGGCCGCGGTTCATGTACTTCTTGGCGATCGAGATCACCAGGCGCAGGTTGGCCTCGACCATTTCCTTCTTGGCGATGCGCGCCTCGCGCTCCGCCTTCTGGACCATGTTCACGATGCGGCGGAACTCAGGCAGTGCCATGCCGGTAGCGGCGGCAATGTCCGAGACCTCGAGGCGGATACGCTCGGCCGGATCGGCTTCGGCGGCTGCGAAAGCCGCCCACTTCTTGTCCTTCTTCGCGACTTCATCGAGCCAGGTGTCGTCCAGTTCGCGGCCGACGTAGGTTTCGAGGAAGTCTGCGCGCTTTACCTTGTGACGCTCTACCAGGCGGAGCATCTGGCCGCCCAGCGTGGTGAGGCGGCGGTTGAAGGCGTAGAGGTTGTCGACGAGATATTCGATCTTCGCCGCGTGGAACTTCACCGATTCGACCTGCGCGGTGAGGTCTTCGCGCAGCTGCTGGTACTGTTCTTCCCTGGCAACCGGGAAATCGATGCCCAGCGCCAGCGCGTCGAGGCGATCGGACTGAAGGCGCTCGAAAGTGCGGAACAGTTCGGTGATGAGCAGAAACTTCTCAAGCGCTTCAGGCTTGAGGGCAGCTTCCATCTGCGCAAGGCTGATGGTGTTGCCTTCTTCCTCGTCCTCGACTTCGCGCTTGGGGATCGGGTTGCCGTCCTCGTCGACATCGTTGGCGGATTCCTCCTCAACGTCGTCGTCGTCCTTGAACGAAGGGCCAGCCGTCTTTTCGCTGATCTCGCCGTCGTCTTCGCCGTCCTCGTTCAGGCTTTCGGGAGCCGGCTCCTTGGTCAGCATGGCATCGAGATCGAGGATCTCGCGCAGCTGCATTTCACCGGCGTTCAGTGCCTCGGACCACTGGATGATGGCGTGAAAGGTCAGCGGGCTCTCGCACAGGCCCTGGATCATCATGTCCCGGCCAGCTTCGATGCGCTTCGCAATCGCCGCTTCACCGGCGCGGCTGAGCATTTCCACTGCGCCCATCTCGCGCAAGTACATGCGCACCGGGTCGTCGGTACGGCCGAGGCTTTCCGCTTTTTTGCTATCGGGCACGCGGCGCTGGGAGATCTCGCTGTCGTCGCCAGCATCGTCCTCCGATTCGCGGTCGTCTTCGTTCTGCGAATCGGCCTGCGAATCGCCTTCGTCGCCTTCATCGTCGTTTTCGACGATCTTGACGCCCATCTCCGAGATCGCGGACATAACGTCCTCGATCTGGTCGGTGGTCATCTGATCCTGAGGCAAGGCAGCGTTCAGTTCGCCGACGGTTATCGTCCCGCGGCGCTTTGCGCGGGCGATAAACTGCGCAACCGAGCCCCTGTTACCGTCAATAAGCGGTGCGTCGAAATCCGCAGCGTCGTCGTTTTTGCTCATACGTATGCCGTTGTCTCATGTGCGCAGCCCATGACGGTCGCTTCGCCAGGACAAAAATTGAATCTGACGGCGCCCTTGCCCGACATAGCCTGCAAATTCCAGCGATCTCTCTGCATAATGCGATTGGAACTCCTGCTGACCTCGATCGCGCAGCAGAAAAGCATGCCGAGCTTCGCAATCCTGAGGCCGAATTGGTAAAAATAGGGTGCCGGATTGCAATTACTAGGCAGGCGCCGTGCAAGCCCTGGTTCAGTTCGGAGGCGCCATAGCGACCGGAAGCCGGCTAGTACGCTGTTCGGCTTCGAGGGGGAGACTGTTGTCGAGGGGAGCAGCATCGAAAAGGGCCCTGGCCCATGGCCGTGGATCACCCGGTGATAGTCTGGCTGCGCGTGCCCGCGACTCGGGGATCGCGCCGCCTGCCGAATTTTCCCGAGATTAAGCCGAGATGAAGATTATGCCTTCTCAGAGCCCCGCACGCCACATTGAAAATCTTTTGAGGCGATTTTGTCTGGCACTGCTGGGCGTTGCAGCGCTGCTTTTTATCGCCTCGATCCAGCCTCCGGCAAGGGCCTGATCTTACCGCCAGCGGCCTTGAATCAGGCTCTTAGCGGCAAGCGTTACCCAGTTGCCGGCACTTCTCCGGTTTGCAAATCGCCCTCAGATGGCGAATGCGATCGGTCACCAACGCGATCTAAGGTTGATCTTGACACTTTTTCAGGCATGGTTGTTCTGCAAGAGTGTATTGGCTTTTTTCAGCTACCTCTTCTTGTGTCCGGCGTGCTGCGGCCACGCGCACGGATTGCTAGTGTGAGCCGCAGCGAAGGTACGTTCTGAGTCATGGGTTTTGATAGAGGCAATCGCGGCAGGGGCCGCGACAAGTGGGATCGCTTTGGAGACGGCGATTCCAATTCGTTCGGCGGAGGACAGGACCGGTTCGGCGGCGGTGATCGATTCGGCGGCGGCGGTGATCGATTCGGCGGCGGCGGCGACCAGCGTGGCGGCGGCGGCTTCGGCGGCGGACGTAGCGGAGGCGGATTTGGTGGCGGCGCTCCCCGTGGTGGCGGCGCACCGTCGACAGTGGTCGGTCAGGGCCGCGGTATCGTCAAGTTCTTCAATTCGGACAAGGGCTTCGGCTTCATTCAGCCTGAGAGCGGCAGCGAAGACATCTTCGTTCACATCAGTGCTGTGCAGCGTGCCGGGCTTGATGGCTTGGCTGAAGGCCAGCAGCTGGAGTATCAGCTTGTCGATCGGGGCGGTAAGGTTTCTGCCTCCGACCTTTCGGTCGTCGGCGATGTGATCGCTGTCGCCAAGCGGGAAGCGCCTGCCCAGCAGCAGCGTGAACTGACGGGCGAAAAGGCCACCGGCACGGTCAAGTTCTTCAATTCCATGAAGGGTTTCGGTTTCATCAACCGCGATGACGGCCAGCCTGACGCATTCGTGCACATCAGCGCCGTTGAGCGTGCTGGTCTCCAGGGTTTGAACGAAGGCGACAAGCTCGAGTTCGAGATCGAGGTTGATCGCCGGGGCAAGAGTTCCGCCGTCAATCTGGTCCTGCGTTAAACTAGTGTGAAGCGACCGAGCGACGCCAGTTGCTCGGTCGCTTAATGCCCATTGCGGCTTTAAGCCCTGCGTCATGACTCTCGGACGCCGTCATGCTGATAAGCATGACGCTTCGATTAGCACGAAGGCGACACGGCAGACCTAGTTTGTGGCGCTGCGCCGCAGATGGTTAGTCCCGCGCTGAACGATGATGCCACCTTCGAGAAGGTTGGCTAGCGGTCGTCCTCAGGCTCCAGCGCTGTTTCCCCTTTGATAACGCCTCCATAATCGATGGAGTTCGTCCGGCGCATTAGGCTTTGCTTGTCGGGCAACATGTCCACGACGCGGATAAGCGCACCACCGTCCAAGGTGGTGCCAGCGGGGTGAGAGCGCCCTTCGGTGCTGTCTTTGTTGTCCGTTGGGGCGTTAGCGTCGGTCCGGTTCGTTAGAAATGCAGCGCCGCCGGTCGTGGCCGGTGACGACACACTGCACCGGTGGAAATGCCGAATCCGAAAGAATTTCGGAATTCCTGCTGACGGGCAGCAACGTGATTCAAGAGCGGAGCTGCATTTGCGGGCTCTCGTTCGGCGGCTATCACGCGCCGCATATCATCGCTAACGAACCGCACTGTGCTCTATGATACGGGCCAATCACGTCCGGGGCCAATGCCGGCGTTGCGGTAGCAGCGAGCCGATGTCCCGATCTGTTTCTGAAAAAACCGGCTGAAATAGGCCGGGTCCGCGAAACCGACGGAAAAGCCGATCTGCGCTATAGACAGGTTGGAGTAGAGCAGTGCCCGGCGGGCTTCCAGCAGGGTCCGCTGGTCCAGCAGCTCGCTGGGCGAACGCCCCGCAACTTTGGCGCAGGCCGCGCGCAAGGCGGTCTGGCTGATACCCAAGGCCCTGGCATATTCGGAGATCGGCTCGCGCAGGCGGAACCTTCGCTCGATCCTGTCACGCAGGCGGGCGACCGTGGAGACCTGTGCGCCCGAGCCAGCCGGGGCCTGGGACGCGGCGCTGAGATGGCGCAGAGCGATCACCAGCAGCGACAGAATCGCGGAATTCACCGCCGCGCGATGTCCCGGCGCGCCCCAGCCCAGTTCCTGCATCAACCCTTCGATCCCGTGCCGCGCCCGGTCCATCTCTGCAACCTCAATGCTGAAAGCGACCGGCCTCTCGAACAGTGCCGCAAGATCATCATCCCCCCGGAATAGTTCCACGGCATAGCTGTTGGCGATCGTGACAACGAAGCCTTCCGTGTCCTCAAGCCAGTCGAAGCCATGGACCGTGGTCGCCGGCACGAGAAGGAAACAGGGAGACGAGAACCGGATCAGCGCGCCATCCGCCTTCATCGCGCCGCCCCCGGACATGATGACGAAGATATGACTAAGCTCTTCGTGAGTGTGCGGTTGAATTGTCCATTCACTGGGCCGTGAGCGGTCGTCCAGCGCTTCGACATGGACAAAGTCCCGGTGGACCAGCCTGTGCGCTTCACCGTAAAGGTAGAAGGAGGGAACGTGTTGCCGGGGCATGCAGGCATCTTCGTTTATCCTGTCAATTCGTCCAAGTTTTTTGTCGTTGCGGCCATCGCCACGATCGCCACCGCAGCTAAAAATGGCGCAGAAGCAGGCGACTTGGCCGATCTGCGGGACGAGAGGATCATTGTGCGCACCAGCGTAGCCATCATCGGCGCCGGCCCTGCCGGCATGTTTCTCGCACATCTGCTGGCCAGGTCCGGCATCGACGCCGTCGTGCTGGAACGGCGTGACCGGGCCTATGTCGAAGGACGCGTCCGAGCCGGTGTTCTGGAACAAGTGACTACCGACTTCATGCGTGATCTGGGGCTCGCCGAGCGGCTCGACCGCGAGGGGCTGGTGCATGCCGGCACCCAGATCTCGCTCGACGGCGAGCTGTTCCGGATCGACATGGTCGCGCTGACGGGCGGCAGCGCGGTGACCGTCTACGGCCAGCAGGAGGTGATGCACGACCTTTTCGAAGCCGCGCCGGCACGCGGTGTCCAGATCGTGTGGAACGCCCAGGACGTCGTCCTGGAAGGACTGGATACCGACGCCCCGGTCGTAAGCTGGCGGCAGGACGGGGAGCCGCGCGAACTGCGCTGCGACTTCGTGGCGGGGTGCGACGGCTATCACGGTGTCAGCCGCGCCAGCATCCCGGGCGACGTCCTGCGCACGTTCGAGCGCGTCTACCCGTTCGGATGGCTGGGCATCCTGGCCGAGGTCCCGCCGGCGAACCACGAACTGATCTACGCCAACCACGAACGTGGCTTCGCGCTCGCCTCGATGCGTTCGCCTACGCGCAGCCGCTACTACATCCAATGCGGACTGGACGAGGACGTGAAGGACTGGCCGGATGAGCGTTTCTGGGACGAACTGTGCCTGCGCCTCGGCTCCGAGGCGGCGACCAGAATAACCCGTGGCCCCAGCTTCGAGAAATCCATTGCGCCGCTACGCTCCTTCGTGTCGGAGCCAATGCGCTGGGGCCGCCTGTTTTTGGCCGGAGATGCAGCGCACATCGTGCCGCCCACCGGCGCCAAGGGCATGAACCTTGCGGTATCGGATGTAATGTTTCTGGGCGAAGCGCTGGTCGAACACTATCGTGGCGGCAGCGCCGCAGGCCTCGATACCTATTCTTCTCGCGCCCTCGCCCGGGTGTGGAAGGCCGAGCGGTTTTCCTGGTGGTTTACCTCGATCACACACCGCTTCCCCGAAATGGACGGCTTCGCCCGCCGCATCCAGACGGCAGAGATCGAATATATCCGGGGCTCGCAAGCCGCGCAGCGCGTGCTGGCGGAGAATTACGTTGGCCTGCCATTATAGAGCATATGATAAGCAGAAAATCCGCCCCGATGTCGATTATCTCAAGATGCGGCGAAGGAATACATGACCAATCTGGCCGAACAGGATCGGTCGCGCATCTAGCGCCTCTATACACGGGCGTGTATTTGTGAACAGAACTGCGGAGCGATAGCCTTTCCGGCGCAGGGCCGAGGAGGAAAAACTGCCGGACTTTTTTGCCGGCTCAAGTTCTTGACGCTCTGAAGTCTAGGCCGATTCATCAATCGGCCTGTCTTATTTTGCAGTGCAGTGTGAAACTGAATCGTCACGAATGACTTGAACAGTGGAAATCATCCCTTGTTCAAGGTCAGCCCATGGTACGCCTGCCGTTCTTCCAAGACCTTGAGTTCGGGAGCGAGGTCGCGGATATCCACTCCATCTTCGACGCCCGTGCTGCGAAACCCCGAAAACGCATACGCATCGCGTTGATCGGGAACTTTGCACCTCGCAAATGCGGCATCGCGACATTCACCACCGATGTGGTCGAGAAACTTGCTGAATTTCATCCGGAAATCTCAGTCGACGTCCACGCGCTGGACGATCCGGAATGCCCCCTGCCTTACGAGAATATTGCAAGCACCATCGCGCGAAACGATCCCGAGGATTACGCGCGCGCCGCCCGCCGGATCAACGAGGACGCGGTGGACGTGGTCTGGCTCCAGCACGAGTACGGCATTTTCGGCGGACCTGACGGCGAGATGGTGGTCGAATTCGTCGATCGGCTGGCGGCCCCTCTGGTGCTGACCCTTCACACGGTGCTGGGCGAACCTTCCGAGCGTCAGCGCAGCATCCTGCGACACCTTGTGACCCGCGCCTCTCGGATCATGGTGATGTCGCATCACTCGCGTGACCTTCTGGTGAGCACTTACGGCGCACCCGGTGATATTCTGGAAGTCATCGACCACGGCGCGCCGGACCGGCCGTTCGGCCGCCAGGATGAGTTCAAGGCGAAGCTGGGTCTATCCGGTCGCAAGGTGCTGATGACATTCGGCCTTCTTGGACCGGGCAAGGGCCTTGAACACGCCATCCGTTCGCTCCCGGCAATCGCGGTGCGCCATCCGGAGGTGCTGTATCGTATCGTCGGCGCGACTCACCCGAACCTCGTCGCCGAGGAAGGCGAGGCCTATCGTGAACAGCTCATGGTGCTGGCTGCAAGTCTTGGAGTTGTTGACCATATCGCGTGGGACAACCGCTTTCTCGACACGCCGGAGCTGCTTGACCAGTTGGAAGCCTGCGACATCTATCTCACGCCTTATCCAGGGCTGGAGCAATCGGCATCCGGTACGCTGAGCTATGCCGTGGCGCTGGGCAAGGCGGTTGTATCGACGCCCTATGTCCATGCGCGCGAACTTCTTGCCCAGGACGTTGGCCGACTGATCCCGCCACGTTCCAGCGAGGCCATCGCCGAAGCCGTCAATTCCCTGCTCGACGCGCCCGAGGCAATGGCCGCCATGCAGCGGCGCGCCTATGGTCGCGGGCGCGCGACGATCTGGCCGCGCTTTGCCGACGCCTCCGCGCGCCTCGTCGCCCAAGCGGCGGCGCGCAAGCGCACCACGCCGCCGGTCACCGCCATGCCAAGTTTGGCGGCGGTGCTGGCGATGAGCGACGCGACCGGCATGCTCCAGCATTCGATCGGTGTCGTTCCTGACCGGCGTCATGGCTATTGCCTTGACGACAATGCCCGTGCGCTCATGCTGATGAACCTCGTGCAGGGGCTGTCTACGGCCGAACGGATGAAGTGGACGCTGGCCTACGCAGCCTTCGTGCAATCCGCCTGGAATCCCGACCTTGGACGTTTTCGTAATTTCATGCGGTTCGACCGCAGCTGGTGCGAGGACGAGGGGTCCGAGGATTCGAATGGCCGCGCGGTATGGGCGCTGGGCGAGACATATGCGCGCGCGGGCGATGCCGGCGTAGCGGAATGGGCGCTTCATCTTTACGAGGACGTGACCAGATCCATGGCAACGCTGGGGTCGCCCAGGGCCATCGCCTTTGCCATGCTTGGGGCCTGTGCCGTCCTGCGCCGCGATCCGGGGCATCAGGCCTCACGCGAGACGGCATCGCGGGGCGGCGAAATCCTCATGCGCCTGCTGGGCGCTGGACGACGGCCCGACTGGGCATGGTTCGAAGCCGTATTGGGCTATGACAACCCGCGCCTGCCACAAGCGCTGATCGAGGCCGGCACCCTGCTGTCCCAGGAGCAATGGACCGGCGCTGGCTTGGAAACGCTGGAATGGATATGCGCGCAGCAGGTGTCGGCCAAGCGCCAGTTCCGTCCGATCGGTTCGGAAAGCTTCCATATGGAGCACAGCTATCTCCCCTTTGACCAGCAGCCCCTGGAAGCCCAGGCGGCGATCGAGGCTGCGGGGTCTGCTTTGCGCGCCACCGGCAATCCGTTCTGGCACGAACATGCAATGACCGCATGGCGCTGGTTCTTCGGGGACAATGACCGGGGAGTGGTTCTTGCGGATGTCGCGACGGGCCGTTGCCGGGACGGCGTCACCCCTCGCGGTGCCAACGCCAATTGCGGGGCTGAATCGTTACTGGCCTTTCAGTTGTCGTATTATGCGCTTATGGAGATGCTTCCTCTGTCTGCCCCCCTTTCGCGAGAAGGAGGAATGCTTGAACCGGCCTGAGAACGTTTGGTCTGATCCGCTTCGTATCTTCGAGACGCGGCTGCATGCCGATCCAGCGCGCGTAGTAATTCGCCCCTTTCACCTCGGCTGGCAGGCGAAGAACGCGCCCGGCGGCCGGGCGTTGGCATTGGTGCAGGACATCACCGCGCTTACCGAACAACGCGCCGCGCTGGAGTATGAGCGCGTCCTGCGCGACTTCAAGGAGCGTCACTGGCATACCGAGAAGATCTTCGCCTGCCGCTTCGATGAGGTGGCGAACAATCTGGGCCTTGAACCTGCGCAGTTCTCGCAGACGAAGCAGCGGCTGATCGGCTCGTACTTCTGCCACGAATACACCTTCGCTGCTGCGGCGCTCATGAATCCGTCGATCGTGCCTTCGCCCGACCAGTCGGGACTGGATGGTCGCTGCGTGCGCTTCATCATGAGCCTGCGTGCCGTTGGCGAAGGCCATATCAGTTCGATCGCCTTTCGCGAGGGCATCGCCGAATGCAACGGCGACTTCCAGCTCTGGCCGCAGGCCGCCTTCGCGACATCGGTGGAACTGGACGAGGAAGACCAGGTCGATGCCGATTGCTCGGTATCGGTACACCGCCATTCGGAATCGAGCCTGTCCAACACGGTAATCTTTCCCATCACCGAACAGCAGCGCGGCGGCCTGGAGGATTTGCGTCTGGTGCGCTTCGACCACGGCGGCGGGGATTTCGAGTGGATCGGCACCTACACTGCCTATTCCGGCAGTTCGATCCGTTCGGAACTGCTGCGTACTCGTGATTTCCAGCAGTTCGATCTCGAACCGATCCGAGGTGCGGCGGGGCGCAACAAGGGCATGGCACTGTTCCCCGAGAAGATCGGCGGGCGCTTCGCCATGGTCGGACGGCAGGACGGCAAAAACCTGTTCCTGCTTAAATCAGATACGATTGACACCTGGGACGATGAAGGCGTCCTGCTGATGGAGCCCAAATACCCTTGGGAATTCATCCAGATCGGCAATTGCGGCAGTCCGATCCCAGTCGACGAAGGCTGGCTTATGTTCACGCACGGGGTGGGTGCCATGCGCAAATACGCCCTTGGCTGCGCGCTGCTCGACCGCGACGATCCCAGCAAGGTGCTTGCCCGTACACCGGAGCCGGTGCTGACGGCGGAGAATGCGGACCGCTCTGGCTACGTGCCCAACGTCATCTACACTTGCGGCGCGCTCAAGGTCGAGGATAGGCTGCTGATCCCTTACGGCATATCCGACAGCACGGTAGGATTTGCGACCTGCACCATCGATGCGCTTCTTGCGATGATGGAGTAACGGGGCCTTCGATCAGCCTGTCGTGACGGATCTGGCTGAAAGCATGACCCCGGTTCTGCCGCATACTAGCGCGGAACCTCGAGCCGCACCGGCCCGATCAGCCCGGAAGGACGAAGCGGGGCATCGGGCCGATAGGTCGGCATGGCCGTCCAGGTGATCGGTTTGGCGCCGGGCTGCGCGTCCCCGATCAGGCGGTTGACCCACAGGTTCGCCGACTTGACCTCTATGGTGTTGCTGCCCTTTTTCACCGCCTTGCCGATATCGAGGCGATAAGGTGCGTGCCAGACCGAACCCATAGGCTTGCCATTGACGCTCACTTGCGCCAGATCGCCCACCTGCCCGAGATCGAGCCAGAGCGGTTGCCCCGCCTTCGCCCCCTTGGGTAGCGCAAAGCTGCGGGAATAGGTCGCCTCGCCGGAGAAATACTTCACGCCCGGATCGGCATTGGTTTCCAGCGGCGACAGCGTAGCCATGGCGATCGACGCAGGTGCGCCGCGATCCGCCTGGAAACGAACCGTCCAGCCATCGTCCAGTGATGCAAGCGGCTGCATGGTCCTTGTCGGAAGGGTGAGACTGCTGCGGGCAGCCTCCTTGCGGAACACCACGAAGATCGCGTCACCAGCAACTAGGGATAGGGGAACCACGGTTTCACCACCCTCGATGCGATAGCTGACCGCCTCGCTCTCACCCGTTTCGGGATGCCACAGTTCAGGTACTTTGCCAGTAATGCGAAAGCGCGCCTCGATGGCCTGGGCCGTATCCTGCACATTGCTGAGGTAATAGATATCGCCCTGCCCGCTGCGGCGGTGGACGAAGGGGATTTTCGCGTCTTGCTCGCCGCCGCTGAAGGCGAAGTCAGGCGTCACGCCCATCGTTTTCAAGGCGCTTTCCACGTCGCTGCCGGCGATCACCCGGCCCTTGCCGATCCTGGCATCCCCGCTGCCCGGCCAGAGCTTTGCGACAAGCGCCGTCCATTGCGCCTCGCCGTCCTGCGCCTGCCCCATGAGGCTGGGGCCTGCCACCGGCGCCTCGCCGATGACGGTTGCCCCGCCCTCGACCAGCGCCGCCAGCTTGCGCAGGGCGTCCAGTGTCATGTGCTGCGACGAGCCCCCCAGATAGATCGCGCGGTAGCGTGCCCCGCTGGGCGCGGCGACGTCCGCGCCGTCGTTCGCCAGCAGCGAGGTCAGGGCATCGTAACTCAGAAAATCGTAGGCGTGGCTCACCGGCGCATCGGCAACCGGCTTGTCGCCATAAAGGCCGGTGAGCGGGGCTTCCTCGCCATAGAAATAGGCGAAGTCGGCAACATTGCGCCCCTCCTGCAACAGCAGCGACGAACGCGCGATATAGTCGACCCAGGGCCGCGCCATTTCGCCCCAGGATTCCATCCGGTTGAAGTACTGCCCGAAGATGAACAGTGAAAGGCCCGGCTTCCTGTCATCTACCGGAACATGGACCGATGTGTGCACGACCGGCCGGTTGACTCCATTGACGAATTCCATGTCGATGAAGCGCTTCAGGTCCCGGGGCGCAAAGGCCCAGGGCGACATCGCGGATGTCATCGATTCCGCTGCGACAAGGTTCTGGCCATAAAGATGCGCGACAGAAGCCGCCCCCTTCATGTCCGCGATCAGAGTCTGGCGCGGGCCTTCGTCCTTGTGGAACGTCCACATCGCCGCCATCGGCACGTCCGCCGCCTTGCGCATAGTCATGTCATCGCCCAGCATCGGACGCCTGTCTTCCAGCGCTTCGCCGTAGACGATCAGGTCATTCTCGTGGGCCACCTTGGCGACAGTGCCGTAGTGCTCACTGGCCAGCAGATCGGCCAGGGTGCGGCGGTAGTCATAGAGAAACTTGTCCGATTGCGCGCGGGTGCCGACAAGCACGCCGGTCAACGCGGGCAGCCAGGGGCGCGGATCGTAACCGCGCAGGCGCTGGAACTGCTCCACCATTCGCGGCGTCCAGTTCGCTTCGCCGACTTCGATGGAATCGGTCAGCAACGCCCGCACCCCGCGCTTACCGACCATATCCGGTCCGGCCGCCTCCTTGTACATGCCCAGATAGTGTTCGAGGTAGCGGCGCACGGCATCGCCGTCGAACTTGTCGACCTCCAGTCCGGTGGCTTCGGGCGGCGCGGGATGGTTGGTCGTGCCCAGCAGCGAATACCCCATGCGCAGCACGCGCCAGCGCTGCCCGGCGGGAAGGGCGGGAGCCTGCCAATCGAACGTGCCGTCGGGCCGCAAGCTGCCGGTCAGATCGACGACGCTGGCAGCAGGTATCCCACCGGCACTGTCTGCCGGTTCGCCCAGCGCATAGTAGTCCCGGCTCATGACGAAACCGGCCTTGGTCTCGAAGCGATCGACCCGGGCCCCAGCATCGAGGATGAAAGTGCCCACGTCGACCGGCTTCTGCGCCATCTTTGCGCCGACGCCGTCGAAAAGACCGTCAAGCGCGATGCCCGGCGCTGGAGAACCCAGCGCGCTGTCAGGCTTGCGCGGGTTGAGTACGAGGCGAAAATAAGGCGCAGTGACAGCCGGGAAGCTGGCGGTGGTAGGCACCATGCCAAGCGTCATGGTCGTCACTGGCTGCCACGCCGTGCCGTCCTCGCTTGCCTCTATGGTTGCCGTGAATGTTGCGCCGGAAAAGGGCACGACCACGCCGGGGACGAACAGCGTGGCGGAACGTATCGTCGCCGGCTTTGCGTAATCCAGGCGCAGGCTGGGCGCCTCTCCTTCCTTGCGTGCGAGCGCCACGCCCTTGGCAAGGTCGGCGTCGAACAGCGCGGCGGCCGGCAAGGCATTGCCCATCCCGTCGACGGCCTTAGGCAGCGCCGCAGCAGCGGGCACAGCTTCGGGAAAGGCGAAGACGCCCACGTCGCCGTAAAACGCCGGGGCGGGCGCTCCTGCATGGCCGGAGATCATTTCCTCGATGGAGAGCGCAGGGGCAAGCGTCTGATATGGTCCGGTGACCGCAGGCGGGGGTGCCAGTCTGCCGGCGAAGCGCTTGCTTGCGGGCACGATTGTCTCAGACCAGACCAGTTTCTTGAGACCATCCTGCGGCTTCACCCAGGGGCCGCCTGTTTCCGACCAGCCGGGCGAAGCGGCAATGGCCAGTTCAAGGCCTTGCCGGTCGGCCTCATGCGCGGCGAAGCGGAAAGCGTCCTTCCATTCTGGCGTCATGTAGACAAGGCGGTGGTCCACGATCTGCGGCGTCTGCAGGTTGGCGTCGAAATTCTGCACCCCGCCGATACCGACACGCTTCATCCATGCCAGATCCTTGGCGATGCCGTCCTTGGAGATGTTCCCGTTCATCCAATGCCACCAGACACGCGGCCGGGCCGAGTTCGGGGGATCGCGGAAGGCAGCTTCGAGAGCCGGCGTTTCATCGGGTGCAGGCGCGGTCTGCTCCGCCGCCTGCTCTTTTGCGACGGCGAAAGGCGCCGACAGCGCGGACGCAAGCAGCAGCATCAGGCGAAAGGTGCGAGGCACGGCGCTACAGGTGCGATCTGGCATTCGATACTCCCAGGTTCTGTTTTTTATCGGCCGCCGCAGCATAAACGATGCCGCGTTGCCCGGCGAACTGATCGTAACCTGAAAAGGGCGCCTAGAGCGAGTTGCGCTGGGCTATCGCACCCAGCACGCGCGCGCTCGGCTTGGGGGTACGCGCGAACGTCACGGGGTCGACGCTGCACAGGCCGAAGCGCGGCTTGTAGCCAAAAATCCACTCGAAATTGTCGAGCAGCGACCAGTGAAGATAACCCAGCACCGGCACCCCATCGTCCATCGCCTGCTTGAGCGCTTCCAAAGCCGCCGGGATGAAGCGCGCGCGCAGGGAGTCGTTCTCGGTGCCGACGCCGTGCTCGGATACCAGGATCGGCACATTCGTCGCCGCATGAACATAGCGCACCGCGCCGGCCAGCGAGGGCGCCCAGACTTCAGTGCCCGACCAGTTGTGCTCGGCTCCATCAGGCGCGGGAAGACGGCCCTTGTCGTTCCAGACCGCGCGCTCGTAGTTCTGCACGCCGATGAAATCGTCACCGCGCGCGATGTCCAGCCAGGCGTCGTAAAGATCCGCCCGGACCGTGTCGCGCAGCGAGTTCTTGCCCGCCGCCTGGTCGTCGATCACAGAAAGCGTGAAGCCTACCGGCAGGTCCGACCGCACTGCCTTGATCGCGGCGCGGGCAGCCTTGTGACCTGCCTTCAGACCTTGCTCGATTGCATCGATATCTGCAGGGCCGGCGACATTGGCGCAGATATATTTGGCGACGCCAAGGCGCTTGGCAGCGGCATCGAGCGTCTCGCGCTGAATGTCCCATATCGGGGGCGGCAGGATCTTGCGCAGGATCAGCAGGATATTCGGTTCGTTCAGCGTCATCGCCATGGCGATATCGGCGCCGATCGCCCGCGCCACCTTGTCGCAGTAGCGCGCGAATAGCTCGGGCGCCTCGGCATTCGTCCATCCGCCCTGCGCGCTGAACCAGCGCGGCGCGGTGAAGTGGTTGAAGGTGACGAGCGGCTTCAGTCCCCGCGCATGGCAGCCGGCCACCACGGCCTTGTAGTGATCGAGCATGGCCTGTGAGAACAGGCCCTTCTCGGGTTCGATCCGTGCCCATTCCACTCCGAACCGATAGCTGGTGAGGCCAAGCGACTTCACGATGTCGAGGTCGCTCGCCCACAGTTCAAGGCTGTTGCAGGCATCCCCGGAAGGCTGGGCGAAGACGGTGGGCTTCTGGTTTTCCAGCAGCCAGAGATCCGAGCCGACGTTGTTGCCCTCGATCTGGTGCGGCGCAGTGGCGGCGCCCCACAGGAAGCCTTGCGGAAAGGCAGGCGCGGCGCGTTTGGCACTGCGCGCCATGGCGGGGGCCGCTGCCGACGTAGCGGCAATCATGGCACCGGCGGCAAGGACGCGGCGACGGTCGAAGCTGGGCATAGGGGTCATCGAAAGTCCTTCAGAGATAGGCGGCGAAGAAGCCGAGGATTTCGTCGGAAAGGCGCCGGTCCGCGGTGCCCAGGTGCATGGCCATCGAGTAATGGTTGTGCCCGCTGGCATAGTGGGCGCGCGGCAGTTCGCCGTGACGGTTCAGACGGGCCTGCAACAGCCCGGTCCATTCGGCCTGGAAGCGTGGCGGATCGAATTGGGCGCAGGCCAGCAGGAGCGGCAACTGGCTCGCCGTTATCGCTTCCTTGGGCATACGCTGCGCATAATGGTCCTGCGGGCCATAGTAGCGGCTGTCACGCTCATCGAGAGGCGTAAAACCATATAGCCCGGACAGCAGCGCCGCCGCCTTCACAAGGCTGGCATGGTCCGCGCGCAGCTTCAGGAACGCGGCGACATGGACTGCTCCGGCGGACGTGCCGACAAGTGCGATCCGATCGGGATCACCGCCATAGCGGGCGACGTTGGCGCATACCCAGTCAACCGCAGCGCAGACATCCTCCCCTCCTGCTGGCCACACATGATCGGGCGCGAGGCGGTAGTTCATCACCGCCCCGATCATGCCGTTATTCGCGGCCCAGCGGCCGACGTGGGCATTGCCCCAGCCGCTCTCCCCGCCCTTGTCGCCGACGAGGAAACCGCCGCCATGGACGAAGAGGACCACCGGGCGCGGTTCGCCCGCCTCGCCCTTGCGGTAAAGATCGAGCCGGTGGCGCGGATCGGGGCCATAGGCGCAGTCGGTCGCCAAGGCGGGCATGGCGGAAAAGGCAGAAGCCTGCTCGCCATCGTAAAACGCGCGCACGGCGGCGAGCGTGTCGGGGCCCAGACGAGTGCCGAGGCTGGCGATGACGTCGTTCAAGCAGCCTGCTCCTGCAACATGCCCGGGATCAGCGAAGTCAGCGCAAGGCGCGTGCAGGCAAATCCCAGGGCGCCACCATAACCGATCTTGAAGGCCAGCGCCGGCAGACTGGCCACTTGCGTCACCGGCCCCAGCAGCGCCAGCGCCAGAAGCACAAGCGCGCTGGCAATGCCGGCAAGCACACCCGTCGCTACGACTCGTCCAAGTCCGGCTGCGGGCAACAGCCCCTCCTTGCGCAGCTTGCCGCGCACGATCAGCGAGGGAACCAGCGAAGCCATGAGCGATACCATCACCCCCTGCGGCAGGAAGTCGAGCGCAAAACGGTCCGGGCCTCCCATCGCGAGCGGCCGCGCCGCCAGCCCGAAAACGAGACTGAAGAACAGCAAGCTGAGCACCGCATTGATCGCGGCGCTGACCGCCTGCTCCCGGCGCAGCAGGCGCTGCGGATCGAACTGGATCGGCACGTCGTTCTCCCAGGTACACGCGGTGCTTGCGGCCGTCCCGCAAGCATCAGAAACGGGCGTCGAGGCTGATCCCGACATTGCGGAACGACTGCGACCCGTAGATCGCGCCGATGTTGCCCTCGACCGCGCCGCCCGGCGTCGTGCTGGAATAGGGAAAGTCGCTCTGCATCAGCGAAGGCTCGTGCACGTTGAACAGGTTCCGCACGAAGACCGAGACGGTGTAGCGCTCGTCCTGCGTGCGCACGCCGACCCGTCCGCCCACCAGCCAGTGCGGACGGAACGTGGTATCCGCGACGGAATTCGCCTCGTAGCGCACGCGCGACTTCCATACGGTGTCGACCGACAGGAACCCGGCGAAGTTTTCGCCGACCGGCACCTGGTACTCGCCCGAAAGCGTGAACTTGTAGCGCGGCGCATTGGCAAGCTGGGTGCCCCCGATATTGGTGCCGTCAGTGCCGAGGAAGCCGCCGGGATAAGTGGCCTTGGCGTAGATGAAGCCGGTGTTGAGCGAGAGATTTTCCGACACCTTGCCGAAGAAGTTCAGCTCCGCCCCGCGCGTCTTCACGCCGTCGATGTTGGTCTGGATGCACGAGATGATGCCGTTGCCGTCGACCGTGCACTGCTGCGCCTGGAAGTTCTGGATCTTCATGTAGAAGACGCTCAGATCGGCAACCCAGCCGCCGAACAGGGTGGCCTTGAGCCCGGCTTCGTAAGACGTGGGAATCTCGGGCTGAACGACCGACGGATCGCCTACCGCCGGAACCGCGATCTGGCCGCCCTTGAACCCGCGCGATACCGTGGCGTAAGTCATCATCGTGGGCGCCAGATCATATTGCGCGCCCAGCCGCCACGACCATTTGGCGACATCGAGGACCGTCTCGCTGTTCGAGCTTGCGGTGTTCACCGAAAGGCGGTCGGTGGTGTAACGCACGCCGCCGATCAGGCGGAAGCTGTCGGTGACATGGGCGGTGGCCTGGCCGAAGAATGCCAGCGATTCGTCGCGAATGGTCAGGGCGGGGGTCGTCGACGTGACGATCGGGATCACCACGCCGGGAACCGGGACCAGCGTGACGCGCACCGTTTCCGGGATGCGGGTCTGCTTCTGGTTCGAATAGAATGCGCCCACCGTATATTCAATCGGCGAGCCACTGGCCGAGCTTACCCGGAACTCCTGCGTGAACAGGCTGAGATCGCGGTCGACCGGGTCGTTGGCGACCTGCAGTTCCAGGGGGGAGCCGCGGAACACGTCGGAAGCGGCGCCGTAGCCGGTTTCATCCGCCTTGCGCAGCGACGTGATGGAAGTTAGCGTGAAAGGATCGGCCGCGTAATCGACCTGCAACGAGCCACCGTAGCTCCTGCTTTTGCCGACCTGCGCGTTGTCGCTGCAATAGTCGCGGTTGCCCTCGCGCGCGGTCACGCCGCAGCTTGCGAGGCGGCCTGTGATGCCCACCGCGTCGAAGCCCGCGCCGCCAAGGAACGATCCGGGACCGCTGGTCTTGACGAAAGTGAAGAAGTCCCCGCCATTCTCGGAACGGGTCTGCGCGTAATCTCCGATGAGGTTGACGGTGAGGCGGTCGGTCGGCTCCCACAGCAGGCGGCCGCGCACGCCGTAGCGGTCATTGTCGTTATAGTCGCCCGTCGTCGCATTGCGGTTCACACCCTGGCGCAGGTTCGCCACGCCCGAGATGCGCGCAGCCGCGTTCGAGGCGAGCGGCACGTTGATGACGCCCTGCACCACCTGGTTGCCATACTTCGCGCCGGCCGTGCCCGCGTTCGAAAGCTCGGTACGCGCGCGCGCGGAAAATTCGCCGAACTCGGGCGCATTGGTGGTGATGTTGATGACGCCCGCCGAAGTGGTCAGGCCGAACAGGGTCCCCTGCGGGCCCTTGAGCACTTCGACGCGGGCAATGTCGAACAGGTCGGAGATATTGGCATTGCCCTGGCTCACCTGGTCGACGACGACACCGACCGAGGCGACCGCCCCCGGCGAGAAGGTCAGCGTGCCGATACCCCGGATCGAGCCGCCGCCGCCGGTGTTCTGGCCGGGCGCAGACTGGATTTCCAGGCTGGGCGCGATGCGGGCAAGGTCGTTGACGGTGTTCACCTGCTGGCGTTCGAGCTGCGCGGCGCTGGCGACAGTGATCGAGATGGGAACCTCCGTCACCTTCTCGGCGCGGCGCTGCGCGGTGACGATGATGTCGCTGCTCGATGCGGCGATGGTGCCTTCCTCGGCCGGAGCGCCTGCGCCCTGTGCGATCGCCGGCGCGCTCAGCGTGCTAAGAGCGATACCCGAGAGCAGCGCGACCTTGCGGATGTTCATGATGGTCTCTCCCTTGAATTTGTTTTGATTGTTGGTCTGCGTCAGCTTTCGTCGACGACGGGATTGGACAAAGTACCGATCACGCCGATCGACACTTCGACGGTGTCTCCCGCCTTGAGGTAGAGCGGCGGCTTGCGCTTGTCGCCGACGCCGCCGGGGGTGCCGGTTGCGATGACATCGCCGGGCTTCAGTTCGGTGAAGGTGGAGCAGTAGGCGATGACCGTGGGGATATCCCAGATCATGTCGGAGACCGGCTGATCCTGCACCACTTCGCCGTTGACGCGGGTCTGCACCCGCTGCGAGGCAAGGTCCGCGACGTCTGCCGAGATGACCATCGCCGGGCCGAAACCGCCGGTGCCGGGCCAGGTCTTGCCCGGCGTGAACTGGATGTTGTGGCGCTGCCAATCCCGCACCGAACCATCGTTGAACGGGGCGTAGCCGGCGACATGGTTCCAGGCGTCCTCGGGCGCGATGCGGCGGCCGCCCTTGCCGATGATTACGGCAAGTTCGCCCTCGTAATCGAAGCGCACGCTTTCAGGCGGGCGGACAAGCGGCTCGCCATCGGCGATCAGACTGTCGGCCCAGCGTGTGAAGATCGCGGGATGGTCCTTCTGCTCGCGACCGGTTTCGGCAACGTGGGTAGCGTAGTTGAGGCCAACGCACAGGATCTTCTCGGGGTTGGGCACCACCGGCAGCGGCTTCACCGCAGCGCGGGCGAACCGGCCGGTGACGGGCAGCGCGGCTAGGCCGGCGGCCAGCGCATCCCTGATCCAGGCATCCCCGCCCGGCGCGCCCAAATCATGCACCGTTTCTCCGTCGAGGCGGCCGAAGCTGGAAGTTCCGTCAGGACGTTCAAAGCTGATGTACTTGTTCATTCGTCTTACTCCCCTGCCCTGCCGGTCCCCTGCGTGTACCGCCCCGCCGATGACGAGGCAGGCCGCGGCCAGGACCAGGCTGCGGCGGTCAATTTTCAAGCGTGCCGGCCTGCCAGTCGCGCCAGAAGCGGAAACGCTCCTCCGCGCTGCGCAGGCCCGCGAAATCCTTGTCCGAGATACCCCACTGGTCGATCCGGTTGGGCGGCCAGGTCCAGTCTTCCGGCGTGCCTGCCCGGTAATCTTCCGGCACTTTTTCCACGGCGGTCGAAAACTCGATCACCGGGCCGAAGGGGGCGATGTAATAGGCATAGACATTGGCGCCGGGGCCATGACGGCCCGGTCCCCAGGCCGGCGCAAGGGCATGATCGCGCAGCCGTCCTACGCCGCGCATCACCGCGTCGATATCCGCCATCTCGAAGGCGATGTGGTTGAGCGAACTGATCCCTGCCCGCGCAAAGGCGGTGGAATGATGGCTGTCGTTGCAGCGCACGAAAACCATGCCCTTGGTCCGGTCCGAAACGCGAAAGCCCAGCACTTCCTCCACCGCGTAGCCCGAGGCTTCGGCATCGGCGGAATTGAACACGACATGGGTGAGCTTGACCGGCAGGTCGTCCCCGGCGATCGGCTCGACCTCGACGGTATCGACGAGGAAGCGCAGAATCTCGCCTTCGGGCAGTTCGACCAGCAGGCCATGCCCGCCGCCCGGATCTTCGCTGACGACGGCGCGGTGGGGCCATCCGGCAGCGGCGGTGCGGCCTGCGATGCCCTCCATCTCCTCGGACGAGCAGGCGAAGGTCGCCGAGCGGACGAACTCCTGCTCCGACTGCTCGAAAGCGATGAGGTAGGGGAATGGCCCGGAGCCGCGCAGGTACTGTGTGGTGCCTTCGACTTGCGCAGGCGCCATGCCCCACACATCCGTCATGAAGGCGGCAGCGGCGGCCGGATCGGGCAATGCCAGTTCGATGCTGCGCAGCTTCATGCGCCTGCCCCCCTGCCAAGACCCGCCAGCCGGATGCCCGAAAGCGCACATTCGGCGTCGCATTCGCCGGTATCGCCGCTGACGCCCACGGCGCCAAGCAGCGCACCGCCCGCATCGCGGATCACCACGCCGCCCGCCGAGAAAGCGATGCGCCCGCCGACAGCGGCGCTTACGCTCTGGAAGAACACCGGGTTGCCCTTGGCCCGCTCAGCCAGGATCGCAGTGTCGGCGTCCATGCCCACCGCGCCCTCGGCCTTGGCCCGTGCGATGTCGAAGCGGTAGAGGCTCGCTCCGTCCTCACGCGCGAAGGCGACCGGATGGGCGCCCGCATCAAGCACCACGACCGCCAGTGGCCTGGCGTTGCGGCCGCGTGCCTCGGCAAGCGTGCCGGTGACGATAGCCTGGGCCTGCGCCAGCGTTAAGGGGGCGATGGTAACGGTCATGCCGGTTGTTCCTGAGGGTTGGTAAGCTGGCGCACGCGGGCCGCGAGCAGGTCTTCGGCGCTGTGTGCGGCGGTGCCGAAGACGTAATGGTCGGGGCGGACCAGCACGGCATCGACGCTGCGTTCATCCAGCCATGCGGTGATCGCGCCGCTGTCGGCAAGGCTGCTCGCGGTGATCCGGGCCACGTCCGGCGCGGTGCCGGGCACGGTATCGCCGCGCACGAACAGCCGCCACCCGCCGCCGGTGAAATCGTCAAGCTTGCGCCCGTCGCTCAATACCGGCTGGATGAAGCGCTGGCCTGCGCCGGGGGTTTCGGCCAGCACGATGCCCTGTCCGATCGCCGGTATCAGGTCATGTGCGGTCTCTCCGGCGCGGGCGCGAGCTTCCTCGCGGATGCGTTCGTCGCGCGCGGCGGCGGCGGCGGCGTCGAGTTCGCAGATGTAGCGCCCCGCCGCCACCGCCGCACCGACCACCGCCCGCACATGCGGATCGCGCTCGGGCTGGTAGGTCGAGAGGATGGCCGGATCGGCGCCGTGGTTGGCCACCGCGTCCATCTTCCACGCCAGATTGGCGACATCGCGCAGACCATGGCACATCCCTTGCCCAAAGAACGGCGGCGTCTGGTGCGCGGCATCGCCGGCCAGAAAGACATTCCCGACCTGCCACTTGTTGGCGACGAGGCCGTGGAAGCGATACGTCGCGGCCCGAACGATCTCATGCGATACGTCGGACATCCATGCGCCGACCAGTTCGGCCACCTTATCCGGCATCGTCATCGCCTGATCGTCTTCGCCCGGCAGCAGCATGAACTCCCAGCGGCGATGATCGCGGCGCCCCGGCACCACCGTGGCGGGGCGCACCGGATCGCACATCATGACCGAAAGACGCTGCAAGTCCGCACCTTCTGGCACGCCCGCGATCGGCGGGAAGCTGACCGGGCCCTCGACCGCCGCATCGACAACCAGCCAGGGCTCCTCGAAGCCGAGATCGTCGAGAGTGACGTCGATAGCCTTGCGCACCGTGCTGCGCGCACCGTCGCAGGCGATCACCCAGCGCGCCGTGACACTGTGCGGTACGCCGCCTTCGACGTAGTCGACGGTGACGCCTGCCCCGTCCTGAACCAAACCTGTGAATGCCGCGCCCAGCTTCAGTTCGACATTGGCCATGTTCGCGAAACCTGCACGCAGGTGTGCTTCGAGTTCGGGCTGGTAGAAGAAGTAATCGTTGGCCCAGCCGAACGGACGCGGCTTGCCGACCGTGCCCATGTAACGGATCACGCCGTGGTCGGCGCCGACGTGCAGGTGCCCGTCAGTGGCGATCATGTCACCCTCGACACGGGTTATGACATCGGCCGACTGGAACAGGCGCATCATCTCATGGTCAAGGTGGACCGCGCGCGGCAGGGGATAGTGTTCCTGTTCCCGTTCAAGGACCAGCACGGCAAGGCCTTTCAGGCCAAGAAGGTTCGCAGCCAGCGCGCCCACAGGGCCGCAGCCTACGACTACAACGTCGTACGACATGAATTCAGACCTTGTGGTTCAGTTCGTGGCTTCAGTCTCGGCAGGCGCCTTGTGGAGCGCGCCGCCTTTCATGATCATCTTAAGGCGATCCTTGTCCTGCAGGATCGCGACGTCCGTGGTCGGGTCTCCGTCGACCAGCAGCAGATCGGCAAGGTAGCCTTCCTTCACCAGTCCCACTTCAAGACCCATCAGTTCGCCGCCGTGCATCGTCGCTGCGCGCAGCGCCTCGGCCGGGGTGAAATCGAAGTAGGTGACGAAATGTTCAAGATCGCGGGCATTGCTGCCATGAGGATTGAACGGAAAGCCATAGTCGCCGCCGACCAGGACACGCACGCCGCGCCGCTTGAGTTCGGGCACCAGGGTCCCTTCCAGCTTCATGCGCTCGGCAGCACTCGCCTTCATATGCGACATGTCGATATGCGGCGGCGGTTTGGCTTCGATTGCGGCGATCGAAACGCCGGGGCCGGGGGCGTAGAAGAACTTGTCCTTTTCCGCCGCCATGCGCTCTACCGCAGCGCCATCGGCGAAGGAGCAGTGATACAAGATGCGCGCCCCGGCATCGAGCGCAAGGCCGATCGCCTCGGGCGAATAAGCATGGCTGGCAATCCACAGTCCCGCTTCGCGCGCGGCCTCTCCGGCAGCGGCCAGTTCCTCACGGGTATAGAGCACGTCCATCGCCGAGCCCGGCTTCAAGGCATCCTCGCCCGAGATCACCAGCTTGATCGAACGAACGCCCTCGTCCTTGCAGTAGGCGACGAAAGCCCGCATCGCATCAGGGCCCCTGCCGTTGAACACGTCGCCCGTCTCCACGCCCTCGCCGCCTTCCGGGCTGCGTTCCAGGGTGGAGGGCACCATGCGCGGCCCCGGTGTCTTGCCTGCGTCGATCGCGGCGGCCAGCTCCGGCTCGATCAGGTCGCCCAGCGCCCCGGCCGAATAGATGCTGGTGAAACCATGGTCGAGCAGCACCCGCGCATTGCGCCAGGCGGCAACCTTGAGTTCGTCATGCGGGAGGATGAACTGGTGGTACACCTTCTCGACCGAAGACGCCCAGGTAAGGTGGGCATGTGCATCCACCATGCCGGGCATCAGCGTCAGGCCGGGGCCTTCGATCACAGTATCCCCCGCCTCGTCCGCCAATGCTCCAATACCCATCGCCACGCGGACGATCCGCTCACCGTCGACAAGCACGCTGCCGACCTGCGGCGTGGAGCCTGTGCCATCAAAGATGCTTACATCACGGATAAGGGTCCGCATCGCTCTCTCTCCCGCCCTTGTTATCCGGCTTGAGTGCGATCTAGCGCATTACTTCATTTCAAGTAAAATAATGATATTTCTATTTGCCATAGGATTTAACTATGGATTGCAGGCAAGCGCCGCCAACATGGCGGAGGAAAGCGGGGTAAGCGGCCGGTCAGCAAGGCGCAGGACCCCTACGCTGCGTTCGAATACGGCTTCCTCGATCGAAATCGCCCTGATCGAATTGTCGGAAACCCCGTCCAGTGCAACGGTGCGCGGCAGCAAGGTCACCCGGTCGGTATCGCGAACGATGGCCCGCGTCGTCAGCAGGGAATCGCAGCGAATCGCGGTGCGCGGGATGGAAACCCCGGCAGCGATGAACAGGGCGTCGACCTGCCGGCGAAACGCGCCCCGCGCCTCCGGCAGCACCCAGGGATAACTTTCCACGTCGCGCAGCGAAACGTGATCGGGCAGGTCCGCGTGGTGCTGCCCCGCGATCAGGGCAAAGGGATCGCGCGCGCAGGTCACTTCGACCATGTCGACCGGCACGCTTTCGATCTGGGTGGTCACGAAGGCCAGTTCGATCTCGCCCTTGCGCAGCATGTCGAGCAATTGCTCGTCCGGCCGCTCAACCGCGCTGAGTGCAAAGTCGCCGACGGCTTCCTCTACCCGCATGATCGCGCCGGGCAGCAAGGTCAGCAGCGCGCCCGGCGTCCCGCCGATGCGCAGCGGACCGGCGATGTGGTGACGGGCGAGTTCGACCTCGCTGGTGGCATCGGAAAGTAATGTTGCCAGTGCCTCGGCCCGGCGCTGCAGCAGTTCGCCTTCTCGGGTAAGGGCGATGCCGCCGCGCCGCCGCTCGAACAGGATCGCCCCCAGCCTGCGTTCCAGCAGTGCGATAGTGTTCGAGACCGAAGGCTGCGACAGGTTGAGTGCCCGTGCCGCCGCACTGATCGAGCCGGTATCGCAGACCGCACGGAAGGTCAGCAGAGCCCGCGGATCGATAGCCGGGAGCCGGCGCAATTCCTTTGGTCCGTCCACCATCAAGCCCTCCTCACCCGCGATGCCGTCTTGCCGGATCGATGCGACGCCATGACAGTGTCGCGCTCGTCCTTGCAAAATCACATTTGCTGCGAGTGAGCAGGTAATTGCCGCCGAACGCCGAGGCAACCCGCTTGGCCATTCAGCCTAGCATACCGAGGGGACTATCCAGTGGCGGCTGCGGCAATGCTACTTTGGCGAACGGAAACGCAGGTCAGGTTAAACAGGCACGCGGTGCCGCCATGCGCGGCGGTCCGGCGCGATCATTGTGCTGGGACAGCTTGCCACCCGGACGCATAACGCGCCCGGGTGGCCGGCGTTCTGCTTACTTGGCTTTTGCGCCGGGCCGCTTCCAACGGGTCTTTGCACCGTCAGCGGAACCGGTAGCCGGCGCGTTTGCTTCAACCGCGTCTTTTCCGAACAGACCCAGCTTGCCGCGCCGCTTCGGCTGTTCCGCAAGCGGGGCGTCCGAAGGTGCGGCGGCGGCCGTCTCCGCCTCCGTGTTGCCGTCAGCAGACTTTGCGGCAGTCTTGGGGGACCGCGCCATCCGCTTCGTCGGCGGCTTCTTGAGCTTTGCGTCTCCGGCCGCGACCTTCGCAGGCTTCGGCGCTGCAGCGGGGGTTTCGGCAGTTACAGCGACGGCCTGAGATTTACCTTCGCTCGGAGCGATCTCCGGAGCCTGGTCCGTTGCCGTATCGGCGGCGGGCGAGGATTTCGCGGTGGTCTTCGCCTTGCGCGCAGGCGCCTTGGCTGCACTCACTGCCGATGTTTTCGCAGCCGGCTTCTTTGCCTTCGGGACGATGGGCGTTGCTGCCTGACCGTCTCCGGCATCTTCCGACGCTGCGACTGCATCTGCAGGCGCCGCTGCTTTAGCCGTCTTCTTGGTACCGAGCCCTATTTTCTCCGCGATCGCACGGCGCATCGCCGCGAAAGCCGGCGCGACCATGGGATAGCTGGCGGGCAAGCCATATCGCTCGCGATAAGTTTCCGGGGTCAGACCATGGGTCGCCAAGTGACGCTTGAGGGTCTTGTAAGGCTTGCCATCGATAAGACTGATGATGTGATCGGGTGAAGCCAGGCTTTTGCGTGCAGAAACAGCAGCGGTGAACGTCGGCGTCTCTGCTTCAGGTTCGGACAGAACTGCGTCCTGCGTCAAAGCCGCTTTGGTTGACTGGATCAGACCTGCGAGGTCCGCAGACGGGACCGTATTGTTGGCGAGGTACGCGCTAAGCAATTGTACCGTCAGAGCAGCGACGTCAGATGGATTTTCGTTCTCGGACATTCTTCCCAGCCTTTTGCGCGTGAGTGTGAGTGGTTCGGACTCGCCCAATTGGACCCCTTGGCAATTCTACGGATTCCAAAGGTAATTCAAGAGCAAAGTATTTGTTCTGCGCCGCATGCAATTTAGCCGGCGGGGATTACGCCATACTGAATAGCCCCTGAGCATTGTCGGTTCGATTCCGCCTGATGCCGAATGTTGGGCCGATACGCAGCGATACCCGTGCCGGAAGTACAACCAAAAATTTCGTCTCGCGGCTGCCGCGAGCACAAACGCTGTGTCAGTAGGTCCAGGCGAATGTTTCCACCTTCGCAATAGCAAGCGTATAATTTTACGCCATTTTTTTGGAACTTTATACCGGGTCGCTCGCTCAAGCCGTCACAGCAACAGGAATGAAATTCATGACTATCAAAACGGCAACCGGACTGGCCCCGATCCTCATCGCGGGCTCGGCGCTGGGTGATTGTTCGCATGGTGCCATCGTGGGCGGCACTGCGGGCGCGGTTGTCGGCGACAAGTAAGCCACGCTATCAAATTGGAACGACAATGGCTCGATGGCCAGAAACGGCACGCCGGCCTATTGTCATGCCGAGTGTCGGCGACCGCGCCAGCAGGCACTGGCGCCGATCGTGGCCGCACAGTTGGTAAAAGGAATGCCGAGTGGAATTTACCCCCCCCCGTACAGAACAGCCTTACTGGACGCTTAGCCGGATCGCGGTCGCCGCCGTGATGGTAATCGCTATTCTGGGCGTCGGCCTTCTGCTCGTGCGGCTTGCCAGCTTTCTCATGCTCGTTTTCGCCTCCGTCGTCCTGGCGGTGGTGTTCGACGCGATAGCACGCGCCATCTGCTCCATGCTCTCGATCGGCCGCGCATGGGCGCTGGGGATCGCCGTTATCCTATTGCTCGGGACTTTTATCGGCGCTCTTGTGCTTTTCGGTGCCCAGCTGACCAGCCAGTTCGATATGATACGCCAAAGCCTCCCCAATGGCGTGGAACGGCTCCAGGCTTTCCTTGAACGGATGGGCATGGGAAGTGCGGCCAACGGCATATTGGAGCAAGGCAAGGACAGCCTCTCTGGCGCTGTTTCCAAGATCGGCACGTACATGCTCGCGATCGGCAACGGCGTGACCAACCTTGTGCTCGTCATCTTCGCGGCGATCTTCCTTGCCGCCGATCCCGGCGTGTATCGCCGGGGCTTTCTTCTTTTGCTGCCCGACAGTGCGGTGCCGCCTGCAGAGGCCGGTCTGAAGGATACCGGCCGCGGCCTGAATGGCTGGATGAAGGGACAGGCGATATCCTCGGTCGTGGTTGCCACGCTGACGTCGACCGGTCTTGCGCTACTGGGCGTGCCGTCTGCGGGCGGGCTGGGCGTGATCGCCGGACTGCTCGACGTCATCCCGATGATCGGGCCGGTCATTTCGGGTGTACCGGCAGTCCTGCTTGCGTTCACCCAATCCCCGGCGACCGCGCTGTGGACGGTCCTCCTGTTTGTCGTGATCCAGCAGTTGCAGGGCAATTTCCTGCAGCCGATGATCCAGAAACAGGCAGTGGATGTGCCGCCGGCTGTGCTGCTCTTCACCGTCGTCGCGGCAGGAACACTGTTCGGAGCGCTTGGCGTTCTGCTTGCGGCACCATTGACGATCGCCGTTTTTGTCATGGTCAAACGGATTTATGTGAAGACGCTGCTTGGCAAGGATGTCGAGATATGAAGAACAACATGTTCGCTACAATGCACCGTTGATCGTCGAGGATCGGATGGCCGGGCCAAAAACAGTAGGGAGCGGTTTCCCGGTGACGCCTGACGGACGATATTTCGTGGTGCGCGGCCGGCTATGGCGGATGTCCGACCCATCGCTTTCGGACGTGGAGCGAGAGAGGCTGGTCGATGAGCTGATGACCGCGCGGCGCGCGGTCGGTGTAGCAAAGCGGGCCAGCGATCATAAAGGCGAAGATGAGGCCCATCAAGCGGTGGACAAGGCCAAGCACGCCCTCGGCGAACGGGGGCCTGTCTGGTGGGATGACGGTGCACCCGACTTGAATCGGCATATGGCGAGAAATACGCCTTATGGAGAATGGTTGGCGTCCGTAACCGGTAGCGACTGATTTGATTGGCCCTTGGACGCGCTCTCTGTGTGTCCACCCCGGCAACGAACGCCAAAGTCGCAAAGCGGTTCGAAAGGCTTTGGCCGTCAGTCGCCGCGCCCGCCCATTCCCAGGAGCGATTACGAGCTTGGCACGTTTAACCTCCATGAGCGCTCGCGGTGCAACCTCCAATCCCATGAAACAGGCCATCCGCCGGCAGGTCGTTGCCCTGTTCAACGACCGCAGCCGGGGCGAGACGCCGGTGGTCAGGAGCCGGAACGCGCTTCTGGCGCCCACGTCGGTCGCGTGGCGGGTCCACGGCGATGTCGCCTCGATGATGGCGGGCGGGATCGCCAGTCTCCTGATGCAGATGCTTCATCCCGGCGTTCTGGCCGGGGTATGGGACCATTCGAACTTCCGCGCTGACATGCACGGCCGGCTGCGGCGCACCGCCCGCTTCATCGCCGCAACCACTTATGCCGACAAGGCAGAGGCCGAGGCGGTGATCGAGCGGGTCCGGTCCGTTCATGATGGTGTCAAGGGCCGGATGCCTGACGGCACCCCATACGACGCGAACGACCCGATGCTGCTGGCATGGGTACATGTCACCGAAACCACCAGCTTTCTCAACGCCTGGATGCGCTACGGCGAGCCATGGATGTCGCGCACGGATCAGGACCGATACTTCGCTGAAATGGCACCTATCGGCGGTGCGCTTGGAGCGGAGCCCTTGCCGCGCACACGCGGCGAAGCGGAGCGGCTGATCGCCGCGATGCGGCCTTCGCTAAGGGCGGATGCGCGAACGGCCGAAGTCGCCGGCCTGATCCTGCGCCCGCCGGCATCGAATCGTCTCGCTGCGGTGCCGGGCCGGCTTGCGGCCAGGGCCGGCGTCGACCTTTTGCCTCGCTGGGCCCGCGCCATGCATGGCCTGTCGCCCTCGCCGCTCGGCACGCCCTTGGTCCGCGCGGGGACGCTCGGCGTCGCGCAGGCGCTGCGCTGGGCCTTCCGGTGATGGAACGCGGCGAGGCACAGCTGGAGGAACTCCTCCGTGCGATGCACGCCGCAGCCGCGCAGGGAGAATTCGAGAAGGCTGCGCAGCTGCGCGACCGGATCAGTATCTTGCGCGGGCTTCCCGGCGACGCTCCTGAAAGCGACATCGATCCCTCCGGCCTCGTCCGCCAGAAACCGGGGGCGATGGGCCTGGGGACAAGCCGGCAGCAGGTAACGCCGCCTCCGGGATGGAAACCGCCAAAAAAGCCGGATCTGATGACGACCGGGCGCAAGCGCGGTCGCAAGGAACCGAACTGATCTCGCACAGTCCCGCGCAAATCACACGGCCCGTCGTTCTTGCGGGAACGCGCGAAGGGGGTTTGACGGACTGCCTCACCTCACCCCCTCACCGCGTAACGCCGCAACGATGCCATGCCGGCCATAACACAGATCAATGCGATTTAGCGGGCGCGACCTAGCTCCTTTGCCTGTCCTGTGCGTTGTGAAGCTATGATGGCCGGCGCATCCACCCGCACGGTTATCCTTCTTAGGCAAGGACCGAACCCTGACTGACCTAGCAACGTGGCGTGAAGCGCGGGAATGGACGATCGTTCCTTCTACAAACGACCGGCGCGACTGCCTCGGAGGGGTAGCGTGAAACTGGCCTTCACTGCGGCGCGTATCGCCGAAGCCCTGAACGACGGAACCGTCGCATTCCTGGCCGACGACGAGCAGGAAGCCGAAGCGTTGGCGGAGGCGGTCAGGGCGCTGGCACCGCAGGGCCAGGTCGTCCACGTGCCTTCCAGCGATGCGCTTCCCGGCGAAACCGCTCCGGCGACGCCAGCAAATGCGGGACGGCGCGCGTCCGCCCTGCGCGCGCTTCGACTTGCCGGGGCCGCGCCCGTCGCCTGCATCCTGAGCGGCGAAGCCGCCGCGCGCCGCTATCCCGAGCCCGGCGCATTCGACAGCGCACCGCCCACGCTGCGCCCCGGCGACAAAGCCGACATGCAATCTTTCGCGATACAACTTGCAGACCTCGGGTATTTTGCTGATGACCGCGTCGACGAGCCCGGCGAAATGGCAGTGCGCGGCGAGGTCATCGACATCTATCCAGCCGATGCCGGCGGCCCGGCGCGCATCGAACTGGCGGCTGGAAAGATTGCCGCAATCCGATCGTACGATCCGATAACGCAGCTCACGATCGATGAATTGGAGCATCTGGAGATCGGGCGCGCTGCCGAACCGCCCATTGGCAAGGCAACCTCTATCCTGGCGCATCTCGCGCCGGGCATACTCGCGGCCTCTCAAAAGGCCGATCATCGTCGCCGCCGCTTCATCCAGCTTGCGCGCGACGCGGCTGGCGATGCGCCCCATCGGCTGGACGCGGTAGAGGACGGCGCCTGGCAGAAGGCCTGCAAGGATTGGACAGCGCCGCCGTTCGACGCGGATTTCATGCCCGTGCCGCGTTTCGCCAACGAACGCGCGCCGCTTTCCGCCATGGCGCGCTTTGTGCAACCGTTGCTCGCGGAAGGGCGCGCATTAGTGCTGGCCGGCAGCGCGCGCGACCTTCGCTTCCTGCGCAGCAAGGTTTCCCGGCGGTTGTCGCTGGACCTTCCCGAACTCGGCGCATGGTCGCAGGTGAAGGAAATACCCGTCGGCGGCGGAGCCAGCCTGATGGCACCTGTCGACGCCGGTTATGTCGACGCGAATGTCATCCTTGTGACTGCGGCCGACCTGATGGGCAGCCGCGCCTTGATCGGCGGCGGGAATGTGGTGACAGCCAATCCTTGGCAAACCGATGTCAAAATCCGCAGCGGCGACCTGGTTGTTCACGAGGACCACGGCGTCGCGCGCGTGCTGGGGCTTGAGACGTCGGCGGCCGGCAGCACGGCGGACGAGCGGACTTGCATCGACAGGATCGTGCTCGAATATGCGGACGGCGCGCGGCGCCTTGTCCCAATAGACGAGGCAGATCGCATCTGGCGCTACGGCGCCGACAGCGACGTGGTGACGCTCGACAAGCTCGATGGTTCGTCCTGGCACAAACGCCGCGCGTCGATCAACGCCGCGATCGAACAGAGCGCAAAGGCCCTGACCCAACTGGCGCGGGATCGCGAGACGCTGACCGCGCCCGTCATGGCACCCGACCCCGCCGCCTACGAGCGCTTCGCAGACGGCTTCCCGTTCAACGAGACAGCCGATCAGTCCCGGGCGATCTCGGCCGTGCGGGACGATCTGGCGAGCGGCCGGCCGATGGACCGGCTGGTCATCGGCGACGTCGGCTATGGCAAGACCGAAGTCGCACTGCGCGCCGCAGCGCTGGCCGCGCTGGCCGGCTTCCAGGTCATCGTCGCCGCGCCGACCACCGTGCTCGTGAGGCAGCATCTGGAAACATTTCGCCGCCGCTTTGCGGACACGACGATCACCGTCACCGGGCTTTCCCGCCTGAGCACCGCTGCAGAAAAGAAAGCTACGAAGTCCGGTCTCGCCGATGGCTCCATCGACATCGTCGTAGGCACCGGCGCCGTCATGGCCAAGGGCGTCGACTATGCTCGGCCGGGACTTGTGGTGATCGACGAGGAGCAGCGCTTCGGCGCCGCCGACAAGGCGCGCCTGCGCGGCCTGGGCACTGTCCATATCGTCAGCCTGAGCGCCACGCCGATCCCGCGCACCCTGCAGGCGGCGCTGGTCGGGCTGCAGAAGATGTCGGTCATCGCCACCCCTCCCGCGCGCCGCCAACCCATCCGCACCAGCATCAACCGCTACGACGATGCGCCTCTTCGCACCGCGCTGGCCCGCGAGAAGGCGCGCGGCGGTCAGAGCTTCGTCGTCGTTCCACGTATCGAGGACATGGCGACCGTCGCCGAAAAAATCCGCCGCGCCGCGCCCGATCTGATGCTGGTCGAAGCGCACGGCAAGATGTCGCCGGCCGAAATCGACGATGTCATGGTCGGCTTCGGTGAAGGCCGCGGCGATATTCTGCTGGCGACCAACATCATCGAAGCCGGTCTCGACGTTCCCCGCGCGAACACAATGATCGTCTGGCGCGCCGATCGCTTCGGGCTGGCGCAATTGCACCAGTTGCGCGGCCGGGTGGGGCGCGGCAACCGGCGAGGGCAAGTCATCCTGCTGATCGAAAGCGAGGACGCTATCGGTGCGCACACGCTCAAGCGGCTGCGCACGCTCGCCACGTTCGACCGACTGGGCGCGGGCTTCGCGATCAGTGCCCGGGACCTCGACATGCGCGGTGCCGGCGACCTGCTTGGCGACGATCAGGCCGGGCACATGAAGCTCATCGGCGTCGATCTGTACCAGCACCTGCTGGGCGCCGCGCTGCGGGCCGCGCGCGGTGAAGCCGTAGAGCGGTGGAGCCCCGAACTCAATCTCGGCGTCACGGGCGCGCTTCCCGAAAGCTGGATTCCCGAACCCGACCTGCGGCTGTCGCTTTACGTCCGGCTGGCGCGCATCGAGGATGAAGCCGGCCTCGATGCCTTCGAGGATGAGCTGCTGGATCGTTTCGGCCCCCTGCCCGCCGAAGTGAGCGGACTTATCGCCCATGCGCGTATTCGCCTTGCCGCCCGGGCCCTGCGGATCGCGCGCATCGACGCCGGGCCCGCAGCGATAGCCATCACTCCGCACCGCGAATGCACGATCGAGGCCGCGGCGGCAGGTTTTGTCGAAAAGAAAGGGCGCTGGATCCTTTCCCAGCCGCGTCCAGCCACGGACGATCGCATCGCGCGTGTCGAAAGTCTGCTGGACGCGCTGGCGCCCTGACGTCGCATTGCGCCAGGCCGTTCCCCCGACGAGACTATCTTACGGTCTTCCGGGGTCTTTATGTGCCTGGCGCTCGTTCCAATTGTGAAGCGGCCGTGTCCAGCGGATCGGCTGTATATCCCAACAGATGGAGAGCAGGCATGGCAACCCCGAATGACGACGCGCCGCCCACCACTTCGAAATCCGGGGCCACACGGGATGCCGCGATGCAGGCGCTCGGGCACATGCGCGGCGACACCCTGATCGGGCGCACCGTCACGATCAACCGTCCTCGCGCCGAACTCTACGCATACTGGCGCGACTTTACCCGGCTGCCCACGTTCATGGACAACGTCGAGCGGGTGGACATCCTTTCGCCCACGCGTTCGCACTGGGTCGTCAAGGCACCGGGCGGCAAGCTGGTGGAATGGGATGCAGACCTGACCGATGACCGGGACGGCGAACTGATCGCCTGGGCTTCGGCGGAAGGGGCGGATGTTCCCAACAGCGGCCGGATCGAATTTCGCGATGCAGGCGATCGCGGTACGATCGTCACCGCCACGATCGTTTACGACCCGCCCGCAGGCGTGGTCGGCAAGCTCATCGCCAAGATGTTCCAGCGCGAGCCCGCAATTCAGGCGCGCCGAGACCTGCGGCGTTTCAAGCAACTCATGGAAACCGGCGAAGTCGCCACCTCGTCGCGCACCCGCGCGCAGCTTCAAGAGGAGATCGCCTGATGCGCGCACTGACCTGGCACGGCAAGCATGACGTCCGCGTCGATACCGTCGACGATCCCGAGATCCTCAACCCGCGCGATGCGATCATCAAGATCACCTCCACCGCGATCTGCGGATCGGACCTTCACCTTTACGACGGGTACATCCCGACAATGAAGGCCGGCGACATTCTCGGCCATGAATTCATGGGCGAAGTCGTCGAGACGGGGCCGGGTTCGACGCTGGTGAAGGGCCAGCGAGTGGTGGTTCCTTTCACCATCGCCTGCGGCAGTTGCTATCATTGCGGCAAGCACCAGTATTCCGCGTGCGACAACGGCAACCCGGCCGACAACCAGGACATCGGCATGGAGCTTTACGGCCAGCCGATGTCGGGCTTGTTCGGGTACAGCCACCTGACCGGCGGCTATGCAGGCGGCCAGGCCGAATACGTGCGCGTGCCCTTCTCCGATGTCGGCCCCATCGTCGTGCCCGACGGGCTGGACGACGATGAGGTGCTGTTCCTGTCGGACATCCTGCCGACCGGCTGGCAGGCCGCAGAAAACGCCGACATCGAGCCCGGCGACACCGTCGCCGTCTGGGGCTGCGGCCCGGTCGGGCTTTTCGCGGTGCAATCGGCCTTCCTGATGGGCGCGGCGCGGGTAATCGCCATCGACCACTTTCCGCGGCGATTGGAACTGGCGCGCAAGTTCGGGGCGGAGACGATCAACTTCGAAGAATCGAAGACCTACGAGGCACTGATGGAAATGACCGGCGGGATCGGCCCGGATGCGGTGATCGACGCGGTGGGGCTGGAGGCGCACGGCTTCTTCGTCGACAACGTAGTCGACCAGATCAAGGCCTCGACGTTCCTTGGCACCGATCGCATCCACTCGATCCGCCAGGCGATCGTCGCCTGCCGCAAGGGCGGGCGCATCTCGATGCCTGCGGTCTATGGCGGCATCGTCGACAAGTTCCCGCTCGGTGCGTTCATGGAAAAAGGGCTTACGCTCAAGACCGGCCAGACCAGCGTCCAGCACTACATGCCGGGTCTGCTCAGCGCGATCGTCGAAGGCAAGATCGATACCACCTTCCTGATCTCGCACCGCATGAGCCTGGAGGACGCCCCCAAGGGCTACAAGATGTTCCACGACAACCAGAACGAAGTGACCAAGGTCGTGCTCAAGCCCGGCTTCACAGACACCGCCGTAGCGGCCGAATAGGAGCAGACAGATGGCTGATAAATTTGCGATTGTTACCGGCGCCTCCACCGGCATCGGCTTCGAACTGGCGAGCATCGCGGCTGAAAACGGCTACGACCTGCTGGTCGTGGCCGACGAAGAGCTGGTCGAGGCAGCCGCACGGGACTTCCGCCTCCATGGGGTGTCGGTGGACGCCGTTCAGGCGGACCTGTCGACGATCGAGGGCGTCGACGCCGTTTTGGCCGCTGCCGCCGGCCGCCACATCGATCTCCTGTGTGCCAATGCCGGCCGGGGTCTGGGGCATGGTTTCCTCGACCAGGATGTGGCTGACTGGCGCCGGGTGGTGGACACCAACATCACCGGCACACTCTATCTGCTGCAGCGCGTGCTCAAGAGCATGGTAGCGCGTGATGACGGCAAGGTGCTTATAACCGGCTCGATCGCCGGGTTCATCCCCGGCAGCTTCCAGGCCGTCTATAACGGCACGAAGGCTTTCGTGGACAGCTTCGCCGACGCGCTGCGCAATGAGATCAAGGACGCGAAGGGCGTCGCCGTAACGACACTGATGCCGGGTCCGGTCGAGACCGAATTCTTCGACCGGGCCGACATGCTCGACACCAGCGTCGGTGCTTCCCGGAGCAAGAGCGATCCCGCCGACGTCGCCCGTGACGGGTGGAAGGCATTGATGAACGGCGATGCGCACATCGTCTCGGGCTGGAAGAACAAGATCCAGGCAGCGGCGGCGCACGTCATGCCCGCCGCGGTCCTCGCCGAACAGCATCGCAAGATGGCCGAGCCCGGTTCGGCCGGGAGCAACGACGCCGATCACCGATAAACAACACATTCGCAGCCAAAGGAGAGAACCATGACTGCCACCATAGAGCGCACGTTCAATACCCGCCGCGACGCCGAGCTTGCGGTGGAACGATTGGTACAGGAACACGGCTTCGAGAGGACCGACGTGTTCGTATCATCGGCCGGCGATGAAAACAGTGCAGGCGAAAAGCGCAGCGGCGGCGACACCGCCACTCATCTGGAAGCCGAACGAGGCGACGCGCCGCTGTCCGATCCGATCTCGGTCTCGGTAGACGTCAACGACGACGCCCGCGCCGCCATCGTCGCACAAGTGTTCGACGAAATCGGCGCCAGCTGACTGCAACCTTGCGGGTCTGGACCACTTCCAAAGAACGATGCGCATGTGTTGACTGGTCCTTGCGGCATGTCACAGACCCGAGATCGCCGCCGCTCTGCGGCTCGATCGCGGCGTCGATCAGACCCGTACAAAAGCGAATGGCAGCCCGCTGACAGGTGCCGCGTCACCTACCCGGCCATCGCGAGGATCCTGCTCTCCGCTGGAGCGGATCTCAACCTGCGTAATGCCGCCAGACGAATCGCCACCATGACGCGTGCCTTGTTCGACCGGCGCGAGATCATTGACTTTGTATTGAGCACCGGCAGCGATCTTGGTGCAGTGGATGCAGCGGGAAACGGCGTATTGCGCCCTGCACGAATTTATGGCGACAATATTCGAACGTGATCACGGGGCGCCGGGAGCGACTTTTTCCACCCTTTGCGGCACTCAGCTGCCGATTTCTTATTCCCAGCTCCGGACGGCCCGTTTTGTCTGGCCGCAATCCGCGTCCGCCGCTCGTTATCCCTTTGTCTTAACCCAAGGCGTCCGGGGTTATGCCGGCCCTGGTCGAATGCTCAGCGACCAATGCTCGCGCCTCAGGTTCCGACCGTCTGATATTCGATTATTGTCGCCCGACCTCCTGATCATGACTTCCCTTGCCTCAATATCTGGCGCAGGAGAATGTTTAGGTGTTCCCCCCTTTGTGCGAGCGCTCAACGGCACGCTTATACGCGTCGCGGCCTGTGGTGCGGGCGAGATAAGCTTGTTCGGCGTCACCCAAGGTAATGCCGCAGTTTCGTTGGCCCAAG
Organism: Novosphingobium sp. P6W; assembly: GCF_000876675.2. Lineage (GTDB taxonomy): Bacteria > Pseudomonadota > Alphaproteobacteria > Sphingomonadales > Sphingomonadaceae > Novosphingobium. The sequence goes on from NZ_CP030353.1 coordinate 667,743, forward strand.
TTTAGAGCGTAGGTCACCGAGATGTCCGCAGCAGTGAAAGTATCGCCCGCCAGAAAGGGGGCGCGAGAAAGCCGTTGGCTGACCAACTGCAGCCGCTTTTGGAACGACTTCAGACACCAGGTCGCGCCCCAATTTTCCCGCTCGGTTTCGGGGGCGACGAAGCGGCTAACGACGACGGGCATCATCAGGGTCGCGAGGCCGGCTTCTCCCAGATGCAGAAACTGCTGGTAGGCGGGAAAGTTCGGATCGTGCGGCGCGGGCGCTAACGGTGTCGGCCCGTAACGAGCCATCAGATACTCCATGATCGCGATCGACTCGACCATGACAACGTCGCCATCCTGAATCGCCGGAATGTAGTCGGCAGGGTTAATCGCCAAGAACTCGGGATCCTGCTCGGCGGCCAGCATGTCCACCTGCCGCACGCGGTAGGACAAGCCCATCTCTTCCAACACCCAAACAACCCGCATGGATCGCGAGGTCTGTCCGCCCCATACGGTAATCATGCGCTGGCCCGTCCCTTCTGCGGCTGAGGAGCGACTAAAGCGAACCGTACAGGGCCAAGGCCGCTCCCGCTGCGTCGTTTGTGCCGACGTTTACGGCAAATGTCAGCAGTTCGCCGTGAAACTGCATCTCGATGTTCACTGTCTTCCAAGCGGTCCTGACCTCGATCTGCGCGTTTTGATCGAACTAGCGCTCATGCTTTCGGATCATCCGGCACTTGATGCCCGATGCGAAAATGACCAGCGATGGATTGGCATTGTTGGACAAGATCGCGAACCACGAAGGTAGGCCTTTGACGCCTGCGAACGCGGCGATGACCGGGATCACCTTGCCGCCATCCGTGCCGGTGCGAATCAGTTTCTGCATCCCGCCCGCTGAACGCCGTTTGGCGAAGCGGAGGGCGATGTAGATCGATCCGCCAATGACGATCGCCTGAAGCAGTAGAATAGCTGCAGTGCCAAGCACGGTTGCCAGGGTGCTTGTCATCATTGGCCAGTGCCAGGCCCGGCATAGCTGGGTGCTTCACTCATCGATCATCATGACACGAAGAGATGTTTCGAGCTGAAGCGCCCGGTCCCGGATGACCGCAGCGGAGGCAGCCGCCTGCATCGGCACGTACATCGTTCCTTGCCGCGTCTCATACAAAGCCGCTCGCGCCGCCTCGTCGGCGGTTCGAAAAGCGAGCCATGCCCGCTGCGCCGATCGCAGCCGGGCGGCTTCAGGCGGGCCCAGTCTCTGTAGCAACTGGTTGTAGGCCGCGTTCATTCTTCGGTCGTAGTCGCGGGCCGCCGCCACCTCGCACTCGGTCTGCCCAGCGGTGCTTGCGGCTGCGGGAGCATCGAGACAGCGCTGCAACACCGCTTCGGTGCGATCCTCGCTGGCTGGTGAAGCAGTGGCCGCCGTCGAAATCGCCAGCAGAATGATGACACAAGGACGTATCACCGCAAAAGTCGTTTCGAGCGACAGAAGGGGGTAGCGACGCTCATCACGTCAGACGCCATGCCGGGCCTGTTTGCGCCAGCCGAGAACGCCGGCCAGGGTCACTACAAGGCCGATGCCGAAGAGGAACATAGCCAGGGCATTGCCGCCGATTTCCTGGTTATTGCTGGCGCTGATGGACGCTGCAGCACGGTTGGCGTCGGTCGCCGTCATCGCTGCCGCAAACGCGGCTTCGTCGCAGCGGCCCAGCATCTCGTTACCCTGCCCCTTCATCCGTTCCTGGCACAGCATGGTCTGGCCGGGATCCGCTTTGGGCGAACCGCTAGCAAGACTTATCAACGCTCCGAGGCCGAGCAGAAGGATCCCGATAAGCATGAGGAGACTCGGGTTCTGCTTCATCGAATTTACTCTCCAGATTTATGCTGATCGCAACGTGCGGCTTGGCCGAGGTGTTCCATGAGACTGGTGCTGGCATCGCCTCGACGCGGTGCCCCGCGCCGAGGGAAAGCCGTCACCCCTTCAGGTTACGACTGTAGAGCCAGCCGATGCCGATCAGGCTGAAACCCAGGGCCAGGAAGGAGGCGATGCGCAGCAGGCCCTCCAGACCAGACGCGTCGAACAGGAACACCTTCACCACCGCGAGCAGGATCAGCACCAGCGATGCTATGCGCCAATCGCGCAGGCCGCTGCGAATGCCCCACAGCAGGAACCCGAGCGCGAGCGCAATGCCGAGGACCGACCGGCAGATATTCTCGACCTCACCGATGTCGGTGACGGTCAGCAGGTTGCCACAAAACAGCTGCCGCAGCGTAGCGAAGGCGAACAGCAGGATCAGGCCCATACGTAGCAGGTCCGCCGGGCGCTTTACCCGCGCGGCTGCCTCGGGCGCGATCCAGGCGAGCAGCGACGGCGCCGCAAAAGCGATGCCGAAGGCGGGAAGCAGCAGGTTTGCTATTGGCCATGGCCCGACCGCCTGCGCGTCCCATAGCGGATCGTGGAGAAGCACCGTATAGAGCAGGTTGTGCGCAACGCCCGCGCCGATGAGGGCCAAGGCGACGTCGCGGACGCGCAGGACCCGCCAGACCGCGACACCTGCGCCGATGAGGGCGAGTTCCCACAGCGTCCGCTCGGCAAGCCCGATCCGCACGAAGCTCGCCGGGTCGCCGATCAGCAACAGGTGCTTGTAGAAGATGTGAACGCCGACCAGCATCAGGCCGCCGATCAGGGCCGTTCCGCCCTTGCGCACGACGTTGGGAAGGTCGGTGCCCGTCCGCCACATTGCCAGGGCGCAGGCGAGCGCGGGCACCAGCAGGCGCTGCGCCGTCATCCCAGGTGCGGGAAGGTTCATGGCGAAAACCGGATCGCCGGACAACGACATCAGCCCGGAAAACAGCCAGCGGCCCAGGGGCTCCAGCGCCCAAAGACCGATGAAGGCGGCAAGCGTCACCAGCGTCGGGGCCAGACGAAATGCAGGCCTGCGCCATGTCGCCTCGGCCAGAACCACGAACACGGCGGCAGCGGCGATGGCTAACCATTGCGCCGGCAAGACCTGCGCGACCAGGCCATAACCGAGCACGGTCGCGGCGGGCTGCAGCGGGAGCGCCAGGCGCCTGTCCGCATGATGCCAGGCGAACGCTACGCCGGTCAGCGCGACGGCCGCCCAGCGCAGCACCGCCTGTCCGACGTGGGGAACGGCGGCCGTCTCGAAGAAGCGGCCCAACTCGGTCGCGGCGGCGTCGGTGGTGTACAGCGCGAGGACCGCACCGGTCTGGAAGACCAGCGCGCCCAGCGACAGTCGATCGTCCTTGGCTACGATCCCGAGCGCCAGAAGCGCGGCGGCGACGAAGGCGATCGCGATCGGCACCGGCCACGCCGGCAGCCCGGCCAGCGCGGCGAGGACAACGAGCAGCCCCGAATTCGAGGCCAACAGCGCGAACCGCGCATCGTCGCGGCGGGTCGGCTGTCGCCAGCCCATTGCCGCTCCGATCGCCGGCAGGCCTGCGAAGAGAAGCGCCAGCAAGGCAAAACGCAGGTCCTGTCCCGGCGCGGCGGTGTAGAATTGGCCGAAAGACAGTGCATACGCCGCCAGCGAAACGGCGCCGAGCAACCCGACCTCCATCAGCCCGCCCCTGCCGCGCCACAGGTTGCGCAAGGCATAGCCGCCGTAAATCAGCGCTATGCCAGCGATCACGGCCGCGAAGAGCGCCATGTCCGGCGAGGGCCAGAGTGCGACCAGGCCAAGCGCCGTCAGCACCGGCACCGCAACGACCTTGCGCAGCATCGGCGTGCGCCCTGCGAGCCAGACGAAGGCCAGCGACAGCAATCCGTAAAGTCCCCAGGTCAGCGGCGCGAACGCGCCTGTCGCCACCAGAAGCGCAAGCTGCAAGGCGGAGACGACCGCCGCGCCGACGTGCAGGACGGGCACGGCGTGCCGGTCGAAACTCATCGCCGGCAGGCCGAGGCCCAGCAGCAGCATGAGCAGTCCCAGCGACAATGTGGCGGCATTGTCCAATCCGCCCAGCACGATCAGGGCCAGGCTCCAGCCCGCCCCGCCTACCAATGCACCGATGCCCAGCCATACCCAACGCTGACGGCGCGAGAGCAGTGTCAGGCTGCCGATTACGATCGCGAGGTAACCGGCGAGCAGCGGAATGCTCGGCGCGCTGGACTGTACCACCGCCGGCGTCGCCAGGCCGCCGACCAGTCCCAGCACTGCGCAAGGCACGCCGAAGCGCATCGCCAGAACCATCGCCAAGCCGGTGATGGCAGCAAGTCCAGCGAACGCCGCGCCGGGTCCGACGAGGTCGTAGAGATTGGCGGCGGCAAGCACAGCAGCGTAGAGCCCGCCGACTCCGGCACCGGCAAGTGACTGGGCCACGCGCGGATCGCGCACCCTGTCCTCGCTTCGACGTACTAGTTCGGCGCCTGCGATAAGCCCCGTGCCGAACACCAGGCCCAGCATCACTCGAACGACGGGGGAGAGAAGGCCCGAATCGATCGAATATTTGACCATCAGCACGGCGGCGACGATCAGCGTGATCCCGCCGGCCCAGATCGGCAGCTTGCGTCCGAACAGGTCCTCGAATCCGAAGCCCGACGCTGCCGGTTTGCCGCCCGACCGTGCCGCTTCTTCGGTCAAGGGCGCATCTTCGCGGATCGCGACGTCCGGCACATCCGGCTGTGCGTCGAATGCCGTAGCGACCACTTCGGCGGTAGGCTCGGGCGGCAACGGTTCCGGTTCGAGAGGCTCGATGACCGGTGCCGGGGCAAAGGTCTGCGGGTCCGCAATCTCGCGAATGGACACCGCCGATTCGGGCTGAGTCGCAGGCCCGAGCGCATAAGCGCCCTTCCCCACCACCCGCTCCAGTCCGGCAAGCCGGCGGCGGGTATCATGCAGCAGAGCACCTAGAATAATCGTCGCTAAAAGCAGGATTTCGGTCACGCCGCGTCCTTCGGTTGTGGCTGCGAGGCTTTATGCCTATCGAACAATCGAACACTGTGCAATTAAATTCGACAGTGTTCGATTTTACGCCTATAGGTTCCGTCACGACAGGAGAGCAGGACCCATGACATCCATTCTCAAGCGACTGGTGCGCGATCTCGAAGCGCCGATCGAAGCGCGGGGCTTCGGTACCGGCTGGTTTTCCGGCTTCTTCGCCTTGCTGCTGGCCTTTGCGGGTCTGAGCTTCGTCGCGGCTCTGCGTTGGCCCGGCTGGCTGGCCACTCCCGAACTGGCGCCGGTCCTGGCATCGTCCGTATTCCGCATCGTCGTTCACGCCACTCTGCTGGGCGCCTACGCCCTGGCGCTGCTCAGCCTGTTGCTACGCCCGCGCAAGGCGCTAGGCATGACCGCCTTGCTGGTGGCACTGGCCGGCACGGTGCTGGGAGGCGCGTCGGTGCAACCGCGTGAGATGCACGACTGGGGCATCTTCTTCGGCGCTGACTTCTTCGCGGTGAACCTGATCGCCACGGGCCTGATGTTTGCGCCGCTGGAGCGCATCGCCCCCCATCGCGGCAAGCAGCGGCTGTTCCGGCCTGAATGGAGCGAGGACCTGTTCTACTTCCTCGTCAGCTCGATGCTGGTGCAGATCGTCACCTTTCTTGCCCTGGCGCCATCGAGCTATCTCAATGCCCATGGAGAGACTCTGTCGGGTGTACGTGCCACGGTGAGCGGGCTGCCCTGGATCGTCCAGTTCATCGCGGCAATGTTCCTCACCGACCTTACACAATACTGGTTCCACCGGCTGTTCCACCGGATCCCGTTCCTTTGGGGCTTCCATGCCGTGCATCATTCGGCCCGCTCGATGGACTGGCTCGCCGGGGGGCGGATGCACTTCGCCGAGATCGTCCTCCTGCGCGGGGTGACTTCGCTGCCCCTGCTCACGTTCGGCTTCCTGCCCTCGGTGATGCAGGCCTACATCGGCCTCGTCTACGTCTACTCGTCGCTGATCCATGCCAACGTGCGCGGCAATTTCGACCGCCTGGGCCAGTTCTTCGTGGTGCCGCGTTTCCATCACTGGCATCACGCGCTGGAGGACGAGGGGATCGACAAGAACTTCGCCATCCATTTCCCTTGGCTCGACCGTCTGTTTGGGACCCACTATTTCCCCAAGGGCCAGTGGCCGCAGGGTTACGGGGTGCCCGAGGCCGTTCCCCAAGGCTATTTCGCGCAGCTGCGCTATCCTTTCATCCGCCAGGCCAAGTGACGTGGGGCGGCGATCCGACCACGGCCGTGACGAACTGCGCGAACTGATCCTCTCGACCGGTCAGGAAGTGATGGCGGAAAGCGGCTACGCCCGCTTTTCCGCGCGCGAAGTCGCGAAGCGCGTTGGCTATTCGGTCGGCACGATCATGCACATCTTCGGCAACGTCGACTTGCTGGTCATGACGATCAACAGCCGCACCTTCGCGCTTTGGTCGCAGTGGATCGAGGCGCGGCTAGAAGGAGTGGAAGGCCGCGAGAGGATCGTGGTCCTGGTCAGCGGCTACTTCGATTTCGCGGCCAGCAACGTCAACCTGTGGGCCGCGATCTACGAACACCGGGTTCCTGCTGGGCTGGAGATGGCCGAAAGCCTGGTCGCCGAACGCGTGCGCCTCACCGACATCATCCGGCGCGAGGTGGGCTCGCTCCTGCCCGAAGACGATCCCGACCGGATTGCCCGCCTCACCAGTTCGCTGATCGCCACGGTCCACGGCCACTGTGCCTTCGCGCTGGGCGGCAGCTTCGCGCTGATGGGCGAGGTCGCGCCGCTGGAACTGGCGGTAGCCCGCGTGATGGAAGTTCTGCAGGCCAATTGCGCAGCACGCGGCGCGTGAGCGGGCGGCATGTCAGCTCTCTTCCCACGTTCCATTTTCGCACGAGGGTAGGTCAGGGCACGTTCTGGCCATGCTCCCGTTGAAATCCCACCTGGCCCGCCCGGCTAATTACCAATCGCAAGGCGACACCTTTTCCCTCGGACCGTGCAAACCGTGCAAACCGTGCAAACCTGTGTCGCACATCGGGCACCGCTTTTATTCATCCATTCGGAACGCGGGGATTTCGCAGATCGCCGGGCTCACAGAATGCACCCCATAAGCTGGCAAAATTACCGGTCATGCCGCATTTAAGTGATCGTCATTCGGCCCCGAACGGTTTGAGAAAGAGGATCGAAAGATCCTTTTGCGGACGCCAGTCGCGCTTGCGCATTTCGAATGTGGTCGGGCCGATCTTCCTGACGCCTTCGCCGCAAAAACTGACCAGCGCCTGCGGCGTGCCCTTGTCCACGACCAGGCGAAAATCACCGATGGGCTTCTTCCAGTTCCCACCGGTGACGAGGATATATTCGATCCAGCTTTCCGAATAGCGCGGACCGCTGCCGCCTTTCGCCGAGCGGCGCAGGGTCGCCAGAATCGACGGCTCCACGCAGTATACTTTGACCGTATCGTTTTCCCAGTCCTGGCCGATGCCTGTCATCACCGTTCCGCCGACGGAAGGCTTGTAGCGATGTTCAATCGTCACCTGCTTTCCCGCCGGAAACGCCTGCAACCAGTGGTAGGTCGTCCGCAATATCCACAGCCCTTCGTCGTCTTCGCCGATGAGACCGAGCTTCCTTGCCTCGATCCGCTTCGATTCCGGCAATCTGGCTATGGCGGCGTCGGTCGCCCCCATGTGAAGGGCGATCGGAACATGGTGCGCCGCCAGCCAGGCGCTATGGTCGGTGTCCCCCACCATCGCTTTCTGTTCCAGTATCGTCCGGACCGGCTTGCCATCCACCAGCGTCGTGAAACCGAGGATGTTAGCGGGGGCATCGACGGGCACCGACACGTCCCCCTCGAAAAAGCCCTCCCCGCCGATATCCGGCATCGGGAATGCGACACGCACAGTCGTGTCGCGACCGCTGCTGTTCAGGAACCGATACCGCACCCGAACCGCATCGCGCGATATGTAGAGGTCCTCGGACTGCATTTCGATCGCGTCGCTCTTTGTGAGCACCAGGCCCCCCGCAGCGAGTTGCGCCGAGGAATCATTCGCTCGCGCAGTTCCCGCAGCCAAGGCAACCGCTCCCAGCGCAAGCGCTACCGCGCCCCCCGTTACTGCCTTCACGGTCTTCTCCCTGTGCTTCTCAGCGGCTCCGCCACATTGATGGCAGGCATGCCCTTGCGCCGTCAAATAATCGTTGACCACCTGTTCGGCCGGACGATCTTCGTCCGTGCTTCCCGCGTCATCGGCCACGGCTGGCGCGATCGCCGACCTGTAGATAATGCTCAAATCTGAGATGCTCTTAATCGAAATAACGATGTGTCGAAGCTGGAGCGACCTGGTCGTGGCAGGATACGAGAAAATGTGCGTCGCGACCGGCTCCCGCGCTTCCGGCGTGAGATAGAGCCACTTGTAGCGATGTTGATGGTCCGTGCCGCTGGCACGAATTGCGCAATCGGGCTAGGCGATCCTCCGGCTGCTGCGTCCATCCATCCCGCGAGCCACCTCGCCCGCCAGCGTGACCCGGCGCATGACCCGATGAGCACCGTTGTAATCATCGATCGCGTAATGCTGTGTCGCGCGGTTGTCCCATATCGCCACGTCACCGACACGCCAGCGCCAGCGCACGGTGTTCTCCAGCCGCGTGACGTGGCTCTGGAACAAATCGTACAGACGACGCCCCTCGTCCTGCCCGTGGCCGACGAAGCGCTTGAAGAAGCTGCCCAGCACCAGCGCTCGCTCGCCGGTTTCGGGGTGCACGCGCACGAGTGGATGCTCGGTCTCGATGATGGTCGAAGCGAAGGTCGCCTGATAGGCGTCCAGCGCCGCGTCGGGGGCTTCCTGATTGGCAGTGTAGTCGTAATCGTTGCTGTGCACCGCCCACAGCCCATCCGCTAGGCCGCGCAGCGAAGCAGGCAGGCGCTCGTAGGCACTGACGCAGTTGGCCCAAGTCGTGTCGCCGCCGGCAGGCGGGACCAGCACCGCGCGCAGGATCGAGATCGCCGGATAATCGGGCACGAAGGTCACGTCGGTGTGCCAGCTGTTCGCCTTGCCGCCACGGTGTGAATCGAGTTCAAGCAGGAAATCGCCACCGTCGCCGGGCAGGGTTGGGTGTCCGACCGGCGTTCCCAGCGTCCGCGCGAACGCCTGGTGGGCCCCATCGTCAAGATGTCCCTGCTCGCGCAGGAAGACCACCTTGTGCGTCAAGAGCGCTGCGCGGATCCCGGCGACGGTCGCCGCATCGAGATCGCCTCCGAGCTTCGCGCCGGTGATCTCGGCACCGATCCGCCCGCTTACGGGCAGGACCTCGAGGCGCGTTGCGGTGATCGTCATTGCAAGGGTGCTCCCGAATTAGCGTGGGCTAGATCATGTTCGCCGATCAGCCAGGCGGCGATGGTGTCGGCCAGGGGATTGGTCGCGTTCGCGCGCACCGGACGGACGATATGATAGCCGCGATCGCTCGAAAGCGGCACGTCGCTCAACCGCACCAAACTGCCGTTCGCGACGAGGTCGTCGATCAGCGGAGTCCAGCCGATGCCCACGCCCTGCCCCAGCAGCACCGCCTGCAGCACGATCTGGTAATTGTTGAACACCAGTTCCTGATGGCGCCTGGGCGGCTGCGCGCCGATCCCGGCGAACCATTCATCCCAGTCGAACCAGCGCTGCGGCGAATTGCTGCGCAAGTGCAGGAGTCGCATCCCGGCGATGTCTCCGGGGCTCAGCGGCAACTTGCGGTCGCCCAGATAAGCGGGCGAGCAGACCGGATAGACCTCCTCGCGAAACAGCAGGCGCGACGTGCAGCCCGCCCAGGCGCCGCGCCCGAACAGGACACCCAGGTCGAAATCGGCGGAGGACGCGTCGATCTCGGACTGGGTGGTGACGAGGCGGATTTCTACCTCCGGCATCAGTTCGGACAAGGCCGCGATGCGCGGCATCAGTCACCAGGCGGCAAAGCCGAAGTCGGTGAGGATATCGAAAGTGCGCTCGCCGCCCAGTCGCCGCACCGATGTGACCCCGTCCGCCAGCGTGCGCAGCCGCTGCTCGACCGAAAGGTGGAACTGAGCACCCGCCGAAGTGAGCGCGACGCCGCGATGCTTGCGGTCGAACAGCGCGATGCCCAGGTCCGCCTCCAGCTGCGAGATGTGCTGACTGACCCCCGCCTGCGTCATCGCCAGTTCCCCGGCAGCGGCCGAAAACGTGCCGTGCCGCGCCGCCGCCTCGAACACCGCCAGGCTCTTGAGAGGCAGTCTTCCGAAGCCGGTTGATATCAATCCCACTTATCGCACCCTTAAGAAAATAGCGGCTTCACTCGTGCCCAGGGATCTCTCTATCTAATCCCAACCAAATCACTAGACAATATGAGTCGATGGCAACGAAGCAAAACTTTCTCCTGATCATGGCCGACCAGCTTACGGCGGGGGCACTCCCGTTCCTTGGCACGTCGCCGGTGAAGGCGCCCAACCTCGCGCGGCTAGCGGCCCAGGGCGTGTCTTTCCGCTCGGCCTACTGCAACAGCCCGTTGTGCGCGCCGTCGCGCTTCTCGATGCTGTCGGGCCAGCTGCCCTCGCGCATCGGCGCCTACGACAATGCCTGCGAATTTCCCGCCACCACGCCTACGATCGCGCATCACCTGCGACTGGGCGGCTATCGCACGATCCTGTCGGGCAAGATGCACTTCGTCGGCCCTGACCAGCTCCATGGCTTTGAGGAGCGGCTAACCACCGACATCTACCCCGCCGACTTCGGCTGGACGCCCGACTGGACGAACTTCGACGAGCGCCCGACGTGGTATCACTCGATGGATTCGGTACTGACCGCAGGCCCTGCGGTACGCACTAACCAGCTCGATTTCGACGAGGAAGTGGTCTTTACCACCCGCCGCAAGCTGTTCGACATCGCGAGGGGCCGAGGCAGCGAAGGCGGTGACCACGATGCGCGCCCGTTCTTTCTCGTCGCCTCGCTCACCCACCCGCACGATCCCTTCGCGATTCCGCGCAAGTACTGGGACCTGTACGAAGATGCAGACATCGAGCCGCCCCGCGTGTCGTTGCCACTCGACGAACTCGACCCGCATTCGCGCCGCCTTCGGCACGTCTGCGGAAACGATCTCGATGCCGTCACTGAAGATCAGGTCCGCGCAGCGCGGCGCGCCTATTACGGCGCGATCAGCTTTGTCGACGAACAGGTCGGCCTGATCCTCGACACGCTGGAGGAAACCGGGCTGGCCGACGATACCGTGATCGTCGTGTGCAGCGACCACGGCGAAATGCTCGGCGAACGGGGCCTTTGGTACAAGATGAACTTCTTCGAGGCGGGATCGCGCGTGCCGCTGATCGTCAGTGCGCCCGGCCGCATCGCCCCGCGCACGGTGGACGCGAGCGTGTCGCTGGTCGACCTGTTCCCCACCCTGCTCGACCTCGCCGGGCTGGAGCCCCACCTTGCCGCGCCGATCGACGGGCGTAGCCTCGTGCCGCACCTGGAGGGCAGCGAGGGCCATGACGAAGTCATCGGCGAATACCTGGGCGAAGGTGCCCTCGCCCCGGTCGTGATGATCCGGCGCGGCCCGTGGAAATTCATCCATTCGCCCGCCGACCCCGACCAGCTCTACGACCTGTCGGCCGACCCGGACGAGTTGCGCAACCTCGCGCAGGCCCCGGAGCACGCGACCCGCATCACCGCATTCCGGGACGAAGTGGCCCGCCGCTGGGACCTCGCCGCCATTAAGCGCGACGTCATCGCCAGCCAGCGCCTCCGCCGCATCGTTTCCGCCGCCAACGCCACCGGGCGACTCCAGTCGTGGGACTGGAACCCGCCGCGCGACGCCTCGCGCGAATACATCCGCAGCCACATGGACCTCGAAGTGCTGGAGGCGGTCGCCCGCTTCCCGCGTGTCCGCGGCGCATGATCAACGATAAAACGCAGGGGACTACACATGACACCATCCATCCGCACCGCCGCCGCCCTGTCGGGTAGCCTCAGTGTGCTGGCGTTGCTGCTGGCCGCGCCAGCCTTCGCCGACGAAGCACCCGCAGCCGACGACGCGGGCTCCTCCTACAGCGGCGAGATCGTCGTCACCGCGACCAAGCGTTCGGCCAACCTGCAGGACGTGCCGCTCTCGATCACCGCGATCGGCGGAGCGGACATCGCATCCAAGCAGATCCGCGACGGCATCGGCCTCGCCCGGCAGACCCCCAACCTTGCAGCGGAATCGGCGATGGGCGCCGCCATGCCGCGCTATCGCCTGCGTGGCATCGGCACCAACGACTTTACCCCCACCGCCACCTCGGCAGTCGGCGTCTACGAGGACGAGGTGTTCATCTCCGCAGGTTCGGCGCAGAGCGAGCCGCTCTACGACCTCGACCGCGTCGAAGTGCTGCGCGGCCCGCAAGGGTCGCTGTGGGGCAAGAACACCACGGCGGGCGCGATCCATTACGTCACCACCAAGCCCAGCGACACGCTGGCCGGCCAGGGCCGCGCCGTCTACGGCAGCGACAACACCGTCGAACTGGAAGCCGGCGTCGGCGGGCCCCTGGCGGACAAGCTGAACGTCCGCGTCGCGGGCGTCTACAAGAGCCGTGACGGGCAGTACCACAACGACTTCACCGACAGTAAGGCCGGCGGCTACGACATCTGGGACCTGCGCGGCCAGCTCGGCTACGAGTTCACGCCAGATGCCACGCTGCTGGTCAAGGTCCACGGCGGCGTCAGCAAGCAGCGCCAGCCGCTGCAGCACGTCGGCCTGCTGGCAGGCGGCACCGACTTCGACGGCTATGCCGAACGCGATAGCGAAACGGCGCTGAGCAACAACGGCTCCGACTTCACCCGCGCCCGCCGCTTCGGCACCGACGCGCGGCTGGACGTAGACCTGGGCGGTGTGCGCCTGATCGACATCGCCTCCTACGAGAAGTCCAGCTCGCTCATCTACTCGGACGACGATGCCAATCCGATCTCTAAGTACCACGAGCGCTACGGTGGTTCGTCGCAGACATTCACCAATGAACTGCGCCTGGAATCGCCCGATGGCGAACGCTTCGGCTGGATCGTCGGCACCTATTTCCTGCACGACAAGACCAACAGCTTCGGCCAGCTCGGCCTCTACAGCCCGATCAACTTCGGCGTGGACGGCGCCGCCTACGACTTCGACACCAAGACCGACAACGTTGCCGGCTTCGCCAGCGTCAGCTACGAAGTGACACCGCAGTTCAAGCTGACCGCAGGTGGCCGCTACACCTGGGAAAAGAAGAGCATCGACGGCATTGCCTACGATTATGCGACGCAGGCCGATGACGTGTTCGACACCAGCGTACCCAGGAACGTCTACATCGACACCGCCAACGATATCTACCTCGACGGCGCGGGCGGCACCCTTGCCCCGGTGCCGGGCAGCCGCTCATGGAAGAAGTTCACCTGGGACGCCTCGGCCGATTACAAGGCGACCGACGACGTGCTGCTGTTCGCCCGCGTCGCGCGCGGCTTCCGCTCCGGCGCATACAACACTTATGTCGCCAGCCCCGGCGACCTTGGCGTCTACGATCCGGAAACGCTCACCTCCTACGAGGCGGGCATCAAGACGAGCTGGCTTGACCGCAAGGTGACGTTCAACGCCACCGCCTTCCACTACGACATCGACGACATGCAGGTGACCGTGCTGCAGAGCGTCGGCACCCGCACCCAGAACGCGGCGTCGGCGCGCGTCAACGGGTTCGAGATCGAAGCTGCGGCGCGGCCTTTCGCCGGGCTCTCGCTCAGCGCGGGCTATGGCTTCCAGGATTCCAAGTACAAGGGCTTCACCAATGCTTCGGTGCCGTTCCCGATCAATCAGGGCGCGCCGCTGGACCTGTCCGGCCAGTCGCTCGAACGTGCGCCCAGGCACACGCTGAACCTTGCGGGCAGCTACGAGGTCGCCGTAGGTTCGGGCACGCTGACGTTCAGCACCGACTGGCGCTATACCAGCCGCTACCGCTTCCACACTTGGTCGGACGCCACCAACAACAATCCCGCGCCCTTCCTTGCCGACCCGGCGATCCGGGCGCTGGTGCGCGACACCTTCAGCCAGGACGCGCTCTGGCTGGGCGATGCGCGCGTCGCCTACCGCACCAACAGCGGCATTGAAGTTGCCGCGTGGGTGAAGAACCTGACGAACGAGTACTACCGCACCAACACCTTCGGCATGTTCTTCAACCGCTCGATGAGCACCTATCCCGGCGAGCGCCGTACCTACGGCCTTTCCGCAGCGTACAGGTTCTGATCGGATGACTGATGCGCCGCGCAAGTCGCTCGCTCCGACCCGGATCGCCACTTTCGCCGCCATCGGCGCGGCGACCGGCGCGGCGCATATCGGCAACAACTTCACCACCTATCTCGTCGGTGGCCTGATCGACCGCTATGACTTCACGCCCGTCCAGATGGGCGCGTGGAGCATGGCCGAGACGCTCGCCTACGCCGCCGCCATGTTTCTCGTGGCACCCCGGGCGCAAGCAATGAGCGCGCGTAGCTTGGCGAGCGTTGCGACGGTGCTGGTGGTCGCGGCGCAAGCGGCATCGGCCGGATTTGCGCTGTACCTGCCACTACTCGCAGGGCGCGTGGCGACCGGGTTCGGGTTCGGCCTGATGAACAGCGCGGTCAATCTCGCGGCGGGGCGGACCGACCACCCTGCGCGCGCGATCTCAGCGGGGATCGCGGTGCAGACCCTGCTGTTCGCGGCGGTCAACATCGGCCTGCCGATGGTGGGCGCCAGTCACGGCGTTGCGGGGATGTTCACGGCGCTCGCGGGCCTCTCCGCCGCGCTCGGCCTCGGCACGCTGCTCCTCCCTTCGGGCCGCGCGCCTGCGCCGGTGCACTTCGCCGAAAGCCCCCTTCGCGCCCCGCTCGGCGCCTATGGCTGGCGCGTGCTCGCGGCGATGGCGCTGTTCGCCTTCGGCAGCCTCGCGATCTGGCCGTTCATGGAGCGCGCCGCTCATGCCATCGGCCTGCCTGCGACCACCTTCGGACGCTACCAGAGCCTGGCCACCCTGCTGAGTGCGCTGGGCAACCTCGCCCTCGTCGCCGTGGTGGCCCGCCTGCCTCGGGTCATGCCGCTCGCGCTGGCGCTGGGTGCCTGCGGCGTGGCCTGCGCCCTGCTGACGACGGTGACCGACCCGCGTTTCTTCGGCGCGGCGCTGATCCTCTACAACGTCTCCTGGTTCATTACCTATCCGCTGCTGCTCGGCCTCGCCTATTCCACTGACGCCACCGGGCGGCTGGCGGTGATGACCACGGGCACCTGGCTGCTGTTCCAGTCGTTCGGCTCGCTCGGCGCCGGCTTCATCGCGCAAGGGTTCGGCGGCTACCAGCCGATCGGGCCGTTGGGGCTCGTCGCCTGCATCTTTGCTGCCGCAGCCGCCTGGCCACTGGCGACGCGGTTCGACCGAGCGCGGATCAATGCGGCGCCGCTGCTGGAAACAGGTTGATGACCAGCGCGCCCGCCAGGATCCGCCCGATCCCGGCGAGTGGCGGGCAGCCGAGAGTCTGGCGGCACATTGTAGCATACGACTGTCAGCACGGTAGGCACAAACCGGCTGGAACCGTCCGTCGCCTCGAGCGCCGGCGTCGCGAATGCAGATATGTCCTACGAAACCCGGCAGCATTCGCCCGTCGCAAGGCCTGTCCCATTCTTTCAACGGGAACCAGATGACGCATCGAGTAATCAAAGGCGTCTGAGTGAAGAGGCGCGGCTATCTAGAAAAAGCGGTTGGTTGGCCGAGCCAGGCCGAGGTGGTCGCGCAAAGTGGTACCAGTGTACTCCTTGCGGAATATGCCCCGACGCTGCAGTTCAGGAACGACCTTGTCGGTGAAGTCCTCCAGCCCCCCGGGCAGCCAGGGGAACATGATATTAAAGCCGTCCGAGCCGCGTTCCTCCAGCCAGGCTTCCATTTGGTCAACGATCGTCGTTGCCGATCCCACGAATGCCAGCCCAGCGTAGCTGCCCGCCTTCGCCGCAAGTTCGCGGATGGAGCGGCCCCGCGCCGCTTCGACCATACGGTCACGGCCAGATTTGCTCGCGTTGCTTTCGGGAATTTCAGGCAGCGGGCCGTCAGGGTCGAAGCCTGAAACGTCGTAGTCGAGAGCGATCGACAGCGAGCGTATGCCGCTGTCGTAGTGCACCAGGCTATCGAGATGCGCGCGCCGCGCCTGCGCCTCTTCGTCGATGTCGCCTACCACGACGAAGGCGGCGGGCAGAATCTTGAGGCTGTCCGGATCGCGGCCGAGCGCAGGCATCCGGCCCTTAACATCGGCGTAAAACGCCTTGCCGCGCTCGAGCGTGTCGGCGGAGCCGAAGATCACCTCGGCGGTCTGGGCGGCAAGCTGGCGGCCGGGTTCCGAGGCGCCGGCCTGCACGATCACCGGCCAGCCCTGCACTGGCCGCGCAATATTGAGCGGCCCGCGTACCGACAGGAACTCGCCCTTGTGATCGAGCACATGGAGCTTGCAGGGATCGAAGAACACGCCCGTCTCGACATCGCGCAC
This sequence comes from Novosphingobium sp. P6W, assembly GCF_000876675.2. Lineage (GTDB taxonomy): Bacteria > Pseudomonadota > Alphaproteobacteria > Sphingomonadales > Sphingomonadaceae > Novosphingobium. The sequence goes on from NZ_CP030353.1 coordinate 684,148, forward strand.
GAAAGCGTCGTCGGCCCAACTGTCCCACAGACCGGTGACGACATCGTAGAACTCCCGCGCGCGCGCATAGCGCGTCTCGTGCGCGAGGTGCTGGTCACTGCCGAAGTTATGCGAGGTTTCCGGATTGCCGGTGGTGACGATGTTCCACCCCGCCCGGCCCTCGCTCAGATGGTCGAGCGAAGCGAAGCGCCGGGCGATGTGATAGGGCTCGTCGTAAGTGGTGGAAGCCGTGGCGACGAGGCCGATCCGCTCGGTCGCCCCGGCCAGCGCCGAAAGCAAGGTGAAGGGCTCGAACGAGGTCGCGGTGTGGCTACGCTTCAAGGCGTCGATCGGCATGTTGAGCACGGCGAGATGGTCGGCCATGAAGAAGGCGTCGAACTTCGCCGCCTCCAGCCGCTGCGCAAGCCGCCGGATCAGCGGGAAGTTGAAGTTCGCATCGGGCGCGGCGCCGGGATAGCGCCAGGCCCCGGTGTGGATCGAGATCGGGCGCATGAAGGCGCCCAGGTGCATTTGGCGGGGGTGGGTCATGGCCGTCTCAAGGTAGCTCTAGGCGAGGCCGGTTCAATGGCGAGTGAGTTGTTGGGAGCGGACAGGATGTAACGTCTGCGCACCGGGTTGCGAATGACGCATCAGCCTGCTTGCGCCGCATCGATCGACGTCGCGGTCTGGCCGAACAGGATGCGCCGGGCCTGCTCGCTCTGCGGTGCGTGGGCATCAGGATTGACCTCGTCGACCAACGCGTAGGCACGGGCGACAGCGGGGCGCCGCGCGATCACCTCGAACCACCGCTTCACGTTCGGAAACTCGTCCAGGGACTGGCCCTGGCGCTGCCATGGCACAACCCACGGATAGCAGGCGATGTCGGCGATCGAGTAGTCTTCACCGGCCAGGAACGGGCGGTCGGCCAAGCGCTTGTTCAGCACGCCGTAGAGCCGATTGGTCTCGTTGGTGTAGCGCGCGATCGCATAGGGTATCTCCTGCGGCGCAGCATGACGGAAATGATGGTTCTGCCCCGCCATCGGACCCAGCCCGCCCATCTGCCAGAACACCCACTGGACCGCCTCGCTGCGCCCGCGCAGATCGGCCGGGATGAACTGTCCGATCTTCTCGGCGAGGTACTGCAGGATCGCGCCGGATTCGAACACCGAGAGCGGCGGCCCGCCGTCAGCCGGATCGTCGTCGACGATCGCCGGGATACGGTTATTGGGGGCGATGGACAGGAAGTAGGGCAGGAACTGCTCGCCCCGGCTGATGTCCACCGGGGTGATGCGGAAAGGCAGGTGCGTTTCCTCCAGGAAGATCGTGATCTTGTGTGCGTTGGGCGTGGTCCAGTAATACAGGTCGATCATCGCGATCTCCACAGGGGCGCGTTGGCGCAAGGGCCGTTCAGGTGGGCTGGGTGACGAGGCGCAAGTACGGTTTCTGCTTGGTCAAGCTGCCGCCGGCCTATTCGTGAGAATGGAGCCTGCCTTCGGTGGAGTTCTGGGTGAAGCCTAGAACCGAATCGGAGAGCTTGAGGGACATCGACGTATCCTTTGCTGAATACTGGGCGCGGAAAGGAGCTGCGAAGCGCGCGAATGGCTGTCCAAGGCGCGGTTCACCGGTTTCGAGGAAGTCGCCTGACGCTGTCGTCCAAGGCGGGGGCCGGGTCGCACAAGCGGCCACCGACGCGTTTCCGAGAGGCATGGCCGCTTGCGGAAAGCCTGTTCAACCTATGGTCCGGGCAGGCAAAGTCAACAGCAAGATTTCATTGGCCGCGACCTAGCCGGGCTTGTCGACGCCCGAGAAGGTGAACCGGCTTCCAGAGCGGCGAGCTTGCATCGGTTATGCGGCCCCACGTCAACGATACCAAGATTCGCGAGCGCTACCGCCCGTCTGGAAAGGGTGTCGAATGCCGTAGCGACTTTTGATTGCCTTCAGCAAAGATATTTCTCTACCTACGTGATAGAGAAATATCTTTGCTGAAGGGGCGCGCGTTAGATTCACTCGGATGACTGCATCCATTGATACCGTTCGCCGCTCATGGCTTCCCGGCTTCGGCGTGCAAGTGCTGCTAGGCATGATCGTGGGCCTCCTGGGTGGGCTGATCGTACGAGGGCTGGATCCGCAAGGAGGCGCCGCCGTGGGCGCTACCGCAGCTTTCCACACGGCGGCCCAGATATTCGTACAATTGCTGCGAACACTCGTCCCCCCGCTCGTTTTCACCGCCATCGTCGCTTCGGTTGCTGCTTTGCGCGGGCTCGACAATGCCGCACGGCTGGTCGTCCATACGCTTGTGTGGTTCGCGATCACCGCCCTGATCGCGGTAATCATCGGCATCGCATTGGGCCTATGGATACAACCCGGCCTGCACGCCGGCATTGCCCGGACCGCCGCTCAGGCCCCGGCCTCGGTCGGTAGCTGGCTCGATTTCCTGAACGGTCTGGTGCCGGCCAACTACTTGGGCATTTCAGCTTCAACGAACTTCGAAAACGGCAAGGCGAGCACGTCGGTCTCGTTCAACGTCCTGCAGATCATCATCGCTGCGGTAGCCGTAGGCGCGGCGGCCGTGCGCATCGGCGAGCGCGCGGAGCCGTTCCTCACATTCATGACTTCGGCCAACATGGTACTGCGTCAGTTGTTGCGCTGGCTCATCGCCCTCACCCCGGTCGGCTCCGCCGCACTGCTCGCCAATGCCGTGGTGAGTTATGGATGGGATACACTGTCCGCGCTGGGCGGCTTTGCCGCCGCAGTTTACGCCGGGCTGGCGATCGTTCTGTTTGGCGTTTACCCTGCGCTGCTTCTGCTGCATCGGATCGACCCGCGCAGGTTTTTCGCCGTGTCCTGGCCTGCGATCCAGATCGGCTTCCTCTCGCGCTCCTCGGTCGGCACGATGCCGGTCGCCGAGGAAGTGACCGAGCGCCTAGGCGTCCCCCGCGCCTATACCGCTTTCGCGGTTCCGCTGGGATCCACGACGAAGATGGATGGGTGCGCAGCGATCTATCCTGCGATCTCGGCGATATTCGTGGCGCAGTTCTACGGCATCGCGCTGCAGCCTTCGGACTATGTGCTGATCGCCTTCGTGAGCGTCATCGGATCAGCGGCGACCGCGGGCCTCACTGGCGCCGTCGTCATGCTGACCCTCACTCTGTCGACGCTCGGCCTGCCCCTGGAAGGCGCCGGATTGCTGTTGGCCATCGACCCCATACTCGACATGGGACGAACTGCAGTGAACGTCGCGGGACAGGTGCTGGTCCCGGTGATCGTCGCAAAGCGACTGGGGTTGACCGAAATGGAAGGCGGCCCCGCCGCCTCAGGAAGTTATCAGGCTCAGGTGTAACCGCAAAGGCGGGGGATTGACGCCAGCGCGCTCAAATCGGCGCTCTCCACATTCGCCGATAATGCATGGCAGGCAGACGCTTCGCGGCTCGACATGACGCTGGTTTCGCAAGGAGTAATAGTACGATCGACCTCGTCGACGATGGCCTGGGCATCCCGCCCGCCGATGTCGGCCGTATCTTTGACCCCTCCTTCACCAGCAAGCGCGAACATTACGCACTGGGCTCGGGCTCCCCATCGCCCTGCATCGGATCGGGTCGATTTTCCTATTATTAGAGACCGGAAAGCTTCCCCCCGTCTCTATCTCCAATGACAGAATATACGTCGAGTGGCAGGACCGAAGTGGCGCGCAGCAGCAACGTCTCGCGTGCGCTGCTTAGTTCGGCGGAATGTGTCGCCCATGCGAGCGAACGTTCCAGCAGATCAATCAACTCACGAGAAGCGTTTCCGGCCGTTACGAAGGGCAGTCCCGGCGAAAGGTCGGTCCAGCCAATTTCGCGCACCCGTGCGACCAGATCGGGGCAATGGCGCCCAAGATGTGCAAAGGTCACCACGTCTATGGCGGCGACGGCTGCATTGCCCTTTGCCACGGCGCTCACGCTCTCATAGTGCGAACCGGTCACGATCGCTGCGGCGAAGAACGGAGCGCCAGGTGACAACGGCGCCACTGCCCGGCGCAGCAGTTCATAGCCGGAGTTGGACGATGTCTCGTTTACGGCGGCAACCGTGCCGCGCAGGTCCAACAGGCTCTGCGCCGGACTTTCGCGCCCTACCACGATGACACTGCGATAGAGCGGGCCCTTGCATCCGGGCGCGGTGTAGCAGGGTGTCGCCACATAGCGCAGGCGCCCCTTCCACTTCGTAGCGAATGGCAGGCCGCAGGTCTGTGCCAGCAACAGGTTCGGATCGTCCCAGATCTGGTCCAGCGGGCGGCCGCGATCGAGGTGATCGGGAACGCCGTCGAGCCCGTTGCGGCGCAGCCAGGTCGCTAGACCGCTCCATAGCGCATCGTTGGCGTCCTGGACCTCGGGCATATCGTACATGCCTAGCGACGCGACCCGCATCACGATCAGGGCCGATCGCTGTGCGCGTGGTCGGGATGCACAAGCCTATCGTGGCCGCGCAGCAGGTAGCGGCGTACCACATCGCCGTACCCCGAGTAGACGAGGCCACCGTTGTCGTAAGCCAGTCTCTCGCGGTGCTGCCGGTAGTAGTCGGGTAGTTGATACCAGGCGAGGCCGGGCCGCTGGTGATGGGCGACGTGCAGGTTGTTGTACAGGAAAAGCAGAGCGAACGGGCCGGCGCGCTCGACGGTCGCGACGCGGTGCCCGGGCACCGGTGCGGCGCGATGCTCCGCGAACGATCGCAGCAACGTCAGCGACAGGCCCGGATATACGAACATCAGCGCATAGCTCGCGAAGCCAATGCCGCAGCGATCCAGCCACCACACAAGCATGGCGCAGCCCGCCAGATGCGGGAGCCAGTCGCGTGCGCGGCCGATGGGATCGCGGATCAGGCCGGCCAGTTCACCGGCTAGAAACCGGCCCACCATGATCGCGGGGCCGAACAGGAGCCGGCCGAGCAGCGTCGCCTGCACGCGTTCGGCCATATGGCGCATACGTCCCAACTGGCTTCGATCGAACGCCAGATAGCGCGACTCCGGATCATCGAAAGGATCTGTGATGGCAGGCGTCGCATGATGCCCGAGGTGCGAGCGCCGATAGACCACAAAGGGCAGCCACAAGGACAGCGGCACGGCGCCGATCAGAGTATTGACCCCCTGCCAGCGCGTAGGATGGCCATGAATCACCTCATGCTGGAGCGATCCATGCCAGGCGATGAGCCAGCCTCCCGCAAGCACGACCAGCGCCGGGGGGAGACGGTGAGCCTCCGCCGTGAGCAATAGCCATCCCACGTAGATCGCCGCTGTCACCAACAGGGTCGGCCATTCGACCCTTGCCTCGTCCCGCCGTTTCTCCGAGGCGTGCCAGCCTGCCGGCTCGTGGTCGGACGCGGTCGGTCTTTCACTATTCCCACTTGTCATGCGGCATACATAACCAAATTAGTAGAGAATGTAAAAGAGGGCTTGTCTATCAGACCACAAAGCCCTGCTTGGGGTCAGAAGCTGACGGAACCCTCCATTCCGGACCCCCAGTTCTGAAATTGGACAATTCTCCGCGCCAGCAGCGTATAAACAGCCGCACGTTGGCCAGCGCCGTCGAGCGGTCCCACCAATGCCAAAAACCTTCCTTCAGCGGCCGCCGGTCATCTTCGTAAAAATTCTGCCGAGTCACCTCTATCAGGGAAAGTCATATGCCGACCAGCAAAACTCTATTGAATAGGTAGACAATAATGCGTCTTAACCCCCTCCACGATCGGTTCGATCAACAAGGGGGTTTTCTTGAAGCGGTTTCATTCTCCGGCATTCCCGGCCCAGCGACGCAGCGCCTTTATCGGATCGGCGATGGGCATGGCACTGGCTGCGGCTTATCCGGCGCAAGCAGCAGCTGCCGAGGCAGATACAGCCGACGCCGCCGACATTTCCGAGATCACCGTCACCGCGCGCTACCGCACCGAAAGCGCGCAGGAAGTGCCGATCGCGATCTCCAGCATCTCAAGTCGCCAGCTGGAAGCGCAGGGCGCGACGTCGCTCAAGCAGATCGTCCAGCAGCTGCCCAGCCTCAACATCCAGGGCTTCAGTGGGCGCAACCAGACGATCACCATTCGCGGCTTGGGCACTAATGCCGGCGGCACCAACGATGGGCTGGAGCAGGGCGTCGGCCTTTACGTCGATGGCGTCTATCGCCCGCGCACGGGTTCGGTCATCACCGACCTGATCGACATCGAGAGCATCCAGCTGCTGCGCGGGCCCCAGGGCACGCTGTTCGGCAAGAACACCGTCGCCGGCGCGATCGACATCAAGACGCGCGAGCCCGAATTCAAAACCCAGGCCCGCGCCGAACTGAGCTATGGCAACTACAACCAGCTGCGCGGCTATTTCTCGTACAACGGCGTCGTCAATGACGACCTCGCGTTTCGCGTATCGTACTTGCGCACCCAGCGCGACGGGCTGATCTACAACACCGTCCAGCGCCAGGACTGGGACAACCTCGACAACCACGCCGCCCGCTTCGACCTGCTCTATAAACCTACCGACGCGTTCAAGCTGCGGGTCATCGCCGACTATTCAATCCAGAAGGGCGATGTCGGCTTCACCAGCGTGGCCGGCGTGCTGCCGACAGTGCGTGCCAACGGGTCCGAAGTGCGCGGGTTCTATCGCCGCGCCGCCGATGTCGGCTACGTGCCGGGCACCGTCAACGCCTTCGACCGCAAGACCGACATCGACAGCTCGCAATACGACGAGATGCCGAGTTGGGGCCTGCAGGCGCGCGCGGACTGGGACGTGGGGCCGGTGAACCTCACCTCGATCACCGCCTACCGCAACTGGAAGTGGGTGCCCAATTATGACGGCGACCAGTTCGGCGCCAACATCATCACCAACTCCGTCGTCGCCACCAAGCAGCAGCAGTTCAGTCAGGAACTGCGCGCCGCGTCCAAGGGCGAGCAGACCATCGACTACACCGCCGGCCTGTACTTCTTCTGGCAGGAGGCGGACGACGACACGATCAACCTTTACGGCCGCGATGCGACCACTTGGCTGACCACCGCGAACACACCTACGGCGGCAGTTTCCACCCTGCCCGCATCGGTATTCGACGGCCTGGTGTCCTATGCCCGCGTCGTCCCTGCAACCTATAGCTACGCCGCCTATGGTCAGGCGACGTGGAACATATCGCCCTCGCTGCGGCTCACCGGCGGCCTGCGTTACACTTATGAGCACAAGACCGGCATCTACGACGCCTACGCCACCGGCGACTACGCGCCGCTTTCCAGCTTCGCGCCCGCAATCCAGGCACAGGTCGCGGCCCTGCGTGCGGCTTATGCGCCTGCGGGATCGTACACCGCCTCGAAGAACACCAACAACCTGTCGGGCACGGCCATCGCCGCCTACGACCTGTCGGACGACGTGCACACCTATGCGTCCTATTCGCGCGGGTATAAGTCGCCCGGCATCAACCTGGTGCGCCAGACGCTCGGCGTCGATATCTTCGTCAAGCCCGAGAAGGTCGACAACTACGAACTCGGCATCAAGACCCGCCTGCTGGGCGGCAAGGCGGAATTCAACCTTGCGCTGTTCTGGGCCGATGTCAGCAACTACCAGGCCAACTTCGTCAACTACGCCGTCACCCCGGCGGTGGGCTACATCAGCAACGTCGGCAAGCTGCGCTCACGCGGTGTCGAGGTGGATGCCCGCGCCCAACCGCTCGAAGGCCTGACGCTGGGCGTCGCCGGCACCTACAACGATGCCGAATACGTGTCCTATACCAATGCGCCTTCGCAGTACCTCTATTCCTACCTGCCTTCGCAGGACCTTTCGGGCCAGCGCGCCTCGGGCGCATCGAAGTACGCAGCGACCGGCAACTTCGAATATACGCGCGGCCTTGGCACCGTTGACGCCTATGTCGGCGGCGACATCAGCTATCGCTCCAGCTTCTACGCGGCGGTCAATCTCGACCCGTTCAGCTACGTGCGCGGTTATACGCTGGTCGGCCTGCACGGCGGCGTGCGCGCGCCCGACGACCGCTGGGAAGCGTCGCTGTGGGTCCGCAACCTGTTCAACAAGGACTACTACAACACGCTGTCGGTCAGCGCCTCCAACGGCATCGTCCAGGGGGCCCTTGGCGAGCCGCGCATGTACGGCCTGACGCTCAAGGGACGTCTTTGAACCTTCCACCCACCCCATTCGGCAAAGGAGTTACGATCATGACGAAGCGCACCCTGAAGCTCGGTCTAGTCACCACCGGGGTCGGCGGCCCCGGCCAGCACAACCGCTGGCTGGACCCCAACATTCCCGCCGACGCCAGCGTCGATGTGGACTGGTACATCGAGCAGGTTCGCAAGGCCGAAGCCGCCAAGTTCGACTTCGTGTTCATCGTCGACAGCCAGTACATCACCAAGGATTCGCCGCCGCACTACCTCAACCGGCTTGAGCCGCTGACGCTGCTGTCGGCGCTGGCGGTGGCGACCAGCCACATCGGCCTGGTGGGCACGCTGACGACCTCGTTCAACTCGCCGTTCAATCTGGCGCGCCGCCTCGCCTCGCTCGACCTCATCAGCAAGGGGCGCGCGGGCTGGAACGTCGTCACCAGTGGCGATCCGGGCGCGGCGGGCAACTTCGGCCTCGACGAACATTACGACTACGAGACGCGCTATGGCCGCGCCTTCGAATATCTCGACGTGGTGCAGGGCCTATGGCGCTCCTACGAAGACGACGCGTTCGTGCGCAACCGCGAAACCGGCGTGTTCCTCGACCCCGACAAGCTGCACGCGCTGAACCACAAGGGTAAGTACTTCTCCGTCACCGGCCCGCTCAACCTGCAGCGCTCGCCGCAGGGCCAGCCGGTGATCTTCCAGGCCGGTGACAGCGACCAGGGCCGCAATCTGGGCGCGCAGACCGCCGATGCGATCTTCACCCATGCCGCCTCGATAGAGGCGGGCGCCGCGTTCAAGCAGGACATCGCCCAACGCGCGGTCGCAGCCGGTCGCGGGCCAGACGACGTGCTGATCCTGCCGGGCGTCAGCATCTATGTGGGTGACACCGACGAGGACGCCCGCCGCATCGAGCAGGAAACCCGGCGCGCCGACACCAGCTTCGAACTGGCGCTGGCCGAATTTGGCCGTTCGTTCGGGTGGCACGATTTCCGCCAGTACGACCTCGACGCGCCCTTCCCTGTCGAAGCGCTGGAACACGCACGGCGCAGCTTCTTCACGCAGGCGCAGCGCATCGTCCAGCTCGCCACCGAGGGCGGGCTGACCTTGCGCCAAACGGTTGAGAGCATCGCCGCTTCGTACAAGAGCCCCTTCACCGGCAGCGCGCAAACCGTGGCCGACGAAATCATCCGCTGGTTCGAAGCCGGCGCGCTCGACGGGCTCAACGTCATGCTCGGCCATCCCGACCAGTTCGATCGGTTCGTCAACGAAGTCGTGCCGATCCTGCAGGCGCGCGGCGTCTATCGCAGCGACTACGACGACACCACGCTGCGCGGAAACCTGGGCCTGCCCAAACCGACGAACATCCGCAACGCCGCCGCGCCGTCCGAACCGGCGGGCAGCGAGGAACGGACGCTGGTGAACTCGTGATCCGCAACCGATTGAAGCAATGGACCGTCGTCCTGGCCGCCGCGCTCGCGGTGGCCGGGTGCGGCGGTTCGGGCGGTGACGCCAAGGGCAATGCGCGGGTCCGCTGGGCCTACATGCTGCCGACCTCGTGGGACCCTGTGACCAGCCGTACCGGCGCGGACATCAACCCGGTGAGCATCGCCTATGCCTCGCTCACCCGGCTCGACAAGCAGGGCAACGTCCAGCCGGCGCTAGCGAAAAGCTGGAGCTATTCGCCCGATGGCAGGACGCTGACCTTCGAACTGCGCGAGGGGCTGAAATTCACCGATGGCACCGCGCTTGATGCCGCCGCAGTGAAGGCCTTCTTCGAACGCGGCAAGACGCAGAAGGATTCGTTCCTGCGGCCCGAGATCGAAAGCATCGCCAGCTTCGGGATCGACGGCCCGCGCCGCGTGGTTTTCCACCTCGCTCGGCCCGACTATCAGCTGCCTTATGTCATGGCCGGGCGCGTCGGCGCCATCGCCAGCCCCACCGCCGCCGAGAAGGATCCCGCCAAGCTGGCACTTTGGCCGGTCGGCGCGGGGCCGTTCAAGATGGTGGAGTTCGTGCCGGAATCGCACGCCTACTTCGTCAAGAACCCGGACTACTGGGACGCGGCGAACATCCATATCGAGCGGTTGGAACTGACCACCCTGTCCGATCCTTCGACGCTCGTCGCCTCGCTGATGTCCGGCGCCATCGACGTCGCCCCCATCGCGCCCAAGCGGGTGGAGGAAGCGCGGGCGCGGGGCCTTCAGGTGACGACGGCGCCTTCGCTGATCTCGTCCGACCTGATGATCAACCGCAATAGGGCCCCGTTCAACGATCCGCGCGTGGCCGAGGCGGTCCGCTATGCGATCGACAGGAACGAGCTGGTCAAGACGCTGACGGCGGGCCTGGGCACTCCCTCCAACCAGCCATTCCCGCCGCACTACTTTGCCTTCGATCCCGAGACGAAGGACAAGTGGGGCTACGATCCGGGGCGCGCCAAGGCGCTGCTCGCACAGGCGGGCCATGCGCCCGGCAGCCTGACGGTGGAAATCGTCATCAACCCGATCTCCAGCGAAGGGCTGGCCGAACTTCTGCAGGCGCAGCTTGCGCGCGTGGGGATCAAGTCGAAGCTGCGGATCATCCCGCCCGGTTCTTCCAGCTGGCAGAGCGAAGTCTATATCGCCAAGCGCCCGGCCATCGCCGTGGACGGCACGGTGGGGCGCGAATCGCCGATCCAGAACCTGCTGGCAGTCTACGGCCCGCAAGGGATCATGAACCTGAGCGGGCCTTACTCGGCGCCAGCGTTCCTCAAAGCCATCGATGAAGTGCGCGCCACTCCGATCGACGATCCGCAATACCGCGAACGCCTGCACCGCGCGACCCGCCTGGGCGTGGAACAGGGGCCCAGCGTGTGGCTGTTCAGCACGCCGATCGTGGTCGCCTCGCGCTCGCGGGTGAAGAACCTCAACATCGTGCCCTCGCAGGTCCGCTGGGAAGGAGTGACCGTGGAATGACCGCAGTTTCCGGGCAAGGCGCAACCGCGATCCGGTTGCGCCACGGGCGCGCGACCCTGCGCTTCGTCGGATCGACGCTGGCCATCGCGGTGCCGGTTTTCCTCGTCGCCACGCTCATCACCTTCCTGCTGGGAGTGGTGTCCGGGCTCGACCCGGCGGCGGGGATCGCGGGCGATGCCGCCTCGCCCGAAACCATCGCGCGCATCCGCGCCGACCTCGGCCTGGACCAACCGATCGCGCTGCAATACCTGCACTGGATAGGCCAAGTCCTGCGCGGAAACCTAGGCACCTCGTGGTTCAACGGCGTGCCTGCGGCCGAGCTGATTTTCCAGCGCCTGCCGATCAGCCTTTCGATCGCGGGCATGGCGCTGCTGGTGGGGCTGGTATTCGGCACCGGCCTTGGCCTCGTCGCAGGCGTGCGCAGCGGCACCCGGACCGACCGCGCGATCACCCTGTTCGCCGCGATCGTCTCCTCGCTGCCGCCCTTCGTGGTCGCCTTCGTGCTGATCCTGGTGTTCAGCCTGTGGCTGGGCTGGCTGCCCTCCTCGGGCTACGTGCCGTTTTCCGAAGACCCGGCGGGCTGGCTCGCCGCCATCGGCATCCCGGCGGTGGCGCTGAGCGTGGACGTGGTCGCCGACCTTGCCCGGCAACTGCGCACCGGCCTAGTCAGCGCGCTGTCCGAAAACTACGTGACGGGAGCGGTGGTGCGCGGGTTGTCGCGGCGGCGCATCCTGTTCGTTCACGTCCTGCGCAATGCCGCCGGCCCGGCGCTGACGGTGGTGGCCCTGCGCGTGCCGATGCTGATCGGCGGCGCCGTCGTCACCGAGGCGATCTTCAACATGCCCGGCATGGGCAAGCTGGCCGCCGACAGTGCCCTGCGCGGCGACGTGCCGGTGGTGCAGGGCACGCTGGTCGTCTCGATCGTGCTGATCCTCGCCTGCAACTTGTGCGTCAACGTCCTGCTCGGCGTGCTGCAACCCGCCGCCCGGCGAAGGAGCTGAACCCGATGACCCGAACATTGCTCCGCTACCCCAGCGCCCGCGCCGCCATCGTCATTCTGACGGTGGTCGCGCTGCTCGCCGCGTTCGGCCCGTGGCTTGCGCCGCATGATCCGCTGGCGCAGGATTCCTCCGCGCTGCTGCAGGGGCCGAGCGCGGCGTACTGGCTGGGCACCGACGCGCTGGGCCGCGACGTTTTCAGCCGCCTGCTCGCCGGGTCCACCGTATCGGTCCTCGCCAGCCTGCTCTCGGTGTCGATCGGGATAGTGCTGGGTGTGGTTCCGGGCCTGCTGTCGGTGTTCCTGGGCAAGCGGTTCGAATGGGTGGGCCTGCGCCTTATCGACGCCTTGATGATGCTGCCTTTTCTAGTCTTCGCCATCGCGATGACCGCGATGCTGGGCAATGGTCTGGCACAGGCCATGTTCGCGGTGGGCATCCTCATCACCCCCGCCTTCTTCCGCGTCAGCCGCGCCGCCGCGCTGTCCGTCGCCAATGCCGAGTACATCGAGGCGGCCCACCTGATGGGCGCCTCGACCGCCGCGATCATCCGCCGCCACGTCATCTCCAAGGTCCTGCCCGCCGTCGCGGTTTCGGCCGCCTCGATGACCGGCGCGTGCCTCTCGATCGTCGCCTCGCTGACGTTCCTGGGCATCGGCGTGGTCCCGCCCGACCCCACCTGGGGCGGCCTCCTCGCGACCGACCTTTCCACTCTCTACGACCGTCCCTTCGGCCCCATCGCCCCTGCCCTGCTGATCGTCGCGACGGTCTGGGCGCTTAACGCGCTGGCGGATGCGATGCGGGATGCCGGCACCCAGGAGCAGCGCGCATGACCACTCTCGACAACGTCGTCAGCCTCGAACGCCACGCCCGCCGGGCCGAGCCCGCAGAACCGATCCTCGCGGTCAACGGCCTGCGCATCGTCGCCGCAGACGGCCGCGAACTGGTGCGCGACATGCATTTCGACCTCCCGCGCGGCGGCACATTGGGCATCGTCGGGGAATCCGGCAGCGGCAAGTCGCTCACCTGCCGTGCCATCCTCGACGTGCTGCCGCCGGGCCTCAGCGTCGCCTCGGGGTCGATCCGCTACCGCGACGTCGATCTCTCGCGGCTCGATGCCAAATCGTGGCGAGCCCTGCGCGGGGTCGAACTGTCGGCGGTGTTCCAGGACCCCGGCTCCTACCTCAACCCCTCGACCCCGGTCGGCCGCCAGTTGGCCGAAACCATCCGCGCCACGCTGAAACTGAGGCGCAAGGCCGCCCGCGCCCGCGCGCTCGACCTGCTCGAACGCGTGGGCTTCACTGACCCCACCGCCGTCTACCGCCAGTATCCCTACGAACTGTCCGGCGGCATGGCCCAGCGCGTGCTCATCGCCCTCGCGGTCTGCGCCGGGCCCAGCCTGCTCATCGCGGACGAGGCCACCACCGCGCTCGACGTGACGGTGCAGTCCGAAGTCCTCGCCCTGATCGATAAACTGCGCCGCGAGGAAGACCTGACGCTCATCATGGTGTCCCACGACCTCGCGGTCGTCTCGCAGGTCTGCGACCACGTCATCGTCATGCGCGCGGGCGAGATCGTCGAGGCCGGCCCGACCCGCGAAATCCTGCGCCACCCCAAAACCGCCTACACCCGCAGCCTGATCGAAGACCACGCCGTTCACGCCATCGAAACCGGCCGAGCCCCAGCCGCCGAAACGCCGCAGCGCCCCGCCCTGCTCTCCGTCCGGGGCCTCCACGCCGGTTACGGCATCCGCACGGTGGTGCAGGACATCGACCTTCAGGTGGCCCCCGGCGAAATCCTCGGCCTGATCGGAGAAACCGGCTCCGGCAAGACGACCCTGCTGCGCACGATCCTCGGCCTGATCCCCGCCGCGACGGGTGCGATCGAGTTGGACGGCCAAAGGATCGACGGCCTGACCGGTGCCCCCTTGCGCGATTTCCGCCGCTCGGGCGCGCTGCAATACGTGTTCCAGGACCCGCTGCGCAGTCTCGACCCGGACCTCACCATCGGCGCCTCGATCGCCGAAGGGCTCACGTTGCGCAAAGGCCGTCTGGACGTCTCGGCCATCGACGCCTCGGTAACGGCGGCCCTGCGCGCCGTCGGCCTCGATCCTGACCTTGCCACCCGCCTGCCGCGTCTGCTCTCGGGAGGGCAGCGCCAGCGCGCCGTCATCGCCCGCGCCCTCGCGTTGGACCCCAAGGTGCTGCTGCTCGACGAGCCGGTCAGCGCGCTCGACGCAGTAAACCGGCTCCACGTCCTCAAGCTGCTGCGCCATCTCGCCGACGAGCGCGGCATCGCGCAGATCTTCATCTCGCACGATCTCGGCTCGGTGGCGGGCATCGCCGACCGGGTGGCGGTGCTCTATCGCGGGCAGGTCGTCGAGACCGGCCCCGCCGCCGCGCTGCTGGCCAACCCCACGCATCCCTATACGCGCAAGCTGCTCGAAGCCGCGCCCCGCCTTTCCGGCGCGGCCCCGGCCACGACCGCCCGCACCCTGTTCACGGCACATTGAAGGAGCCCCCGACATGACTCGCGAGACATTGAAGCTGGGCGCCGTCCTCATCGGCATCGGCGACGCTTCGGGCAAGGGCCTGTGGCGCGACCCGGCGGTTCCACTCGATGCCAGCGTCGATATCGACTGGTACGTCAAACAGGCGCGCGAGGCGGAGGAAGCGAAGTTCGACTTCGTCTTCATCGTCGACAGCCAGTACATCACACCTGATTTTCCCAACCATCACCTCAACCGCCTGGAGCCGCTGACCTTGCTGTCTGCCGTGGCGGGCGCGACCAGCCGCATCGGCCTGGTGGCGACGATCAGCACCACCTATTCCGAGCCGTTCGACATCGCCCGCCGCCTCGCATCGCTCGACCTCATCAGCCGGGGCCGAGCAGGCTGGAACATCGTCACCAGCCAGGACCCCGGCACCGCAGGCAACTTCAGCGGCAGCCGCCACGGCGACTACGAGACCCGCTATCGCCGCGCGACTGAATCGGTCGAGGTCGTGCAGGGCCTATGGCATTCCTACGAAGAAGACGCCTTCACCCGCGACCGCACCGCCGCGCGTTTCCTCGATCCCGCCAAGCAGCACCGGCTCGACCATCGCGGCGAGTTCTTCTCGGTAACGGGGCCCCTCAACATCCAGCGTTCGCCCCAGGGCCAGCCGCCGCTGGTCCAGGCCGGGACTTCCCCCCAAGGGCGCGAGTTGAGCGCGCGCCATGCCGATATCGTGTTCAGCTTCGCGCGCACGCCGGAGGAATCGCTGGACCTTGCAAGCGACGTGCGTGCCCGCGCCGAAGCGGCCGGGCGTGACCCGGCGGAATTGCTGTTCATCCCCGCGCTGGGCGTGACCATCGCCGACACCAACGAGGAAGCGCGAGCCGTCGAACGGGCGCGCACATCGGACGGCGACATCCGCACCGCGCTGGGCAACCTGTCACGCCAGTTCGCCGGTTATGACTTTTCCCTCCACGATCTCGACGCCCCCTTCCCCGAGATCGTGCTACCCGAGGCAGCCGGCATCAGCCGCTTTCACGAAGAGATCGACCGCGCCAAGGGCGAAGGCGCGACCCTGCGGCAGGTGATCGAAGCACAGGTTGCGACATGGCTGCGCGTCGCCGGTTCGCCTCAGACGATCGCCGACACGCTGGAGCAATGGTACGAAAGCGGCGCGGCCGACGGCTTCAACCTGTTCGTCCAGCACCCCGCAGACTGGGATCGCTTTCGCAGTGAGGTCGTGCCCATCCTCGTGCGTCGCGGGCTATTTCGAGATGAGTATACCGCCAAGACACTCCGAGGTAATCTGGGCTTGGCCAGCGTACCTAATCACCACGCTTCGGCTGTCCAATCTTTGCTTACGCCCGCTTACCAATAGGCTGTCCCCCAAGGCCAAAAGGCAAGCTCCACCCCCACTCTACCCAACGGAAAGATAGATCGGGTTGGAATAGAACCACAGGTCACGCCAAGAATCCTCTCCGGCGACGTCGGGCTCGGGCTCCCCCTGCTGCGTGTTAGTGCCCCGGACCCGCAGATAGATTGTTCCCTTCGGAACCTTCATCTGGTGCGAGACCACCAGATCGTCACCATCGACTCGAAAGTCGCGCGTGGTGAAGCGCCTGACGATCCGGGTGCTCCCGTTGGCATCTCCTTCGACGCCCGAAGCGCCGCCCGCGATCAGGTCGACATGATCGACCTTCGGCAGTTGCCCAAAGGCGTTCGGAGTGCGCGCCGGGCGGAACCGTATGACGACGTCGACTTCATCGCCGCCGCTCATCGCCAACGTTCCCCCCATCGACGCTGCCGATACGGGCGATGAACGCTGTCCCATGGTCGCTGTCACGTCCAGCTGCCGGATCAGATCGCCGGTGGTCACGAAAACGCGCCCTTTGCGCAATCCATCGAGGATGTCCGCGGAGTTTGGTGCGGCGAAGACCCATGTCTTGGAATATTCTCCCGGCCAGAAGTCTGCGCCGCCCTCACGCCAGTGACCGTGTGAATCCGAGTTGGCAGTGATGGTCCAGTGCAGCCCCTTCCCCAGCAGCGCGTCCCAGGCTCCGCCCAGCCGGGCGACCATCTGATCGAAACCGCCCATTGTCGGAAATCCGCCGTACAGGCCGCGAGAACCGTGTGCTTTGTCGGCCCCTGTTTCGGGTCTGGCTGCCTGATGCCCCGGCGCGCCTTCCATACCGATGACGACATTCGGAGCAGCCTTCTGCCACGCCTGGTACTCAGCAGGCGTATGCAAGCCCCATTCGCCAAAGCCGGACGCCGTTCGAGAAGGGTGGTTGGCGATGAGCACCGGCGCGGCGGATAGTTTGGTCATGTATCGCAACGCTTCGATCATCTTCGGCTTAGTGGTGCGCGAAGCATCGGCAGGAAACGCCTCGCGCTTGCCGAAGCGGGATTCGATATCGCGCAAAGTGCCGCGTTCGGTGGGATCGATCGGCAGGATCAGGCTAGCATGCTCTCCCCCCGGAACGTCAAATTCCATACCGTAGAACAGGACCATGCCCGGCTCCGCCCGCCGTGCGGCCACGACATCCGGCCATGCACGGTCATGGTTGAGCGCGGAATGACCGGGGCCGCCATGATCCGTCGAGACCATCCAGTCCAGCCCAAAGCGCCGCGCCATCTGTGCGTTCTTCAGGACCGTGTGCGACGAATCGCCGCCGATCACAGGCTGCGGCATACGCTCGGGATGCTCAGGATTCGTTTCGTAGCGGGCACTGTAGATGCTGTGCACGTGATGATCGCCCGCCAGCCAGCGCCTTTGGGTGACGTCGTCGGCGCAGGCCGGCGAGGCCTGTACGATGGCAACAACAGACGCGAGAAATAGACCCGAACGCATCATCGGCATGTCGTCCTTCCAGACATACGGACACCGCGCCAGCCGTCCGGCGCGGTGTCCGCAGGTTTTACCAGTGCTACCGGATCAGAACTTGGCGCGGACGCCGAAATTCACGGTGCGCCCGAAGGTGTGGATTTCGCTGACTTCGCTTTCGCTGCCGGCGAACGAGACCTGCCGTTCGTCGAGAACGTTCACGGCCTGCACAAACATTTCGATGTTCGGCCTGATCTTGTAGCTCGCACCCAGGTCGACGATGCCGAAACCCTTCTGATAATACGCCACGACGTCCTGCGGGCTGGGGAGCGAAGTCACGTTCGCACCGGCATCGGTCATGTAGTTGCTGCGATAGGTGTAGCTGACGTTGATTTCGAACGGCCCCGTCTCAAAGAAGGGCGTGATCGAGTAGCTCACATCGGAAACACCCTGAATGCCCGCCGATTGAATGCCGACGCCCGAGCTGTTCAGTTCCAGCTTGGAGGTTGCGAAAGTCGCCGTCGCGGTGACGCCAAGGCCGAACGGCAGCTTGTTGGTATAGCCGAACTCGACGCCGGAGATCGCCGCGTCGCCCACGTTGGTCGGGGTGGCCACAAGAACGTTCACCGGGAGCGTGGAGCCGTCGTTGACCGCGAAAGCCAGCGTGCGCGTCTCGAAGTCCGAGGCGATGTAGTTGCTGATGTCCTTGTGGAAGGCCGCCACCGTGAATGCGCCGAACTTGTCGAAATACCATTCGAACGAAGCGTCGAAGTTCCACGAGGTGTAGGGGCGCAGGTTGGGGTTGCCGCCCGATGCCTGCAGATTGAGGGTCGGATCGGCGAGCGCCGCCGCGCCCTCATTGAAGATGCTCGTCACGGTAACGCTGTTGGTATTGATCGAATTGCGCAGTTCCGAAAGCGAGGGGCGCGTCATCGTGCGGGCCACGCCGAGGCGAAGCTGCACGTTGTCGGTGAACTTGAACATCGCATTGGCGCTGGGCAGGAACTCGTTATACGTGGCGCGCGTGGTCGAGGGAAGAACTTCGGTGGTCGCGCCGCCGGCGCCGTCCGAAACGGGCGCGATCGTGGTGCCGCGCACATCGGTTTTAGTACGCACGTAGCGTAGGCCGAAGTTGCCGGAGACAGGGACGTCGCCCACGTCCGATTCAAAATCGATGCGGCCGTAGAGCGCCTGGATCTTCTCGCCGATGCGGTAGGAGTTCTGCAGATCGGCCGCCGTCGGCTCCAGGTCCGAAGCATTCGGATTGACGCCGTCATATTCGCTGCCGAGAGTGTAGGCCTGGTTGAAAAGCGCCCAATTCACATTGGTCCACGCCTGCCGGTTCACGATCGACTGGTCGAAGGCGTTGCCCGGCACCGGATATTGCAGGAAAGCATCGGTGCGCGCAAAGCCATCGCGCAGGACCGCACTATTCCGATCGCGGCGCTGATAGTCGCGATAACGGTCCGAAATCTGCCCCCCGAAGCGCAGTTTCGACAGGCGGAGGCCGCCCACATCGAAGTTAAATTCGCGCGAGATGTTCAAGACGAAGCTCTTGTCCTCGTCGATCGAATTGATCGGACGGACGGCAAAGCTCTCGAACGGCATGACCGAGGGATCTGTCAGGTCGAGATCGGTGTAGAGCGAGGTCACGCGGCCTTTGTTCAGTACATCACCGCTGAAATCGAACGTGAGGTTGCCGCCCCGGCCACTGGCCGTGCGGTACTGCACGCGCTGGATCGGCGTATCGAGGTCGCTGCTGGCGCGGGCGTAGCTGACGCGCGGCTCTATGTGCCAGTCGCCAAGGTCCAGCTTGATCGTGGTGTTGAGTTGAAGGTTCTGGTGCGACTGATCCATATATTCGCTGTAGTTGCGAACGCGCGCGCCGCGGATCGTACCCGCAACCAACCGGCCATCCTCGACCACGGCGGTGGACAGATCCAGTCGCGAAAGCTGGCTCGGGATATAGTAGGTAAGGCGGCGTTCGGTCGTCTCGTTGTTGAACTGCGAAAACAGGCCTTCGACATCGATCTCGAAGTTTGAGGACGGACGCCATTGCAGCCCGACGACGGCGCTGATGCGCTCGCGATCCTCCGTCTCCAGATAGGGCTGGACGTCGGTGGGAACCCGGTCGACAGCCAAGCCTTCGACCTCCCCTTCCTGCCATCCCATCCGCAAGCGGTCGAACTGGATCTTGCGGCGCGAATAGGACAGGCCTGCCAGCACTCCAAAAGTTTCGTCCCGGTTGCGCCAGCCGCCCGAGATCGTACCGTTGGGATTGAACGTATCGGTGCGCTCTTCGTAGCCCGCGTAAGCATTGGCGGCTATGAAAGATGGGCGGTCCAGCGGCTTGATCAGGCGGATATCGACGGTCGAACCGATACCGCTTTCGATCAGATCAGCCGTGGGCGACTTAATCACGACGACGCTGTCGATCAGCGTGGCCGGGAGCACCTGGAGGCGGAACTGGCGTCCCGACTGGCCGGAGTTGCGGATGTTTTCATTGTAGGCGAGCGGCATGCCGTCAAACGTCACCGCCTGAAAATTCGGACCGAGCCCGCGCACGCTGATGAACTGGCCCTCGCCCGCTTCTCGCACGATGGTGACGCCGGGCACGCGCTGCAGCGCTTCTGCCACGTTGAACGCAGGCAGCTTGCCGATATCGGCGGCGACGACCGCATCCGCGATCGAGTCCGCGTTGCGCTTGACGCCAAGCGACCGTTCCACACCATCCGAGAACGGTGCGGTTACGACGATTTCACTGGCCGGAGCCGGCTCGCCGGTCGCGATTGCTGGCGTTTGCACGGCCGCCGCCGACAGAGGGCGAACGATGAGGGCACCCGAACGATCGCGCACGACGGTTAGCGGCGTGCCCGAGATCAGGCGACGAACAGCGGTTTCGGCATCGAACTCGCCGGAAACGGCAGGTGCATTGAGCCGGGCGACCGCATCGCGCGTGAACAGGATGTCCTGTCCGCTCTGGCGGGCAAGCTGCTCCAGCGCCCGGTCCATCGACTGGGCTGCGATCGCGATGCGCACCTGACGCGCCTGAGCATTCGCGGATGTCGCAAGAGCGGCACCCGAGAGAGCCAGCGCAAGCGCCGCCGACCGGCAAAGCTGCCGTTTGAAAGAAATCATGTTCGATACCCCGTCCAGACGCTCGTCGTGAGCGCCCCCTACTGCGTCGTCGTTCTGGACGGACTTTTCCTCAGCCCCGGGGCGCAAATAATTTCAGCGGTAAGCTGCGATGCGGATCTTGTCCGGCTCCGCCGCGATCTCGACAGGCAGCAACTCTGCCAGCGATCGCGCAAAAGCCTCTGGATCGCCGACCCGATAGACGCCGCTCAGACGCAGGGCGCCTGCCTGCGGGTCGGCAATAACCAGTTCACGGCGGCTGTAGCGGTTCATCTCCGCCACTGCCTGCGCCACGGTTTCATCGCGGAATGCCAGTCGCCCGCTCTGCCATGCCAGCAGGTCATCGATCTCGGGCTGGTCCAGCTTGTCCTGCCGTCCAGGTCCCATGGCAATGCGGTGCCCTGCTGCCAGTTCGACACTGCCATTGCCTGACCGCACCTGCGCGCTTCCCTGGACCGCAGTGACAAGTACGACATCGTCGTCCCGGCGCAAGTCAAGCCGGCCCGCTGGCGCGATCGCACTTCTCTCGCCCGCCTCGATAACGAAGGGGCGCACATCCCTTGCGATCTCGACATCGACGCGGCCCGATGCCAGCGACAGCAGGCGCCGCGAGGAATTGGCGGTGAACCGCACCTGTGTGTTCGTGTCGAGCATGATGCGGGTGTTGTCATCAAGCACAAAGCGACGCTGTTCACCGACCCCGGTCTCGTACACGCCCGCGTGGGCCTGCTGCCAGCCCAGACCCAACCCGCAAGTCAGGATCAATCCGGCCCCGCCAGCCATGACCGCGCGCCGGGACACGCCCTCCGGTGGCCGAGGCGGCGCAGGCCGGGGGTCATCACGAAGACCGCCAACTGCGTCCCAGATCGTGGACGCATTTTCGAAGGCCGGGGCGTGTGACGGATCGGCCTTCAGCCACGCATGAAACGCCGCTTCGTCTCGAACGGAGCGGTCATCTGCGTGCAGTCGAGCCAGCCAGTCCGCCGCCTGCCGGTTCTTATTCTCCGGCTTGCTGCGGAAGATCACGTCACCAATTCTCCATCCAGTCGGCCAGATACGCCATTGCCCTGGCAATATGCTTTTCGACGGCGCTTTGGCTGATACCGAGTTCCTCGGCAATTTCACGATATTTCCGACCGTCCAGACGATACATCAAGAAAATCTGTCGGGTGCGCGGGCTCAGTGCTTCCACTCCCACGCGCAGACGCCCGAGCCGTTCACGAGCGATCAGGACTTCGTCCTGTAATGGATGTTCGTCTGCAACGGTAGACACGTCCGGATCCCAGACAAGAGTTTCCCCCGCCCGTCGCTCACGGCGGTAGGCATCTATGCCGCGGTTGGTCGCGGCACGGGCAAGCAGCGCATCGGCATTCTGCACCACGGCCCGGCCGGTGGCGACGTTAACCCAGGCATCGTGAAGCAGATCCTCGGCGTCGTCACGCCGCGTCATGCGTGCAACCTGATTTCGCAATCGCGCCCAGCTGAACGCTGACCCCGGAGCGTACTTCGATGCTTTCGAGAACTCCATCCGGGCCATTTAGAAAGGCGAAAATGCGGTTTAATGACAAATTCAAGTCCGAAACATGACGCTTCAGTGCAACTGCGCGGGAACCAATTGCGCGACGTCCGGTAAATGGGCCTGATGATGCTATCCCTCGGTGCCGGAGCATCTCGCCAACCGCAGAGTGCCACAAATGCCTCAACTTTACCTTCCGCCGCGCTGAACAGGTGTGGCTGTTCCGGCTGACGAACAGGACTTCGCCCTGCCGGTAAAGGGCATTATCGAGGCTAACAAGGATGAGACCTTGGGTCAGCTCGCCGGCGCAGGCGTCAGGATCTTCAGCGTGTAGGAGGGATGCCGCAGGCCTCCCGAAGCCCGTGCTGGCCATCGATAAATGAAACTGAGCGCACAGATGCGCCCAGCTGGTCCATCAGTTCTAATTGGCTTCGACGTATACGGAAGGACCCGGGCTTTCGACACGGGCGGGTGAAAGGAGCTTGCCAGTGTCGGTATCGTAGCGGAACACTTCCGCGATATCGTCAGTCGTGACCATGATGGCACCGAGCCGCATGTCATCGCGAACGGTAATTTGCCTCGCCGGCTGACCGGGACATTGCACGGTGGCACCGCTTGCAAAGCCGAATTGACCCAAGGGCCCGATCCGACATGGCCGTTCTCCAGCGCGGCCCAGATCCAATGCGCCATCGGGCGTGATGGTATGGGTGTACACGCCGCGTCCGTCCGGTCCGACCGATGTGAAAGCCTGTCCCCGCCCGAAAGTGCGCTGTCCCGCGCCGAGCCCTTTCACCCCGGCGACGGTGTGTGTCAGCAGCCCGTCGGGGCCGATATAGAAGTGCCCGATCTGCGTGCCGGTGTTCTGCGGCCATCGCAGGTGCATGTGCATGTGAGGCGGCGAGTCCATGTGGCCATGCGGCGTGTTCGTATCGAACCCCATGATCTGGATTCGCCCCAGACCGCCGCGCTCTACGTACGCGCCGAGGCCCAGTTCGCGCACGACCTCGCGTTGCGCAAACTCCAGCACGTTGGCGGCATCGCGCTGGACCGTCGGCATCGGGCCAGAGGCATAATCGCCCGAGCGGCGCGCAGGGTCGGCATGCTCGAAGCGCAGCACCATGCCGGGCTCCACGATGTGCGTGGCGAATTCGGCCGCAGTGATTGCATCGCTGGTCAGCGGCGCAAGCTGCACAACACCATGCCCCTGTCCAACGTGAAACGGTATGTCCCCGCCCTCGACGATCACCCGGCGCACGTTGTCGCCGGGGGTATCGAAGGCCAGCTCCAGCGAGCGGCTTCGCGGTACGTTCAGAGCAATCACCGTTTCGCGGGGGTTGTTAGCGGAATAATAGGGCGTCCCGTCCAGCGAGCACGCGCGGCACGATGCGGGATCGAACCGTGCCGCAAAGGCCGCACCGTCGGTACGCTTCACGAATTTGAGTACCACCTTGACGGTATCGGCCGGATCGGTCGCCAGTGCCGGGGCGGCGAGCATGGTGCCCGCCGCCGCCAGAATTACCGCAAGTCTGCGCATCACTGGCCCGGCTTCCACGAAATGCCCAGCCAGAAGGTGCGACCGACCGGGAAGTAGTAGTTGACGTAGTTGCGGCCTACGCCCTGGCGGACGACGAACGGCTCCTTAGTCAGGTTCTGGACCTGGCCCACCAGTTCGATGCCGTGGCTCATCGCATAGCGTGCCTGGACATCGATCTGCTGGCGCGGCGCCTGATACAGATCCCGCGTTGGCGTATCGGCATCGACCGACTGCACCGCGCGGCCGATCCGGTTGTACGAGACGCGCGCCTCGAACGGGCCAGTGCCATAGAACACCGTGGCGTTGGCGATATAATCCGGCTGCTGGATCAGGCCGCTGGTCTTGCGGACCGACGCCGAACCAGCGTTGACCGCAGCCGTGCTCATCGGCTGGTCGAAAGAACCGTCGAGCAGGGTCAGGTTGGCATTGAAGCCCAGGCCCTTCACGAACGGCAGGTTGTCCTGCGTATAACTCAGTTCCAGCCCCTTCACCCGTGCTTTCGACGCGTTGCGCGCGGTGCTGATGTAGACCGTTTCATAGGTCACGCCGTCCACGGTCGTCGCCGGGCCCTGCTGCGAGCTGGTGAATATCTCGTTCTTGATGTCCTTCGCGAAGGCGGCGACGGAGAACATCCCCCCGCGCCCCATGTACCATTCGTAGGACAGGTCGTAATTCCAGGCCTCGCGCGGTTTCAGGCTGGGGTTGCCGGTGCTGATCGACAGCGTGCCGTCGGTGCCCACGTTGTAGGAGGTACGGGCAGCGTACTGGCTGTAATCCGGGCGGCCGATGGTCTTGGAAACGCCGGCACGAATGCGCATCGCATCGTTCAACTGGTACGTTGCCAAAGCCGAAGGCAGGAAGAAGTCGTATTCCGAACGGCGGCGCGCGCCCTGGTAGACCGCTGATCCCGGGACGATCTCGTTGGTATCCACGCGCAGGTTCGTGGCATCGTAGCGCACGCCCGCCTGCACGTTGAAGCGGTCGGTGCGTAGCAGCGCCTGGACGTAGCCGGCTTTCACAGCCTCAAGATCGGTGAAGTCGTCCGCCGCATTGTTGGCGGTCTGGTTCGTGGCGACGAACTGGCTGCGGTTGGCATCGAACACGTCCCACGCCGCTTCGCGGTTGATGAGGAGATAAGGCACGCCCGGCGTTTCGTAGGTCGATGGCATCTTGTCATAGATGATGCCTGCCATCGAGCCGATCACGCCTTGCGCTGCTGTGCTGGCCGCCGCCCATTCCTGGTAGCGCTGGTCGTAGCTCAGCTTGGTGCGCGTGATCGCTCCGCCCACGTTGATGCGGAAGCCCAGATCGTAGGCCCCGCTGTTGAAGCCCAGATTGAGCTTGGCGTAATCGACCGTCGAATCCTCGTCGCGGTTGATGTTGCGGTAGTACTGCGCAACTTAGCTGTTCGGATCGGCTGCGGCCGCAACATCGTTCAGGGTAAGCCTGGGGCGTCCATCGACGATCGTGTAGCTGTAGCCGTAGGCCGGAGCGTTGGTACTCGCGGTGCTGCCCGGCCTCACGCCCGAGCCGTATTTGATCATCTGCCGGTTTTCGCGGTACTGCGCCTTCGAATGCGCCATGGTGCCATCGAGCACCAGGCCGCTACCCAGATCATAGCGCCCCTTCGCATCGATCAGATACGTGTCACGCTTCACCGGCTGATAGGTCAGGCCCTGCTGGATATTGCCCGAGGCGAAGCTGCCACTGGTGGCGGTGACATTCGTGGGCCGGCCAGAGGGGCTGGTCAGCGATTCGTATCGGGTTTCAGTATCCTTGTCGTGATAGTAACCGCCGAACAGCGAGAACTGCGCGCGATCGGACGGGCGCCACTCAAGCTTCAGGTTGCCGCTCAACCGGGTGCGCATGTTCTCGAAGAAGTAATCCTGGTTGCGCACCGGCACCAGCAGGCCAGTCGAAAGCTGCGGGAACGGGGTCGCGGCGCCGGCGGCTGTATAGTATGACCAGCCATTGCCGACATCGTTGCCGGGCAATTCGGCCCGTGCCGTGGACGGCAGGCGCTGGTATTCGACCGATGCGACGATGCCGAACTGGTCTTCCGATCCGAAGACCTTCGAGCCAGTCGCATCGGCGCGGATCGAGGGGCTGCCCTTGCGGATCAGCTTTCCGGCCGTGTCATTGTAGCCGCCCGATGCGTTGGCGACGAAGAAGTTCTTGCCGCTCTGGTCGAAAGCGCTCTTCGACACGATGTTGATCTGGCCGCCCAGTGCATGGGGATCGTACTGCGCCGTCACGGTCTTGATAGCATCGATCCGCGAAACCAGCGAAGACGGCAGCATGTCCAGGCGAGCGCCACGGAAGATCCAGTCAGGCGATGCCAGCGGCACGTCGTCGATCGTCACCAGATTGTACTTGGGATCGAGGCCGCGGATCGTCGCGCGCTGATAGATGTCGCGGTTCTTGGTTGCATCTGCGCCGCCGACCACGGAAACGCCGGTGATGCGGCGGCTGGCCTCGACGATGTTTAGGTCCGGAAGGCGTCCGACGTCATCCTGCGCCACGGAATCCATGATGACGGCCGCGTTGCGCTTGGCTTTTACCGCCGACTGCTGCGATGCGCGGAAGCCGGTGACGACGATGTCGTTCGCCGGCGCTTCCCCGCTCTCCGTCGTCGATTGCACCTCATCCTGCGCCAGCGCGGCACCGGACATCAGCATCGTTCCGGCCATCCATGCGCCAACCAGCGCCGATCGATTAAATTTCATGGTCGTTCTTGCCCCTGCGAGTCGAGATGGGAGCGCATATATATCGTGGTGTACTGAACGCAGTGCCCGCAAGCCCCGCAACGCAGATAAGCATCAGGGCCTGTCTATAGTCGAGCGAACCGGCTTCGATCACCTCATCGCCATTGATGGCGGTTGTCGGCACGGCGTCGAGGTCGGGCTGGATGGCGGCGCCGATCCATGCCAAGGCGGCGGTGATTGCCGCCGCCACCAGGAACTGAGAACGGCGGTGGAATACTCGGCCACGGTAGCGGCGGGATAGGTCCGCTGCGGGCGGCGTAAAAGTCGTCCACCTTGAAGCCTTTCTGCTTGGCAGGGAGGACTGGGGATTTTCAGCGTGGAACTCTATCTGAAGGTACGTCTGGCTTGTGCGGAAGGGCTGAGCCAGCGGAGCGCTGCAAAGCGTTTCAATGTGTCGCGCGACACGGTGCGCAAGATGTTGTCTTACTCGTCGCCACCGGGTTACCGGCGCCAGACGACGCCTGCCCGTCCAAAGCTGGACGGGTTCATCGCGACCATCGATGGCTGGCTTGATGGGGACCGTGGCGTTCCGCGCAAGCAGCACCATACGGCGAAGCGGGTTTTCGACCGCCTGCGCCAAGAGCATGGGTTCACCGGCGGCTATACGATCATCAAGGATTACATCCGGGAGCGAGAGCAGCGCAGCCGGGAGATGTTCGTGCCGCTGGCCCACCCGGCGGGCGACGCGCAGGCCGATTTCGGGGAAGCGTTGGTGGAGATTGGCGGGGTTACGCAGAAGGCGCACTTCTTCGTGCTGGATCTGCCGCACAGTGACGGGTGCTACGTCCGGGCGTATCCGGCTGCCGTGGCCGAAGCCTGGGTCGATGGTCACGTCCATGCTTTCGCCTTTTTCGGCGCGGTGCCCCGCTCAATCGTCTACGATAACGACCGCTGCCTGGTGGCGAAGATCCTGCCCGACGGTACGCGCAAGCGCGCATCGCTGTTCAGCGGGTTCCTGTCTCATTACCTGATCCGCGATCGCTACGCGCGCCCAGGCAAGGGGAACGAGAAAGGCAATGTGGAAGGGCTGGTCGGCTATTGCCGGCGCAACTTCATGGTGCCGATCCCGAAGTTTGAGACATGGGAGGCGTTCAACCTGTGGCTCGAGGAGCAGTGCCGCAAACGCCAGAGCGACAAGCTGCGCGGGGAGAGCGAGACGATCGGCGAACGCCTGGTGCGTGATCTGGCCGCGATGCAGCCCCTTCCAGCTTCGCCCTTCGAGGCTTGCGACCAGACCAGCGGACGTGTCTCGTCACAGTCCCTGGTGCGTTACAAGACCAACGACTATTCGGTGCCGGTGGCTTGGGGGCATCAGGAAGTCTGGGTCCGGGGTTATGTCGATGAGGTGGTGATCGGCTGCCGCAGCGAGGTCATCGCCCGGCATCCTCGTTGCTGGCAGCGCGAGGAGGTCATCTTCCAAGCACTCCATTATCTCCCGCTGATCGAGCAAAAGATCAATGCGCTGGATCAGGCAGCGCCGCTACAGGGATGGCAATTACCCGAAGCGTTCGAGACGCTGCGCCGATTGATGGAAGCGCGCATGCACAAGCACGGCAAGCGCGAGTATGTGCAGGTGCTGCGCCTGCTGGAGAGCTTCGATATCGCCGATCTCCAGGCGGCCGTTGAGCACGCCGTTGATCTGGGCGCCATCAGCTTCGATGCCGTCAAGCACCTGGTCCTGTGCCGGGTGGAGCGTATACCGCCCAAGCTGGACCTGGACATCTATCCGTTCCTCCCCAGGGCAAAGGTCGAGAAGACTATTGCCAGAGCCTATCTGACCCTGTTGTCTGACGGGCAGAAGGCAGCATGAGCGGCCAGCCTCCCGAGATCCTGCTCGCCCACCATCTCAAGGCGCTCAAGCTGCCCACCTGCCTTCGTGAGCATGAGAAGCTGGCCCGGCAATGCGCCGCCGAAGGCGTCGACCATATCCGCTTCCTCGCCCGGCTCATCGAGATGGAGATGATCGACAGGGAGCGTCGCATGGTGGAGCGGCGCATCAAGGCGGCGCGCTTCCCCGCCGTCAAAAGCCTCGACAGCTTCGACTTCACCGCCATCCCCAGGCTCAACAAAATGCAGGTGCTCGAGATGGCGCGATGCGAATGGATCGAGCGCCGTGAGAACGGCATCGCTCTGGGTCCATCGGGCACGGGCAAAACGCATATCGCTATTGGGCTCGGATTGGCAGCATGCCAGAAGGGGCTGTCCGTCGGCTTCACCACTGCGGCCGCCCTGGTCAGCGAGATGATGGAGGCCCGTGACGAGCGACGCCTCCTGCGCTTCCAGAAACAGATGGCGGGATACAAGCTGCTCATCATCGACGAACTAGGCTTCGTGCCACTCTCCAAAACCGGCGCTGAATTGCTGTTCGAGCTGATCTCACAGCGCTACGAACGCGGCTCGACTTTCATCACCAGCAACCTGCCCTTTGAAGAATGGACCGAGACCTTCGGATCCGAGCGTCTTACCGGCGCGCTGCTGGACCGGCTGACCCATCACGTCAGCATTCTGGAGATGAATGGCGAGAGCTACCGCCTCGCCCATAGCCGCGCCCGCAAGTCCAAAACCAACCCCTGAAAATCAGGCCAACGCCCGGGGGAGTGGCCCTCGGGCTACGCCCTCACGCCACTCCCCCGGGCGCGCGCCACAATGGCCTACTTTTACTCCGCCCCGTGGCCGACTTTTGCGCCGCCGTTGACATCCGCCTTTCTCCAAAAGCCGAAGGGGCGACCGCGCACGACCACGTGGCTGGGTATCGAACATGGCTTTGGTATTCGGCACTACGCGACCGGCAGGAACGTCTACATCGTCCAGACCCGCATGGCGGGGCGCGTTGCCACAATCACCATCGGCCCCACTTCCGTCATCACCAAGCACCAGGCAGCGATGGTCGCCCGTCGCGTGCTCGCTTATGCTCAGGTTGGTGCCGATCCCGCTGCCGAGCGCAAGCGCATCCGCACGGCTCCGCGTTTCGATGACTTTCTCGATGAATTCTGGCGCCGCTGGGCGCCGCGCTGGAAGCCTTCGACCTACCATACGCAAGGCGTTTATCGTGAACACTACCTCGACGGTGCATTCCCCGGGATTTTCATCGACGCCCTGAATGAAGCAGATGTTACCAGTTGGTTTGCCGATATCAACAACCGCATCGGCCCGGGCGGCGCCAACCGCGTCATGTCGATTCTCAGCAGCATGATGAACCGCGCTGAGGCTTGGGGATACCGGCTGGAAAACACCAACCCCTGCCGGGCCGTCCGACCGAACAAAAAGCGCCGGAACGAACGGTTCTTGAGCAAGGCAGAACTGGCGCGTATCGGCGTGGTGCTGACCGAGAAGCGAGAAGGTGATCATGCCGTCAGATCAATCGCCGCTACGGCTATCACATTGATCCTGCTGACAGGTTGCCGGGTCGGCGAGATCATGGGCCTGCAATGGGGCGATGTCCGGGGAAATCGGCTCAAGTTGCGCGATAGCAAGACCGGCCCGCGGGTTGTCTGGCTGGGCGATGAGGCTCGCGCGCTAATCGACGCACTGCCAAGGAATTCCAAGGTGCCCTGGCTGTTCTGGAATCAGAAGCGGCGCAAGCGCTTGCGGTTCGTGGATTATTATTGGCGGGAGTTTCAGGCACTGGCAGGACTGCGAAAAGTCAGGCTACACGATCTACGGCACACGTTCGCAAGCCACGCCGCCATGAGCAAGGAGACGTTGCCCATGATCGGGCGCCTGCTCGGGCACAGCAATCCGCAGTCTACGTCTCGCTACGCCCATCTTGATGACGAGCATTTGCTCGATGCAGCAGAGCAGATCGGCACTGCCATCGAGCGGATGCTGAACTAAACGCTCGTCTCACTGTTCAGCGATATCGACGATGGCTGGCTTCATGGCCGTGGGGATCTTCAGGTGATAGCGGGCATAGCGTCTTTCGCCGATCCTCTCCAAAGCACCAAGTTCGACAAGGTCGGCCAGGTCACGTGTCGCCGTTGCTGAAGCGGCATCTGTGATCGTCCGATAGTTTTGCGCGCTGAGACCCCCGGCGAAGCCGTCCAGCCCTTCAGCCATCATGCGAATGAGCGCCTTTTCCTGGCGGGGATTGATCTTGCCTTTCAAGCGATCGAGCAGACGGGTCTTTTCGATCAGGAAGTTGATGGTCTCGATGGTGCGGCCCTGGGCCTCCAGAACGATATCGGAAAACCAGGACATCCAAGGATCGACCTGGTTGCTCTGACTGGCGCGCTGCAATTCAGCGTAATAGGCTTTCTTGCGGCGGTGGATTGTGGCAGCGAGCGCCGTCAGCGTCGGCGCCTCCAGGCTTTGTGCCAGAGCCTTTTCCGCGATCGCGCGACCGAGGCGGCCGTTGCCGTCTTCAAACGGATGGATCGTCTCGAACCACAGGTGCGCAATCGCCGCGCGCGTGATGGCTGGCAGCGGGGCTTTGCCACGCGGAGAGCTATCATTGAACCACGTGACGAACCGCGCCATTTCTGCCGGCACCCTATCAGACGGAGGCGCCTCGAAATGAACGCGCGGCGCGTACAATACGCCCGACACGATCTGCATAGGATCCGCGTGGGTACGATAGGCGCCGATGTCCGCGAGATCGCGGCGGCCATTCATCAGCATCCTGTGCCAATCGAACAGCAGATTATCGGTGAGCGGTTCCGCGTAGCGACGATAGAGGTCCGCCATGAGCTCTGCGGCGCCCGCTTCCGCAGGATTCGAGCGGCGCTTGTCCGCGACAAAGCCAAGTTGACGGGCAATGGACGATTGCACGCTGGCTCGGTCCAGAACCTCTCCTTCGATGGCCGAACTTTCCACCATTTCCTGAGAGATCAGCTCAATCACTAGCCCTTGACGGGCATCTCCATCGAGATGGTGCATGGTGCCGACTACGACTCCGGAGCCTCTCAGGAATCGCTCCTCGACTGCTCGCAGGCAAGTGGGGTCGAAGCCAAAATTTGGCCAGTCTATGAGTTGCCAGTTCCACCGCATGATCGATGCAATACCTTTCTATCGATCACTATATGGCACTTTTTATGATTTATGAAAGGCGGGTTAATCAATCGTGGCATCATGACCGAGCTTAACCGACCGCTACGGCGGAAATTCGTGACGGTCGACTTCGCAACATCGCAGCGTCGAAGCCTTGCACGCAGGGGTCGTGTCCCGCGGGGTGGTGTAGGAAGGTTTCCCTGAGAGGGTGGCCACCGTCGATCTTCTGGTAGGGTTCGGATGCGAACTCGAACCTGGAGAAGAAGACGATGACCGAGGACAGAATGGCCCTTGTCGAGCTGATTGAGCAAGGGGCTGATAGCGATTTGGTGCGTGAGATGCTGGCTTTCGCCGCGGAGCGCATGATGGATCTGGAGATCGAGGCGAAGACGGGCGTGCCTTGCGGATCACGCAGCCCGGAGCGGCTGAACCACCGCAACGGCTACCGCGAGCGCGGTTGGGATACGCGAGCTGGCCGGATTGATCTGGCAATCCCGAAGCTGCGCAAAGGCAGTTACTTCCCGAGCTTCCTGGAGCCACGCCGCACTGCCGAGAAGGCCTTGGCGGCAGTGATCCAGGAAGCCTACGTCCACGGCGTTTCGACCCGTTCGGTCGACGATCTGGTCAAGGCTATGGGCGCCAGCGGTGTGTCAAAGAGCCAGGTCAGCCGTTTGGTTGCCGAGATAGACGAGCGGGTGAATGCCTTCCTTACGCGGCCCATTGAAGGTGAGTGGCCCTATCTATGGATCGACGCCACCTACCTCAAAGAGCGCGAGGGCGGACGGATTGTCTCGACGGCGGCGATAATCGCGGTGGGCGTCAACACCGATGGCCGGCGCGAGGTTCTGGGCGTAGCCACCGGCCCGTCGGAAGCCGAACCCTTCTGGAAAGCCTTCCTGCGCTCGCTGGCGGATCGCGGCCTGCGAGGTGTGAAGCTGGTCATCTCCGACGATCACAAAGGGCTGCGCGCCGCGGCCAGCAAGGTATTTGCCGCAACCCAGCAGCGCTGTCGGGTGCACTGGATGCGCAACGCGTTTGCCCATGCCGCGCCGAAACAACGACCCGCTGTCATTGCTATGATCAAGACCATCTTCGCGCAGGAAACGGCCGAGGCAGCGCACCAGCAGTGGGACCAAGTTGCTGATGCCCTGCGCGAGAAGTTTCCAAAGCTGGCCGACATGATGGACGCATCACGCGAAGACGTGCTCGCCTACATGGCCTTCCCCAAGGATCATTGGGCGCAGATCGCGTCCACCAACTCGCTGGAAAGGGTCAACAAGGAGATCAAGCGAAGGGCCGACGTGATCGGCATATTCCCGAATGACGCTGCCGTCGTTCGTCTCGTCGGAGCGCTCATGCTGGAGCAGAACGATGAGTGGGCGGTATCGCGCCGCTACATGACACTGGAAACTCTCGGCTCGGTGAGCCATAACCCTATTGTCAGCTTGCCAGCACTGGCCGCCTGACCTGAACCTGATCCTGCCGTAAATCGACGGTTCCTACACCACCCCGCGGGACACGACCCTACAAAACGCTGCATTCAGCCGCCTACATTGGGCACCTCAGCGGCCAACGATGCCTAGAAAATCGGCGCAGCCTGCCTTTGTCGCCCAGTAAATCCAAGCACGCTGGAGTTCGGGAGCGTCTGGCGAAACGCTGGCGATCTTGCTGATCTCACCTTCAGAAAGAGCGACGACCGGGCCAAGCTTCAGGGCTTCGATCAAGACCTTCGCATTCAACCGAAGGTAAATTGCCATGCGCAGGACTTCGATCAAATTGCGGCCAGCAGCTGCGAAACCATGTCCGCGCATTAATACCACGTGGTCCTCGCCGAGGGTCTTCGCCAGGTCTCTACCCATCTGAATATCGCCAACGAGGAGATTGGTATCTCCATATCGTGTGCGGCTGTCCCAGGTGGACACGTGGGAGCCAACCACGCCGGAGTTCTGGATGACAGGCTGCATCGGCGTCTTGGAGATGGTGAACGGGAGCACTTCTGCAGCATGGGCGTGAACGACGGCGTTCACATCGGGGCGCGCAGCGTAGATCGCCGCATGGATAAATCGTTCGATATAGAACGGACCGGTTGCGGGATCGACGGGCGTGCCATCCAGATTGAACTGGACGATGTCAACTGGCTCGACCTGTTCCGGGCTGCGCGACCTAGAAAGCAGGAAACGCTGAGGATCATTTGGATGCCGCATGCTGACATGGCCGTACGCATCGACAACGTCTTGGTTCGCGAGGATCCGATTGGCAATGACTACATCCAGTATCGCACGGTCGATCGCCATCACCGGCTTGGAGCCCTGTGCCATCAGCGCACGCGGCGCGAGGCTCATGGCCGCAGCGGCAAGGATCGCAGCAATTGCGGTCCGACGACCGGCGACTGGTTTTTCGTTCGGCGTCATCCTTGTTCCCCTACTTGGCCGTGGCGAGGTAAGCGACAACATCTTGGCGGTCTTGTGCGTTGCCCATGCCCGGGAAAGGCATCCTATTACCCGGCACCGTTCGCCGGGGTGCCTGGAGGAAGGCGTCCAGCGTAGCATTATCCCAATTCACGCCCGATGCCTTCATCGCTGGGGAGTAGCCGTAGCCTGCCAGCGCCCCGGCTTTCCTGCCGTAGATGCCACGCAGGCTGGGCCCGATCTTGGCGGTTCCATCAAGCGAGTGACAAACAGCACACTGCGTAAAGACCTGGCGTCCTCGTTGTATATTCCCTTTAGTTTGCGCAACCGCAATCGGCGCAATGGCGAAGGTCAGGCCGAGCCCGACTCGGATTATTTTGGTTTTCATGAACTCTCCTCCCCGCCCAGTTGACATAACAAATGACATATAGTCAATATATTGACATTATCGGCAGATGTTGTCAGTCGACATTTCTGGCGCTGAGGGAAATCGGGAAACGGCGGCCTCTCCCTAGTTTGTTGCCGAATGGAAAGTCTCGGCGGCAAGAGCGCGCTTTGCCACGACTTTGCCACAACCAGCCTCGCGGAATATCATCAATACATTGACTATATTCCGCGTCTATGCCAAGTCCTGCCTCAGTAAAAAGAGATGACGAGGTTGGGAGAGAAATGGACGACACGAATAATCTCGGGCGTCGGAGATTCATCAAGGCATCAGTCCTAGCGGGGATTGCGATCCCCTCCCTGCCGGCTGCTGCCCAAGGCCAAACCGTATCTGGGCCGCAGAAGGTCATGCCACCAAATGCCGAAGCAGCCGCCGTGGAACATGGCACGTTCACGAGAGATGCAGGCGAGCCGCACCTCATACATAACCCGGGTTCTGACTTTATGGTCGACCTCCTAAAGGCGACAGGCACCCGCTACGTCGCTGCGATGGCCGGTGCCACCTTTCGCGGGTTGCACGAGTCGATCGTCAACTATGGCGGCAACAAATCTCCCGAGCTGATTGTTTGCGTGCACGAGGAAATATCGGCAGCGATTGCTCATGGCTATGCCAAGGTCGCCAATGAGCCCATGGCCTGCCTGGTACATAGCACCGTAGGGCTACTGCACGCATCAATGGCAATCTATAACGCCTGGTGCGACAGGGCACCGATGATGGTGATTGCGGGCAACGGACTGGACGCGACCAAACGCCGGCCAGGTGTCGAATGGGTTCATACCGCGCAGGACCTCGGCGCATTCGTTCGCGAATATGTCAAATATGACGACACGCCTATCAGCCTCCAGCATTATGCTGAATCTTTCATGCGCGCGCACGAGCTCTCCATGACGCCGCCCTATGAGCCGGTGATGATCGTCGCCGACTCCGAACTACAGGAAGAAGCGGTCGCGGCTGGCGCGCAACTCAACATCCCGGCGCGCGCACCGGTTTATCCCCCCACCGCGTCACCCAGTGCCATGGATCGCACTGCCGACATTCTCCTTGCCGCCGATTTCCCTCTGATCGTCGCCGACCGCGCGGCGCGTTCTCAAAGTGGTGTCGATCTTATCGTTGAACTCGCAGAACTTCTAAATGCGCCGGTGATCGACCGGGCCGGGCGCTTTAACATGCCCACCACCCATTATCTGTGCCAGACAGGGCTGCAGGGCACCCTGCTGCGCCAGGCTGATGCCATCCTCGCGCTCGAGCTCACCGACCTTTGGGGCACAATCAACACGGTGCCGGACATCGTCGAGCGTCCGTCCCGTCGCGTCGCGCGACCCGACGCCAAGGTCATTCATATCACCGCCAGCTATGGCTACGTGCGGTCCGTGGTGCAGGATGCCCAGCGATATTTCGCAGCGGACGTTGCCGTTGACGCCGATGCCGAGGCAAGCCTTCCATCGCTGATCGCGTCCGTGCGCCGCAAGCTGTCCACCCAGAAAAGCGAAGCCATCGCCGCGAAAAAGGCGAAGCTTGAGGCCAGTTATGCGGACATGCGCGCAAGCGACGCTGCTGCAGCGACCATCGGCTGGGATGCTTCCCCGATCAGCACGGCCCGGCTCTCGATGGAGATCTGGGATCAGATCAAGGACCTCGACTGGGGCTTGGTGTCCAATCATGCGTTCATAAGTTCCTGGCCCCAGCGCCTATGGGACTTCACCAAATATCACCAGTATATCGGGGGAGAGGGTGGCTATGGCGTTGGCTATGGCGCACCGGCGGCAGTCGGCGCCGCCCTAGCTCACAGAGACGCCGGGCGCATCGCGGTGGCCATCCAATGCGACGGGGATCTCATGATGCTGCCGGGTACCTTGTGGACGGCGGCTCACCATCGGGTTCCGCTCCTGATGGTGATGCACAACAACCGCTCCTGGCATCAGGAAACAATGCACCTCAAGCGCATGGCGGGGCGTCGCGATCGCGATCCCCATTCCTGGCCCATCGGAACGACGATGACAAATCCGGAAATTGATTTTGCCAAGATTGCCCAAGGAATGGGGGTCCATGCCGAGGGGCCCATTTCCAAGCCCGAGCATCTCAAAGGCGCGCTCGCAAGGGCGCTTTCGGTGGTGCGAAGCGGCCGCCCGGCTCTCATTGATACCATAACGCAGGTGAGGTGAACGATGCATCGCTATTTGCTCGCAAGCTCGCTTGGGTTGTTTTCCCTTGCTTTCCTTCTTAGCGCCAGTGCAGCCCAGCCTAACGAACAATCCGCCAATGACCTGACGGCGCCTTACGAGACACGAGACCCCGGTCAGACACTCTATGTTCGCCAAGGCTGTTACCAGTGCCACGGGCTGGCTGGACAAGGCTCGATCATGTCAGGCCCCAGCCTGCTGCCCCTGCGGATCGATAGCATGGCCTTCAGCAATTATGTGCGCAATCCCAAAGGCAACATGCCGCCCTATACTACCAATTCCCTACCTGACTCAGACCTCGGAAAGATCGAGAACTTCATTCGATCATTACCGAGACCCCGACCCTACCAATCCATCCCGGCACTCGCTAGGTTGGGATCGCCTAGTGTTAGACCCGCCGGAGGAGCGGCGCTACCCGACGGACGGGCGCTGTATCAGCATAATTGCGCCGCATGTCACGGGGTCGCGCGCGAGGGCGGCATAGCCCCTCCTCTCGTCGACGAGCATGAACGGCGCGACGCATCCGCGGTCATCGCACTCATCGTCAACCCGCCCAGCGGTATGCCGAAGCTCAGCCCCGATCCACTGGGCGATCGAGAGGTCGAAGCAATCGCGCGCTTTGTCACGACGCCCGCTGCGCCGTAAATTATTATCAATAGATTGATGATCAATGCATTGATCACTTGGGTTTGAATGGGTATGCCCGGGCCGACCGCGCGAACACAGCGGCAGACATAGGGGAGAGATCATGAAAGATATCCGTTATACGTTAAGCACATCGCTATTCGCTCTGGCTTGTGCGCTCAGCCCGTCAGCACACGCCCAGACAGGTGCTCCGGTTCCATCAGTGGCAGCGCCGCAGACAGCGCAGGATGTTGAAAAAACGGGCCTCAATGATATCGTGGTGACGGCACGAAAGACATCCGAGAGCATCCAGCGAGCGCCCGCCTCTATCGTCGCAGTCGGCGGCGAAGAGCTACAGTCGCGTGGCATCACCGACGCCGTATCGCTCGCCAAGATCCTGCCGAGCGCCAACCTTCGGACGCAAGGCCCTGTCACCCAAGTCTACATTCGCGGCATCGGGACGCGCAGCGACCTTCCCAACTTCCAGGCGGCCTCGGCCCTGCTCTTGAACGGCGTCATTGTCCAGCGCTACGGGACCTTTGGCCTGACCTACGACTTGGACCGGGTGGAATCGATCGCTGGACCGCAGGGAACTCTCTACGGCGGCTCAGCAGCTGGCGGCGCGATCAACCTCTACTCCGATCTCCCCGATGACGATTTCTCCGGGAATGTTCAGGCTGCCTATGGCAACTACAATTCGGTCCAGGTTACGGGCGGCCAGAACCTCGCGGTGTCCGATGGGCTGAGCTTCAGGATCGCCGGCGACTACAAACGCCGTGATTCTTTCTACGGCAATGGCATGAACGCGCAAAACAACTGGAGCGGCCGGGTCTCCGCACTGATCAAACCGAGCGACAATATCCGTGCCCACATCTTCTATCAGCACGGTCACGATACGGGCAAGCCGATCACTAACCTTGTCACGAATCCGCCGGCGGATCCGGACCATCCTTTCCGCTTGCCCGCCGTCGGTGCCGCTGGAAACCCTCTGAACGGTCGGGAAACATACCAGGACAACCGCAACGACATCCTGGGAGCCAATATCACGCTGGACGTAGGCAACTCGACCTTCACATACATCCCTGCGTACGTGGACTTCAAGGCCGAGTATCTTTACTTCAGTGGACCTGTCGGTAACAAGCTATACGTCTACGATCGCGAAAAGCAGTTGTCACAGGAATTGCGTTGGAACGGAAGCGCTGGGCCTGTCAAGTTGACTGCCGGTCTCTTCTATCTGCGTAACAAGACCGACTTCACTGACACGCAATATCGTTACACTTCCCCGACGACCTTCAACCAAGTCTTGCTGAACATTACAGACCAGACCAATACCAGCTACGCCGCATTTGCCCAAGCTGTCGTCTCGGTGACCGATGCGCTGAGGCTGACGGCGGGCGCGCGTTACTCCCGTGACAAAATCGAGGCCACTGGCACCGGCGCAGGCGGCGTCCGGATCGGCTTCAACCATGCGCACTCGCGTCCCGACTACAAGGTGGGTGTTGACTATGACGTGGCAGACCACGTGCTGGTCTATGCCAACCTGCAATCGGGATATATCGGCTTTGGCTATAATCCGGACGTTGGGCCCACGGCCACCAATCCGCAGAACCCTATCGTCCCGGAATCGAAACTGACCGCCATCTCAGGGGGCCTCAAATCCCGCTTCCTGGACAACCGCTTCGAGCTTAATGTCGAAGGTTTCCATTATCTCTACAAGAATTTCCAGGCCATCCAGTTCGTAAGCGCGACCGGCCTGTCGACCGTCCTCAATGCCGACAAGTCGACCATCTATGGGGTGGATGTAAACCTGCGTGCACGCATCACGCCGACATTGTCGTTCAACGGCGCTATTGTGCTTCAACATGCCCGTTACAACGATTTCGCGGGTGTCGGGTATGATTTCAGCGGCAACCACATGATCAATGCGCCCGACGTCAACTTCCAGGCTGGCATCGAAAAGCGCGTCGATCTGGAAAGTGGCGCGACCATCACGGGGCGCGTCGATACCCAATATGAAAATGGCCACTACGGCGCCTTCAACAACCTGCCGACGCAGCGGCAGAAGTCATTCCATCGCACGGACGCCTCCATCACTTTCGCTCCTGCAGGCGATCGCTGGAACATCCAATTCTACGTCCGGAATATCGAGGATGCGACTGTCTTTACGACTATCAACGGTGGATCCCCGACAACGCCGGCAAGCGGCGGGCTCGAACCGCCCCGGACCTTCGGAGGACGGCTGTCCTTCAAGTGGTAGCCGTTGGCAACCAACGAACTGGAACCGGGATGAGCAGGAGGCCAGCAGGCTTCCTGCTCATCCTCGTCCGGGAAGCCGCAACGACGCGGTTTGAAAAGCGCGTTGACAGCACAGGTCGAAAAATATAGTCAATACATTGACTATCTAGCCCTTTATCAGCGGGCAATAAGCGAGGCGAGGATGACCACGAACAACACGCACAAACCTGCGGCCTTTGACGGCTACTATCGCAAGCAGGTCGATACCCCTGACATGATGCTCTGCAGCGTCGGACGTGGGACCCCGGGGGGCGAGTATCTGCGGCGTTTCTGGCAACCGGTTGCGTATCTGAGCGAACTTGGCGAGCTCCCGCTACGCGTGCGTGCGCTTGGAGAAGATCTCGTAGCGTTCAGGGATGGTGCCGGGGACGTCGGCGTGCTTCACCTGCACTGCTGCCATCGCAACACCTCGCTCGAATTTGGGGTCGTCGAGAAGCGAGGGATCCGCTGCTGCTATCACGGGCGCCTTTTCGCTCCTGACGGCACATTGCTCGAAATACCGGGGGATCCCAACGCAGCGCGGCTCATGTGCGAGGTATCCCAGGGTGGCTACCCGGTGCACGTCTTTGCCGGCATCGTCTTTACCTACATGGGCCCGCCGGACCGGATTCCCGCCTTTCCCATGCTCGACAGGTTCGAGATACCGGGCGTTGAGCTGGTCCCGGGCGTGCGCTTCGAGCTGGAATGCAACTGGGTACAGATCAAGGAAAACGTCGTTGATCCGCACCACACCAACATTCTGCATGTGATCCCGCAGAGGCGTGGCGTCGAGCACTTTGCGGACGAGTTCGAGCATTTCCCGGAACTGACATTCATGGAAACGCCCGCAGGGGCGATGTATCTTGCGGCACGACGCTCCGGAGACAATGTCTGGGTCCGCTCGGCGGAATTCTTCGGGCCCAACATTCACTGCATAAGCTCGATCTTCGAGGCCGGCGCCGCCCCGAAGGCCGCAACGCCGCCGTTCATGACCTTCTGGACGCTTCCTGTCGACGACGAAAAGAGCATCAATTTCTACCTGAGCCACGTGGCTTCGGAGGAGACGATGCCGTTCGACAAGCGACGCGCGCTCGAGATCTTCGGCCAACGCGATGATCGCCCCTACGCAGAGCGGCAATACCTGCCAGGTGATCATGAAGCGCAGGTCGGGCAAGGTCCGATCAACGTCATGGCGCTTGAACATCTCGGAACGCATGACCGCGGCATTGTGATGTTCCGCAGGTTTGTGCGCCAAGGCATCAAGGCGGTGGCCGAAGGGAAGGATCCCAAAGGCTTTTATCTGTCGAGCGAGGATCTGCCGCCCACCTATGCGAATGACCGCATCTTCCCGGTCGACGAGATAGGAGGTTCGCCGAATGATCCCACCGTCCTTGTCCGGTTGGCCGAACAGGTAGGCCGCGCCTATCTGGAGCAGCCGCCGATGCCCACTCTCAAGACCATGCGCTCCACTGAGGCCGAGGCTTCCTCATGACCCTGGAAGCCCCACACATGAACTGGGTGGCAACGATACCGGTAGAAGATGTCGATGACGAGTTTCCGTCGATGGTCGTGGCCGGAGATGTC
Organism: Novosphingobium sp. P6W; assembly: GCF_000876675.2. Classification (GTDB taxonomy): domain Bacteria; phylum Pseudomonadota; class Alphaproteobacteria; order Sphingomonadales; family Sphingomonadaceae; genus Novosphingobium. The sequence goes on from NZ_CP030353.1 coordinate 724,954, forward strand.
GAGATGGTCGTTTGCCGTTCGGATGACGGAATCTTCGCACTCGGAAACATATGCTCGCACGCTTATGCAAGGCTGTCGGACGGCCATACCTGCGACAATGAGGTCTTCTGCCCACTCCACATGGGCAGTTTCGACATCCGTACCGGGCAGGCCATCGCCTCCCCATGCTACGAGCCGGTGGCCTCCTACCCGGTCAAGATCGAGGACGGGATGGTATACATCTGCCCGGTAGCCAAACACCCTTAATTCATAAATGCGTTGACTATTTTACAAGAGTGGCGGGAGTTCGGTTGACATCGTCTCCCGCCAACTCGTAACGCTTTCGACGGTGCTTTTGGTCGGGTAGGAGCCTTCGGCGGCGATGAGTTTAAAGCTTTCGGACATCACGGGCTTCAGCTCTTCGTACGACGTTCTTGGGTACCTCCTGCGCCTCATGTCCTCGATTTGGCACCGCCAGCTCAATGCGGAGCTTGCCAGGATCGATCTAACCGAGATGCAGTTCGTGCTCATGATCGGTCTTGGTTGGCTCCTGGAATCCAACGTCAAGGGCGTGACCCAGCGCGAACTCGCCGAGGCGTGCGGCGTAAGCACGGCGCTTGCCTCCCAGGTCATGAAGCCGCTGACCAAGAAGGGCCTAGTCGATGTCGGTCCACATGCTACTGACGCGCGCGCGCGGGTCGTCAGCCTCAGCCCCTCGGGTGAGGAGAAGCTGAAGGAAGCAGCGGCGATCCTTCGTCAGGCCGACGAACAGTTTCGCGCGGACAATCCGAAGGTTTTCGACAAGCTATTCAAGGCGCTGCGCGAAGCTGTGGATGTGAAGATGACTGTTGCAGGCGATCACCCCGAAGATCTCGGAGCAATGCCGAGGTAAACCAGGCGTTAGGTCGGTAACAGCTTCTCGCATCCCGCTCGAGCTGCCCAGTAGCGCCAGGCGCGCTGTACCTCGGGCGCCCCGGCATCCACGGCGCAGATATTGTCTATCTCACCTTCGCTCAGATAGGTGACGTCCCCGAACTCCAGCGCCTTTGCAAGCACCGCGGCATTGATGCGCAGGTAAACGCATATGCGTATGAGTTCGACCAAGGATCTTGCAACTGCGCTAAAGCCGTGGCCCCGCATGAGCACCACCCGGTTTGCTCCGAGCCTTTGGGCAAGGTCATTCGCCTGTGCCATGTTGACCACGAGCATGTTGGAATCGCCGAAGCGGTCGTGAATGTCCCAGCAGGGAAGCTCATGGCCGATGACGCCAGCACTATGGATAAGGGCGCGCAGGGGCTTCCGAGTGACGGTATAAGGGAGGACATCGGTGGCATGGCTATGCGCCACCGCCAAGACGTCGGGTCGCGCCGCATACATGGCGGCATGGATGAACCTCTCGATGTAAAGAGGGCGATCATCCGGGTGATCTGGGTTCCCGTTAAGGTCGAATTCCAGGATGTCCTCGGCGGTGACCAAGGCCGGACTGCATGACCGCGCCAAGAGAAAGCGCTGCGGATTCCAGGGGCTACGCATGCTGACATGGCCATATGCGTCCATCACCCCTTCATGCGCCAGGATGCGGTTGGCGACCACCAGTTGCAGTCTGGCGTCATTCAAGTTGGTCATGAGTTCAATCTCGAGTTGGTGGCGCCAAGGATGCGAAGCGCGGCGACAGATCTAGGCGAAGCCCTCTTCTACGAGGCTCTGCTGCACCGCAGGGAGGCGCCCCGTTGATTCGAACCCCCGCCGTATGGCGGGTGGCAAATCGAGTTCCGCGATAACCGCACCGAGCGCGATCCAGTAGATCATGAAGTCGGCGATCGTCAGTTTGCCGACGAAGTAGTCGCCATCGCAGAACCGCTTGTCCAGCAAGGCTAATCCCCTGCCAAGCCGTAATTGCCCCTCGGCGACAATCGTGCTGCGGTCAGCTTCGGCGCCAAACGCAGCAGGCATGAAGATCCTGGTCGTAGCGAAAGCGTGGATGGTCGAAATGCAGTATTCCACTATTTCCCGAACGCGGATCGCCTGATCATCATCATTCGGTATGAGCGCTTCTGCAGGATGCTGCAGCGCTATCCACTCGAGAATCGTGCCGAGTTCGGTCAAGATCGTTCCATCGTCCCTAACGAGGGTGGGAACCTTTCCTTTCGGATTGATGGCGAGGAACCAGGATGACTGCTGCTCGCCTGCAGAAAGATCAACCCGGACGGAGGTATAGGTTTGGCCGACATGATTCAGAACCATGCGAACAACCATCGAGCAGGCGCCGGGTGAGTAGTAGAGCTTCATCCGATGTTCTCCGCAACGAACACGTGACTGAGACAGGTCATTGCCGGATGATCCGGCGCGTCAAATTCTCCCAGTTGCGATGGGCAATGCCTTCCTTGTCGTGCTGTGAAATCACCGCTTCTTCGAGAAACGCACGGGCGCGGCCGCTCGCGGACATCTGGTAGGGATAGTCTTGCGAAAAGATGATCCGCTCGACACCCACCTCGGCAATCGTCCATTGCAGGTATTTCTGCGAGAAGATGCCACTCGGCGTGTAATAAGCGTTTTGCTGGAAATATTCACGCAAGGGGCGTTCCAGCTTGAGGCCAGCCTTATCGAGCAGGGCGATCCTGTCGAGGTAGAACAGAACGACCTCGCCCCAATGACCAAGCATCACTTGAAGATTGGGAAAGCGGTCGAAGACGCCGCCCATGATCATGCGCAGAAATTCGAGCCCCGCCTCGTAGTGCCAACCGATCCCCGCTGTTGCCAGCATGAACTCCGCGACCGGCTCGAAGCCTGTGTAGTAGGCGTCCATCACATCCGCAGGCGGCATCTGGGGATGGATGTACAATGGCGCCCGGAGACGCTCTGCAGTAGCATAGACGGGGTCGAAACTGCGATCATCCATATGCCGGCGGCCGGTTCTTCCACACAGGAGAGCGCCCTGCATTCCCAACCGCTGTACAGCGCGTTCGAGTTCGGACGCAGCATCTTCCGGAGAGGGCATAGGAAGCGAAGCAAAGGCTTCGAATTTGTCCGGCCGCCGAGCAACGGTGGATGCCAATGAATCGTTGAATTCCCGCGCTAGCGCAATTGCCTCATTCGGTTCGAAATTTTGGAATGCTGGCCCTGGAAGTGACAAGACCTGCATATCGATACCGCAGTCCGCCATCTCTGACAGCCGCAGGTGATCGAGGTCCTCCAAACGACTGGTGAGGTGCTTATGACTGTAGCCGACGCTTCGATCCTGCCGTTCCGCCGTGCGGATCCATGCTTCGCTGATAGGGCGCGGAACGACATGTTCCTCCAGCGCGATAATTTTCATGATGAAGTTTCCTGACGTGTGTTCGTTCAATCCAGCGCGGTCGCGAAAAACGCACTTGAGCGCTCGTCGGCGAGACCTGCCGCGATTGCCGAACGCCGTTCACCAAAGGTATCGGCAAAGCCGTGATGCTGGCCGGGATAGTCGTGGAGCGTAACCTGCGGGTGATCGTCAAAGGCAGCGTGGATTATTGCTTGGACGGCGAAAGGAACATGGTCATCATGCTCGGGGATGTGGAGCATCAGCGGCTTGTGGATCGCATCCTTCTCACCAAGCATGTGCTCGATCAGGACCCCGTAATATCCTACGAAGGCATCCCCGTCAGTTCGAGCAGCGGCATAGGCGGCCATCCGGCCTCCGAGGCAATAGCCGACCACCCCGACCCTCCGGCCATCCGACATGGCGCGCGCTTGATCGATCGTAGTCTGGATGTCGGTCACGGCGACGTCTGTGTCGAACTTGATCACAAGTTCTACGCCCTTGACCATCGAGGTAGGGTTGTCGGCATCGAGCTGCAAGCCTGCCTCCAGGCGCCAGAACAGGTCCGGGGCAAGAGCCAGATAGCCCTCTTGCGCCAGCAAGTCGCACTTGCGGCGGATGCCCGCGTTGACCCCAAATATTTCCTGGATGACCACGATCGCCGCTCGCGGCGCATCTGCTGGCTCAGCCACATAGACGTCGAACTCACCGCTGCCGTCCGAAGCCGCAATCTTGGTAGAATATGTCATGCCTGGGTCTTTCCACTTGTTCGCAAATATACCGTCCTTGCCTGGCCTCCACTCGCGGGAGAATAAGGAAGACGTGCTCACGGCCCACGGAGACGCGCACCGCACTGAGGGCTGCATAGCTTTTTGCGGTTGGATCGGAGTGCGAATTAGCAGGCGACAGATATGCCGTTTACTCATGGCAAGCGTGCGACCCTGGTGGATCTTTGCCATATTGCAAGCTAGGGTGCGCTCACAATTTGGTAGATCCAGTCGCCTTACTCATGGACTGCTGCCATCCATGGCCGCAAGCAGCAGCAGCGCAGAATGGCTAACTGTTCAGACAGCACGTACAGAAGACTAGAGGTTCCATGCAACGCTTCCTGGACAGTCGATTGTCGCTCCGCCAACTTAGGGCAATTGCCGCGATCGATAATTGCGGCAGCCTTTCACGCGCAGCAGTATCGCTTGGCGTAACACAATCTGCCTTGTCGAAGTCCTTGCACGAAGCCGAAGCCATCCTCCAAATCAAAGTCTTCGAACGTTCTGCCAAGGGAACTGTTCGAAGCCCCCGCGGCGACGGGACGGTTATCGCCGCGAAAACCATCCTAGCGACATTGAAGCGCCTTGAGGACGACCTGGATCGCAGTGGCGGGGGCTCGGTCGGCACGGTAACCATAGGCGCCTTACCTTCAGTTGCACTCGGCCTGCTGCCGACATTCCTCGCCTCCGTGGACGAGCATCTTCCCGGACTGCAAGTGCGCGTGATCGAGGGACTGACAAACGATCTGCTCGTGCAGTTGTCCTCGGGTGAGATCGACCTGGTTCTGGGGCGGATCTATCGAGGGGTAGAGGACGACCGATTTTTCGCAGAGCCGTTATATGACGAGCCGTTGGCTGTGATCGCTCGACCGAACCACCCGCTGTTCTCGACCAGCACCACTCTCGCCGATTTCGAGGCCGTGCTACCCACGTATTCAGAACGCTTTGGCCGGGAAATCGAGACTTTTGCCGAAAGAATCGGGCTCCGAAATTCCAACCTAGTTCGAGCGGGATCGGTCGGCTTTCTTTGCGAAATCCTGCAGGTCTCGGACATGATCACCGTGCTGCCCGCCCTCATGGTAGCAGGCCCGCTGCAACGCGGCATTCTTCGGGCCTTGTCGATCGATGAGCAGCAAGCCAAGCGGCCCTCCGGCCTGATTTGGTTCGCTGACCGACCGGCAGCAAAGGGCGCCGAGCGCCTTGCCTCATTCCTGCGAAAGGGAATTCGCCACCTTGCGGAGGAGCGAGGCGTTGTACGCCCGCTCCTGTGACCCCTGCGGATACACTCCGCATTTTCTAGCCAGTCTTTTTGGTCATACCTTTTGCATCATAAGTGATTTGAACACAGGGGGGGGGCCGCATTAAGCCCATCCACACGCCCAACACAGTGAAGAATAGCTCAATGAGGGACAGCACCTTCTTGAGGATATCGTTCGGCGTCAACGACTATGGCTGTGGAGGAGGAAATCTGTGCCCATCTATTCATTGGATCATGATGCCGATTACTGGCAATCTCCTGATCGTTTCCGCTCTATGTTTGACCAAGCCTCGACCATCGGCAACAAGGCATCGCTTTTTGCGATTGGCGATCCGAACGACGATGCCACCCCGATGGCGTTTATTCTCCAGATGGAACCCGGATTTGTAATCACGCGCCATGCCCACCCCTGTGACCGCTTCGAGACGATTGTCCGCGGTACGCTCGAGGTAGACGGCCGTACCCTTTACCCCGGCGACGTACTGACGCACGTTGCCCACGAACTGTATGGCCCAAAAACGGCAGGGCCGGACGGGTGCACCACCGTGGAAGTTTTCGCAAGGGCAGTCGGTGCCTACGAACGGATTACAGAGCAACCGGACGGCGGTCGAAAGACCGCCAACCTCATCGATGACTTTCAAGGTGGATTCGCAGAGCAGGTGGACCGCTTCCAAGCAAACAGGCGGGCGCGCGAGACTCAGCAAGCGCACGACTGATCGCAATTTTAATCAATGTATTGACTATATTGCAAAAGCTGCTGTAAGCCCTGTCGGCGCGATGAAGAATACGCGTCGACGGGGAGAGTTAGATGTCAGTTCAGCCGGAAGGCCAGGAAGGTAATGGAAGACGGGCGTGGCTGGTTCTTACAATCCTTACGCTCGTCTACATCATCAGCTTTATAGATCGGCAGATCCTGTCAATCCTCGCCGAAAGCATAAAGCTAGATCTTCGACTCAGCGATGCCGAGCTTGGCTTTCTTTACGGAACAGCATTCGCGATCTTCTATGCTCTTTTCGGGATACCGCTTGGACGACTTGCAGATAGCTGGAACCGCGTCTGGATGGTCGCTGCTGGCCTGGTTGGGTGGTCTCTCATGACCAGCGCTTCCGGTTTTGCCAGTACATTTGCAGCCCTGGCCATTGCCCGTGTCGGCGTTGGCATAGGCGAGGCAAGCACATCTCCGGCCGCCTATTCGCTTATTACCGACATTTTCCCGCAGCGTCGCCGCGCAACCGCCCTCTCGATCTACACGAGTGGCCTCTACATCGGACTGGGCCTCAGCCTGCCTGTAGGCGGGCTGCTGATGGCGTGGTGGCGTGCCCAGTTCCCCAACGCGGGAAACGCGCCCCTCGGCCTAGCCGCATGGCAGGCTACTTTTGCCTTGTTGGGCATACCTGGTTTGCTGATGTCTGCCCTTGTCCTCACGATGCGTGACCCCGATTGGCATCGCAGGCGTGCCGCTGGAGTGTTCCCATGGCGCCGCCTAGCCGAGGAACTGTCCACGATCATCCCCCCATTGACCCTTTTCGCTTCGGCGCGACGGCCAGGCGAACTCAAGATCAACTTGAGCATATTGGGCATCGTTGGCGTCCCCATGGCCGCGATCGCGTTGATCAGCGGAGATGTCGCCCAATGGCTGATCTACGGCGTCGGCATCTATGCGGTGGCTTCCTGGGCTCAATCATTGCGGCACCGCGATCAGGCGACCTTTCAATTGTTGTGGGGTACACCCGTTGTGGTTGCTCTCGTCGTCGCGTTCGGGGCCATCGCTTTCATCACCTATTCGACCGGCTTCTGGGCTTCACCCTACGCCCTCCGTACTTTCTATAGCGGTTCGGAAGGACAATCTCGCTTCCTGCAAGGAACCTCGGCGCTGCAGGAGGTGTCGATGCTCGTGGGCTGGGGCTCCGCTGCCGGATCAGCGTTTGGCGTGGTCGCCGGAGGCATGGTCGCCGACCGCTGGCGGCGCAGTGACCCGCGAGGTAGGATCTACACGATTGCAGGGTCTTTCATCCTCTCCGCTCCCCTGACAGTTGCCATGTTCGCGACCGGAAATGCCCTATTATTCTTCACTCTCGTCCCCATCACGACGTTTGTGAGTTCGGCTTGGTCAGGTGCCGCCATAGCCACGATAAATGATCTCGTCCTTCCCCGCATGCGGGCTACCGCAGGGGCGACCTTCCTTCTCGGGATGAGCTTGGTCGGGCTTGCCCTAGGTCCATACATCGCGGGCAAAGTTGGGGTACTGACCGGCAGCCTGCGCATTGGCATTTATTCGCTCTATGCTGTCGCGCCGTTCATTCTAGGCGTGCTCTGGTTCGCATCTCGCCGCCTTGCCCTGCTCGAAAGCACGCGCGAGGAGCGAGCCAAAGCAGCATGCAACCCTGCCCATGCGGCATGTCGGCCATGATCGTGGAAATGCGTACCTCACCTTTGGACTTCGGGGCGGTAGATCACTACTTCGAGCTATTCCGGGAGTTCGGGCAAGTGGTTCAATGGCATCTGCGCTCATTTCGAAGAATATCGGTCATTCGGAACTTTCATTGCCTTGCGTCTGGGGGGGGGCAGCACGCCGCTAAATAATGTAACTAAACAATCCAATACGTCCGAAAAATCTATAACAAGCCTTTCCATAGCGAAATAAATTCGAAATCAGCCGCGATATATTTAGACCTCGACCTGCTTTAAATCATTCCTCGCTTTGAAATGCTGCTTGAACTATCCACTCTCAGCACGGGAAAATCTCTCCTTTATGCCGCCGTCGCGATTGTTTTTGAAGAAAGTCCTTTCGAAATTTGCTTCACGGCGGTCAATTCTTTCTGACACCCCTGCGCCGGTTAAAGAGGCAACTGCGTCGTACTTTTGATCTCTGAAAGTGCGACCGTGGAATTGATTTCCTGCACTCCCGACAGCTGAGATAACTTTTCAAAAAAAAACCGTTCATACGCTTCGATGTCTTTAGCTACGATGTTGATCATGAAGTCCACCGAGCCCAACAGCACGTAACAATCTAAGACCTCAGGAAATTGGCGAATTTTCTCGGCGAACTGATCGAGGTGCGCGCGACCATGGGCATTAAGTTTCACTTGGACGAATACATGCGCGTTCAACCCCACCTTCTGGCGGTCCAAGATAGCCACCCTTCGCTTGATAATGCCCTCTCGCTCCAGGCGATCAATCCGCCGCCAGCACGGTGAAGCGGAAAGGCCAACACGCTCTGCCAGGTCAGCCATTGTCAAGGTCGAGTCGCGCTGCAATTCACGAAGAATTTTAATTTCATAAGGATCAAGTGTGGTCATTTGTTCTCCGATTCTCCACGTTCGCGCAGAATTTAACCGTTATTTCGCGTAATCGTAGCTAATAAGGCAAAAACGTCCGATGAATAATGGGATAATAATCCCAGGCGAGGATTTCGCTTGCCAGGAGAGAAGTAATGAGAGCTAAAGCTCAAAGAATGATGCCTCCAATGGAGTATGTGCGCCTTGAAGACGAGGCATCGGGTCTGGATGGCGTGATTGCCATTCACTCGACTGCAAGGGGACCTGCTGCAGGTGGTTGTCGTTTCTGGACTTACAGCGATCCCAAGGCCGCAGCAGCGGATGCGTTTCGGCTGGCCGAGGGCATGAGCTACAAGAACGCGATGGCCGGTTTGCCGTTCGGCGGAGGGAAAGCGGTATTGCGGCGGCCAACCGGCAGCTTCGACCGCCGCGCATTGTTCGAAGCATTCGGCCGTGCAATCGAAAAGCTCGACGGCCGATACATCACGGCGGAAGATGTCGGCACCAGCGTGTCGGACATGGAAAATGTCGCAAAGGCAACGCGCTACGTAGCGGGAAAGACAGCCCATTACGGTATGGCTGGCGGTGACCCTTCCCCCTGGACGGCGCTCGGCGTGCTCGAGGCAATGAAGGCAGCCGTGAAGACACGCTACGGTTCGACCTTGTCGGGTGCGACTGTCGCGATCTTGGGCGTCGGAAACGTCGGAGGGCGATTGGCGGACCTTTTGACGGAAGAAGGCGCGCGGCTTTATATTGCTGATATCGACCCCCTGTCGTGCGCGCGGCTTTCGGAAAGGACCGGCGCCAAGACCGTTCCGCTGCACCAGATCACGTCGGTCGATGCACAGGTATTCGCGCCCTGTGCTCTTGGCGGCGCTGTAACGGCAACCGTTGGCGCGAATCTCAGGGCCGGTGTAATTTGCGGTGCTGCGAACAACCAATTGGCGTCGGCTGATGTACCCAACATGCTCAATGAACGGGGCATCCTCTACGCCCCTGATTATGTCGTGAACGCGGGGGGCATCATCAACGTGGCCGCCGAATATCTGGAGGAAAGTCAGGAGCAGGTTCATGGCCGCGTGATGTCCATCGGTCCGCGCACGCAACTCATTCTGGAAGAAGCCAAGCTGCGAGGCGTTTCACCAGTCGACGTTGCCGACGCCATGGCGGAGCAAAAAATGCGTTTTCCCGACATGGCAACGGCATGAATGGCAGACGCACGCAACAAACGTCAGCGACATCCCGGAACGCGATCGTTTGAGCGACAATCGAAGGTCGCCGAGGCGAACCTGCCGAGGCGACCTTCTTCGATAATCCAGACAAGCCTCTCTGTCGGGTTGGCTTTGCAAGACAGACCAAAAACCCGAGCGACCCGAACAACAGTCTTATAGTGATATCGAGGTGGAGTCTGCGGCGTTGCAGAATGCCTCGGCACCATCAACCGTGTTCGACAGAAGCATGGTTACCGTCATCGGCCCCACCCCGCCGGGAACGGGAGTTATGAAAGACGCCTTTTGCGCCACGCCGTCGAACTCGACGTCGCCCATAATGGAGCCGTCAGGCATCCGATTAATCCCCACGTCAATGACCACCGCCCCCCGTTTGACCATCTGGGGTACAATTAGGTGAGGCACACCCGCCGCAACCACAAGTATATCCGCAAGGATCGTAAACTGGGCTAGATCGCGCGTTTTGGCGTGGCAGATTGAAACCGTAGCATCCCTTGCCATTAGCATCAGCGCTGTCGGCTTGCCGACGATGTTGCTTGCGCCGACAACGACGACGTTCTGGCCCTCTATCGGGATTTTTGCGTACTCAAGCAGTTTTAGCACCCCGAAAGGTGTGCAGGGCGAAAACACGGTTCCGCCTGTTACCAGACCGCCGATGTTATACAGATGAAAGCCGTCGACATCTTTATTAACGTCGATCGCGTCCAGAACGGCGGGCATGTCGATATGGCCTGGCAACGGCAGCTGGACCAGGATACCGTGGATGCTGGTGTCGACGTTCAGCGCACGAATCAATTCCAACAGCTCGTGAGTGGACACCGTGGTTTCCAGCCTGATCGTGCGGGAGTGAATTCCCACCTGGTCACACGCCCTGATCTTGTTGGCCACATAGACGCCAGATGCCGGGTCCTTGCCCACGAGAATGACTGCGAGACCGGGTTTGATGCCGAAGCGCTCTTGCAGACCGGCCGCCCGCTGGCGCAAGACTTCGCGCATATCTCTCGCCAGCGCTCTTCCGTCGATGATTGTCGCGCCCGATTGTGCGGCGATATCGGCCTGACGGCTCACCGGAAAACGACCGTCTTGTTGCCCTTGCGTAAGACACGTCTCTCTACGTGCCAGCGAACGGCTCGGGCCAGGACCCGGGCCTCGATATCCTGCCCTGCCTCGACCAGCTGGCTCGCCGACCATCCGTGATCAACCCGCTCTACATCCTGCTCGATGATCGGCCCCTCATCGAGATCATCCGTTACGTAGTGGGCAGTCGCGCCGATCAGCTTGACGCCTCGCTCATAAGCTTGGTGATACGGCTTTGCTCCCTTGAAGCTGGGTAGGAAGCTGTGGTGAATATTAATGCAGCGCCCTGCGAGAAACGTGGAAAATTCCGCAGACAGTATCTGCATGTACCGCGCTAACACCACCAATTCGGCGCCGCTGGCTTCTATGATGTGCCGAAAAGCCTGCTCCTGAGCAGCTTTGGTGTCCGCCTTTATAGGCAAGTGATGGTAGGGAAGCCCGTGCCACTCCACCAAGGCGCGCATGTCATCGTGGTTCGACACGACGCCCACGATTTCCACCGGGAGGCTTCCTGTCCGCCAGCGATGAAGCAGATCGTTCAGGCAATGGCCAAATCGTGATACGGCAATCAACATCTGCGGCCGCGTTTTTGCATCGAAGATACCGAAGCGCATCGCAAACTGCTTTGCGACAGCCGCAAAGCGCGAGGTCAGACTATCTACATCAAGTGTTTCATCGGTGGCAGATTTGAATGCGATACGCAGGAAGAACTGCCCAGTCGCGTTATCGCCGTGCTGCTGGCTGTCGAGAATGAACCCGTTTGATTGGGCGATGAAACCGGTAACAGCGGCACTGATGCCCGGGGCGTCCGGGCAACTGGCAAGGAGTACGTGTGTCAAAAAAATTCCCCCGGGAAGTGTTAGATCGCACGATCGAGCCACGCACGCAGGTGCGAGACATAAGTTCTATCAAAAATGAGCCGCACTGCCGTTTCGGTCGCCGCGATCACGACCGGTAGGTCGGCAAGACGCCCCCGGACGACGTTGCCTGTATTAAGGGAACCCTCCGGCAAGCCGGCCAAGCTTGCGACAAGGCTGCGCGATGCGTCGATCGTAAGGATTCGGATACGACTTTCGCAAGGTGTCCATGAGATACCCTCCGCTTTGTAGCTGTCGCGCAACTGCGCCAGCTCATGCGCATGCTTATCGAGCGCCAACACCAGCCATTCCCCGGGGGCAATTGATAATGCCTCCACCGTGCCTATCATCGTCGAGAAGAGCAGACCCGGCAGGCCTAGGCGGCGCCCGACGTCGGCATCGCGTGAGCGGCCAAGTTTTAGCTGCCCAGCCACGAAGCCGGATTCCAAACGTGCCGGGATGCGGGCACGGGACCATTCGTCAAGCATCGGTGAAGCGAGTTTCAGGTGGGCAAGATCATGCACGGAGACGATCTCCTTCCTTGTCGATAAACACCGGCTCGACGATGATCGCTCGATGCCGCATTCCCATGTCGTAAAGGTCGATTGTCTCGCCTATCCGCGCGCGGCCAGCGCTCACCATAGCAAGTGCGACCGGTTGCCGGAGCGTCGGGCTGTAATAGCTCGAGGTCACGTGGCCATCAATCGGTCCGGGAACAGCCCCTTGGCGCAGAACGTGCGCACCGACGGGCAATGCCTTGCCCAAAGTGCGCAAGCCAACAAGCTGCCACCGGTCTTTGCGCAACGCATCGGCGCGCAAGAGCGACCGCCGCCCGATGAAATCCGATACCTTCTTTGCGATGGGCCCTGCCATGCCGACATCATCCGGCAAGGTCGTTCCATCGGTGTCCACACCTATGTGGAGAAAGCCCTTTTCCGTCCGCAGAATCATCAGCGCTTCGATCCCGATCGGCGTGATCTCAAGATCTGCACCCGCTTCCACGATGGCATCGGCCAGCGCAGTCGCGTCGTTGGCTGCCACGCTGATCTCGTAACTCGCTTCACCTGTGAAACTTGCTCGCAGGACCCGCGCGGGCAATTGCGCTACTGATCCCTCGCGATATGTCATGTGGCGGAAATTAGACAGGTCGATCCCGGTAGCCAATCGCTCCAGCAAGCTCGGCGACTTAGGTCCGCTGATCGTCAGCGTGGCCCATTGTGTCGTTGTTGGCAGGATCACCACATCCAAGTCTAGCCATTCGCATTGCAGCCACTCCTCCAACTGCGCTGCGATGCGATCCACACCGCCGCTGGTCGTGTGGACAAGGAAGCATTGTGCAGAAAGTCTGACAAACACGCCATCATCGATGATGACACCGTTCTCGTTCAACATCAGTCCGTATCGGGCACCCCCGACCTTGAGGGTGGCGACATTTCCGACGTACATGCGATCGAGAAACTTCGCTGCGTCTGGTCCGATAACCTCGATTTTCCCCAATGGCGAGCCATCGAACAGTGCGCAGCCTGTACGGGCAGAAAGCGCTTCACGCTGAGCCGCCTGCTCCCAGCTTTCCCCCACCGACGGGTAAGCCGTCGGCCTTGCCCAGCCGCTGTATTCTTCGAAAATAGCGCCCTTGTCCGCATGCCACGCATGGGCCGGCAGATGCTTAACGGGCCGATAGAGATCGCCGACGAGCGGCCCCGCAATGGCGCCGAAGGTGACGGGCGTGTAGGGCGGGCGAAACTTAGTCGTCCCGACCTGGTCTGGCCGTCGACCCGTCAACTCGCCCATGATCGCCAGACCATTGACGTTGGACGTCTTGCCCTGATCCACTCCCATACCTAGCGTGGTGTAGCGCTTCAGATGTTCGACCGAGACATAGTTTTCCGACTTGGCTATTGCGATGTCCCGGCTCGTGACGTCATTCGCGAAATCGACGAACTTCTTCCCCTTGCCCGGAACTTCCCAACACGCATGAATATCCAAGCCTTCCAGGTCGCCGGCAGCGGCACCAACCGCCGTTACCGGTTGCACGGCTCTATCAGGCACGAAAGCCTGGAGCTCATCGTCGAAGCGCAAGCTTCCTCCTGATTGGGAGAACAGATGGACGGTCGGCGACCAGCCCCCCGACATGGCCACCAAATCGCAAGGCAGCGTCGTGGCCGGGCCACCCTGGACTGGCGCGATCGCAACCGCCCTCACCCGTCGTGCGCCTTTGACCGCCACGATTTGCGCGCCACTGATCACCTCAATGCCCGGCAAGCGCGGCGTTGAAGGTTGCGGGCGAACATCGACGATCGAAACGGTTGCACCTGCCTCGCTGAGCGCAGCGGCAGCCTCGTAGGCACCATTGTTGTTGGTGAAAACCACGATCCTGCGCCCCGGCAGCACCCCCCACCGTCCGGCGTATGCCTGCGCGGCTGACGCCAGCATTACGCCGGGACGGTCGTTGTCTCCGAATACGAGGGGGCGCTCTATCGCCCCCGTCGCCAGGATCACACGACCGGCCCGGATCTTCCAAAGACGCTGGCTGGCACCACCGCCGCAAAGCCTTTCCACCGCAGCAAGACCGTTGTGATCGTAATAGCCAAAGACGTTGGTCCGGGTCAGGATGGTCACGTTGCCGAGCGCGCGCAGCTTTGCCTCTGCGGTTTCGAGAGCGTCGCTCATTCCTCGCCACAACGCGGAGCCGCCGAGGAGGAAATCCGCCTCCGCGATGATGACTTTCACGCCGGTCTGCGCTGCATCCAACGCGGCCTGCATCCCCGCGGGTCCGGATCCGACGATCAGGACGTCGCAATCGGCATGGCGATGCACGTAGCGATCCGGATCACGGCCGGTAGGAGCAACACCTAGTCCTGCCGCGCGGCGGATGGGCCCTTCAAACAAGTGCCAATCAGGCCACATGAAGGTCTTATAGTAGAAGCCCGCGCCCAGCAGCGGGGCGGCCATCTGGTTCACGCTTCGCAGATCGAAGGCGGGGCTGGGCCAGCAATTAACGCTGGCTGCTTCCAACCCGTCAACCAATTCGACCTCGGTAGCTTTGAGATTCGGCTGCGAGCCTTCGCCCTTGCCTACCTGAACCAGTGCGTTGGGCTCATCATACCCCGCCGCCATAATTCCTCGCGGGCGGTGGTACTTGAAGCTGCGCGCAAGCAATACGACGCCATTCGCGAGGAGCGCCGATGCCAGCGTGTCACCCGCGTATGCGCAATATTCCCGACCGTTGAAGCGGAAGCGGATTTTTGACTGCCCATTGATCGCGCGGCCCCTGCCGCCTCGGGGATCTGCCGTCACGACAACACCTCCGCACCGACACAGCCGTTCGAGGTATCCGGCCTAGGCTCGGACATGGAGTAGATCGCCGTGATGTTGTGGCTTATCGTATCGCGAGCGACGTTGAACCAGCGGCCACAGCCAAAAGTGTGGCGCCAGCGCTCAAGGTTCACCCCTTTTGGATTATGATGGAAGAACAGGTAGTTTGCCCAACCGACGTCAGAGCAATCGAGCGAGGGGCGAATGACATGGCTTTCACCACCACAATTGAATTCCGTCTCGTTGCGGGGGCCGCAGTGGGGACAATTCAGTAATAACATAAGGATCGCTCCTAGTGCGCGATGCCAGAGGCGGCAGTTTCATCAATCAGCGCTCCACGCGCGAAACGATCGAGCCCGAAGGCAGCCGTCAAAGGATGCGGTTCGTCCTTCGCTATCGTATGCGCAAAACACCATCCGCCGCCCGGGATCGCCTTGAACCCGCCAGTTCCCCATCCGCAGTTGAGATATACGTTGGGCACCGGCGAACGCCCCAAAACCGGCGTTGAATCATGCACGACGTCGACGATGCCGGCCCATTGCCGCATCATTCTCAGCCGAGAAAACGATGGGAAGAGTGTGACAAGCCCTCGCAATACCTGCTCGACGGTCGCAAGGTTGCCCCTCTGCGCATAACTTGCGTAAAGGTCGAGGCCGCCGCCCACTACGAGTTCGCCCTTGTCGGACTGGCTCACATACAGGCCGCTTGCGGGGGAGAGCACGACAGTATCCAGCACGGGTTTTAGCGGTTCGGACACGAACGCCTGAAGCGGGTAGGAAGTAATCGGCAAACGGAACCCCAGCATGTCAGCCATCATGGTGGAGTGACCGGCTACCGCCAGGCCCACCTTGCCCGCCTTGATAGTACCCCGGTTCGTCTTCAGGGCTTGTACCCCGTCGGCGCCCACTTCGAACCCCGTAACCTCGCAATTCTGGATAATGTCCACGCCGAGAGCATCAGCAGCACGGGCATACCCCCAAGCCACCGCGTCATGACGCACTGTTCCGGCACGCCGCTGAATGAACCCGCCGAGCACCGGAAGGCGGGCTTGCGGAGAACAATCAAGCGCTGGGGCAAGCTGGCTTACCTGGCTACGGTCCAACAAGTCACTGTCGACGCCGTGAAGGCGCATAGCATTGGCCCAACGCCTCTGGGCATCCAGATCGTGTCGGCTGTGCGCCAGAGTCAGCATACCGCGCTGACTGAACATTATGTTGTAGTTCAGTTCCCGGGCAAGACCTTCATAAAGCTTGACGCTGTGCTCGTAAAACTGAGTGCTTTCCGCGAAAAGATAGTTGGACCGTACAACGGTAGTATTTCGGCCGGTATTCCCCCCCCCGATCCAACCTTTTTCCAGTACAGCCACCTTGCGAATTCCATGGTTCTTCCGCAAGTAGTAAGCCGTGGCAAGCCCGTGCCCGCCCCCGCCAACGATGACCACGTCGTAGGCATCTTGCAATGGTCGTGAGCCCCAGGCTTGCGGCCAGTTACGCTTGGAAAATCCGGTCGATGCCAGACTGAGAAGAGAATATTTTTTCATTCATCCCCGGCGCGACGCACTACCATATCGGCGTCGTTCCAACAAAACATAGACATACCTATGTTTTGTGGCAAACGAAATTAATGCTTTTAATTCAAATGTTTCTACGATTATGGGGTTGCGGTAGGACAAGCGCCAACCAGCGCTTCGCGATATAGGCTAAAGAATCGCTGCCGCTCTGCAGCGCTTTCCTGCACTTCCATCGCTTGGTAGCCGACTTGTTGGAAGTACGTGATACGCGCGCGAATGAACGCGCGATCTTCATCGTAGCCGTAGCGCGTGAAAATGCCTTTAAGCAACACCACCCGGCGGTCGTCCACCTGCCGCACGATATCCGCTACACCGGCATCCCCATGCGCCCAGGCACGTACAGCAGAATCGTATTTTGGGTCGTATTGACTTTCGTTCATCCAAATCTGAAGCAAGGCGTCGATTTGGCGGTTAGGGTCGTCGCCCGCCGTTTTGACCGCGCTGAACATTGGCCCACTGTTCTTGGTCTGCCAATGGTCGAGAAGTCCATCGAGCAGTTCCTGGCGATTCTTAAAGTGATGGTAGAAGCTGCCCGTCGTCACCCCCAATAGCTTGGCGAGGGGATCCACACGTACCCGTTCGACCCCTTCTGCGATTAGCACCTGGCGGGCTTGGTCAAGCCAGCTTTCCCGGTCTCGTTTCGGTGCCTTGCCTGGCCGCTTGGGACGACGGAGTGGAACGATCCTGGGCTCCCGAACTTTACCGTTTGCGTCCACATCGCCTCCTTCGCATTGAAGCAGCCCATCGGCGAATGCCGGTGAGCGGCTTCAGCCCTAGAAGCAGCCGGTTAGTAGCGCCATAGTGATCTGATACACTGGGGCGGTTCTTTTTTAGTCTGCCCCCTCAAGCGGCAGGTACCATCCCATAGCAGGCACGCAGGAAACTGAACCATGCAGGCACGCCAGCTGTCAGATGAGTCTCGAGCGGGATGATTTCCGTGGAAACTTGCAAGCCTGGCAAAGGTCTGAGGGTAGTTTCCGCCAACAGCGCTGCGGTGCCACGCGCTACGATCGACTGATAAATGGTCGGTTGGGTCAGTTCGAGCGATGCCAGCGTAACATGAAGCCGACGACCTGAATAATCGTTCCGCGATGCAACCGCTTCGCGATATGCGCAGAAAATCTGGCTGCCGTCGATAATCCCCGGGCTGCCTGCGCCTATCCTCTTGAAGAGCTTGGAACGGTTGATCGCTGCATAGACTGCGAACAGCCCACCATACGAGTCGCCCCAAAGGCCAGCTTCCGCTTCGTCAATACGGAAGATTCCAGCCAGCGCTGGATGAAGCTCCTCCTCGATGAAAGCCAGGAATTTGTCCGCTGCTGGCGCTGCGAACATGGCACGATACCGCTCCGCCTTTTCGGCAGTGACCAAACCAGCCTGCTCGCTGTATTCCAGAGCTTGGTACATCGCTTCGGGCACAGGTTCCCCAGGGGGGACCAAGTCCCGTACGCGTAGCCATTGCCAGTCCTGGCTTTCCTGGGCTGCATAGCTGATTGAAACAAGAATAAACGGTCGTATTGGGGATATCCCGTCGCGAGGGAGGGCTTGGTGGAAGGGGGCGGTGGCGGGAAAGAAAAGATTGCCATCTACTTGATAGACAACTGGGTATGCTTTTGTCTGATCCTCATCGTAATTCGCGGGAGGAGTTATCCATGCTGAAAATCGAGTACCCGCCCTTTTCGAGTCCATCTCGAAATAGCGGGTATCAGGAAGTAGGTAAGCAAGCGACGGAGCCAACTCTGAAATTGCGGCGGCCTGATACATAATTTCTCCAGTCGATAATAGGGAAGCAGCGCTATTGACCATGTTCTTGCAAATTCTGTTTTTCGCCGATCGCCCTTTTCCGCATGCACAGTAAAGCGATCCAGACTGCGATTAATATCAACGGTGCCCCCACCCCCAGCAGAGATGTCGATGGCAGGACGCCCCACGCGTGGTCGGCAGCTTTGAGCGGATAGGATAAGAGCCCAAGAAGGTAGTAACTGATCGCGACAGCTGACAGCCCTTCCACCAAGTGCTGGAGACGCAGCTGCATACGGATACTGTCGTCCATTGAACGAAGGAGCCTGCCGTTCTGGTTTTCGATATGAGTTTCGATCCTGGTCCGCAAAAGACTGGTGAACTGCGAAGCGCGCGCATTCAACAGTTCGAGGCGACGCGAGACCGCATCGCAAGTCCGCACCGCAGGATTGAATCTGCGGCTCGTAAAATCATCAAGGGACTGGAAGCCCGAGATCGGCATAGCTTTCAACTCGTCAAGGCGGTCGGCTACAATTATCGCATATGCGGCAGTTGCGCTCATGCGAAATTCGATTTCTGCGGCGATTGAGAGCAGTTTTTCACTTTGCAAGGTGAGCGCCGCCAGTAAGTCATCATCGCGAAGGAGGTCGGCAAGCAACAGCTGGCCCGTATGAGCAAGCGCGCGTTCGATGTCGTCAAGCCGTGCCCACGTAGTTCGTGCTAGGGGCAGACCTAGAAGCGCTAGATTGCGGTAATTACCGAGTTCTTGGAGCCGCTGGATGCACCGTGCCAGGGTGGCGCCAACTGCCCCGTTGGCCGCGATCACGACGCGGCCGTATCCGTCGGGGTGAATCCGAAAATCGCTCCATAACCGCACTCCGCCATCCAAGTGGCATGAAACGAGGTGCGACTGCCCGAAGTTTGCAGCTTCAACCAAAGACGCGGCCTCTGCATCGCTCGCGACTATGAGAAGACGAGTAGCTCGTATTACATTACCGGGCAATCGTTCTGCCCATTGAAGACCGGTTGCTGCCGCTGCACAAAGCGGCCAGCTCCAATCGATGCCTGCTGCAGCATCCCCAGTTACCGTTACCGTCACGGTGCTGGCTTCGCTGTGCCTTTCCCATGATGCCTTCACGTTCGAAGACCAATGCCCTTCACAGTGTCGTGGTACGGAAATTCCGCGTTGCCCAGGCAAGAAAGCGAGTGCGCTGGTCTCTAATGTCTCCTGGGATTGATCGACTATACGCACCAACTGAATCACGTGTGCTGGCAACGTAACCATGGGGAAACGTCGCAGGTGCATTTCAGTCACGATTTCGCGGCGCAACGGATGTTCGGTAAAAGCGGGAGCAGAGGCCGCCCTCATGTTATCTGCTCGCGCGCGCCGAAACAAAGTCTGCTTTGAAAGGCGTCTGACATGCGCGCTACCCTATTTGCACAATTAATGCCATTCAGGCTGACGAGTTTAGAACTTGGCACTTGCCCGAATGCCCCAATAACGCGCGTCGCCATATACTGCACCGGCCGAAGGCGCCCCAAATTGCGAGAGCGCCGATCTTGCCAGGAAGTCTGAGGCGTAAGTCTTATCGAATAGGTTGCGAGCAAACAACGAGACGCGATACTGCGGCCAAACCACCGCGATGCTTCCATCAACCAGGCTATATGCTTCCCGAAGCGAACAAGGACCAAAGGCTGCAGATTCGCCGCAGAAGCGAGTGGGCCCCACACCGCTCACCGCTGCATTAAATTCTAAAGACATTTCGCCTTTCATCGCATGGGTGTAGGTCGCTGCCGCACGGTAAGTCCATTTCGGTGCACGCTGTAGCTGCTCATCGACATTCCCGACCCCGGCCGCGACATTTGTCGAAAGCACAGTTGGATACACTCGATTATAACCACCGCTGGCATCAATTGTCAGCGCATTGGTAACCCGGTAAGACGTATCAAATTCTACGCCGTAGGATTTAATCTTACCTACCGGGCTGATGATTACGCGAGGGCCAAGCGGAGTTGGTACGGTGGCCGCCGCATTGAAAGAGCTCGCGTCGATGTAGAATACAGCCAGTGAAACGTTGCCGCGGCGATCATCGAAGGCGTTCTTGAAGCCCGCTTCGTATTGCCAGAGTTCCTGGTTCGGATAGGTGGCAAGCGGGCTTCCCGTTCCAGCCAATGCCGTGTTGAATCCACCTTGTGTAAAGCCCTTGGTGGCCGAAGCATAGATCTGAGTGTCGGGGGTCAATAGATAACGAGCAGTCAGTTTGGGTTGGAATCCATGGAACTTTCCTCTTGTGGAGAGGCCCGCGGCGGGGCGAAGTTTCTGGCTTAGCTCGTCGTAGCGCGCGCCCGCTCCTATCACCAAATGATCGCTGATCTTGTACTCAAGGTCCGTAAATAGTGCGAATGCTTCGAAGAAGACGGGTGGATTCAACTGTTTGATTGATCGACTGCCAAGAGCGATACCCCCCAGTACATTGCCGCACGATGAGCAGTCGTTGTTGGCCCCCTTGTCGTAGTAAGCGCCGACCAACCACTTGAAAGGTCCGCCGCCTGTGGATTGAGCCCGAAGCTCCTGACTCAAGTCTCGCAGCGCTCCACGCCCGCGGGCCACGAAGAAGTCGTCAGGCCGCAAATCGGCGTCAAATGTGTCACTATATTTCAGGTCGGTGTAGGCAGTGGTACTGATCACGTCGAACGTCTTTGCCGAATAGGTGATCTTTCCTGATAAGCCATGACTTTTCAACGTACTTTGCGGACGGCTTCCAGCAAGTTGCCCAGTAGCCGGTCCTAATACCGGTGTCACCTGCAAGCTTCCGTGGGCGTCATTGATGTCGCTCACCTGGTAGTACAGGAATGATGGCCCCACCTTACTAACATATGTATATTTCAGGTCCAGCATCAGGTCGCTGGCTGGGGTGATCATCACTCGCCCCGTAAATGCCTCGAAGTTGTCACGATCCGCGTTGCTTCCATCCGAGAAATCCCGGAACCCAGAGCGGAGCTGAATGGATCCTGACAGTCGAGCGCTAAGTAGGTCCTGGATGATGGGGCCTGAAACGGTTGCAGAACCGCGCACGGTTCTTGCATTACCGACTTCGCCGTTCATCTCGCCCTCCAGATGGGTGGATGGCGCCCGAGTCACATAGCTGATCGCACCGGAAAATGCATTTCGTCCGTATAGAGTGCCCTGCGGCCCTTTCAGGACCTCTACCTGCGCCAGGTCAAACAGCGGGATCGCAAATGCAACTTCAGAAGGCTGGTAAACGCCGTCGATATAAAGACCTACACCAGGCACTCCCAAACCGCGCATCGTCGCCGAGATGCGCGTCATCCGTGGTGAAGTTATGAAAAAGTTCGGGAGCCTGCTCGCAAGGTCATTGAGCGTAACGTTCCCAGCAGAGGCAAGATCCTCCGTTGTGAAGACGTCAATCGTGGCGGGGACTTCTACAAGCCGCTCCGATCGCTTGCGCGCCGTCACAAAGATTTCGACGGGGGCGGCATCCTGAGTTGTTACGCCAGCTCCGTCTAGCACCTCCGCGGTTGCATCCTGGGCCCGAACAGCATCTGGCAACAGCGCGATGGTGGTTACAAGCAGTGCGAACTTTAAGCGATATGTCACTTTGTGCCTCCTCGTGCAGCGCGACCGTACCTTCGCCGTTCGCCCTGAAGCAGTTTACTGGATCCGCAGCTTTTCTTGGCCGTTAAGCAATGTTAGATTCCACGATCCAAATTCGAACCAATCAAGATAGCTTTAGCCCTCAATAGCCTCATCGGCGCTCATTCGCTCGCAGGCTACTGAGTAGTGTTGATATACCAACCGATATGGCGCGAGATTGTTTGCTATGTGCGCTTTAGCAAAGCCGGAAAGTTGCTGTTATGCGCACATGTCTAGGCGAACTCAGAGCGTCAGACGCAGCTCAGCGCCTATGGTGCGAGGCGTGAGCGTGTGTATGCGTAGTGCGCCCGGCTGCCCAATGAGCAGCCCCGTTCCCACCGCATCCAACTGCCCCATTGTATTGTTCAGATTATCGACAAATACCGTCAATGTATATCGGTCGAGTTTGACACCAGCACGCACGTTTACTGTCATGAAGTCATCTAATGTTTGCCGGGTGGTAGGCTCTATTACTTTGTCGCGATACGTCAAGTCTGCCCGGCTGAAGAAAGACTTGCGCTCAGAAATGGGCACTTCATAGGCAATGGAGCTAGAAACGGTCCAGGGCGGAGCCAAAGGAAGGCGATCCCCTTTCACCGCCCCGGCTTGAGGCGTGTCCTGACCGACGCGAGCATCAAGATACCCCACGGACATATCAACTGATAGTCGTTCAGATGGCCGCAACGTGGCAGAAAGTTCGAACCCATCGATCGTTGATCGGCCTATATTGGCTCCCAAATTGAAGCCACATTGAGGCAGAAAGACGTTCTGCTGCTGGTTCTTCCAATCGATACGGAAAGCAGCGGCTTCGAAGCTTAAAGAGCCATCGCGCGTGTTGCCTTTTGCGCCGACCTCATAATGCCACAGGTTGTCAGATTGGAATGTCGCTGGCGCACTGTCATAGCCAAGGGCTTTAATTTCCGCGTTGCATGAGGCTGGAATTGCAACGATATTGTTCGCGCCGCCACGCCGGAAGCCCTTGCTTGTAGATCCGTAGACCAACAAATTAGCGCCAGGTTTGTAAGCGAGCGCGAAGTGCGGATTGATACCGTCATCCTTTGAACGCAAGATGCTTGTTGGCGCGGCCAATAGTCCAACACGCTCATCACGGTTATGGAACGTGTTTCTGAAGTAACGCCCACCAGCGGTAAATGTTAGCTTATCAGCGATGTTCCAATTCAATTCGCCAAATGCGCCGAGTTCCCGCGTTATGGAAAGGCTCTTTTGATCGATCAAGAGATCATTCGCGACATAAGCAAAGCCAAGCGCATCGTTAATCACTCGCGAAACGCCAGGCGCGCTCCAATCAAACGTGCCGGTTTGGCGCGTATGCTGATAAAAGAGCCCAACCTGCCAATCTACGTTGTGGTGCCCCGATGACGACATCCGCAGCTCTTGGGTGAATATATTGCGGTCGTTCTGGTAAATATTGGTCGTTGGCTCGTTCCAGCCCGCCCCAAACCCAGACAGGATCGCCTTCAAGAAGTACGTAAAATCTTCTTTATTCTGAACTTTGTACCAAGTCTGGGAAGTGTTGCTTTGTATGCTGGCGAAATCCCCCAGATCGTAGCTAGCCGTAAGCGAGGCGTTGTGAAATTCGGCCGTGCTCGGTTCAGCGGCAAAGGCACCCGAAATCAAATTACGGCCCAGCGCCTGGCTTACAGGAACGTCCCATTCCGAACGCGCATCGACCTTCGCCTTTTCAAAGATGTAGCCAGCGATCAATTTCAGCGCGCTATCGGGCGAAAAGAGCAACGAAGCGCGTCCCCCATAAGTTCGTTCGTCGTCCTCGTTTCTCCGCAATGCCCCTTCAGGAACTGACGTGAGATAGGGCTCCGGCAAGTTTTGCGCACCGGGCAGACGATCGATTGTTCCCTCTCGATGGAGCCCATAGCCCGTGATGCGTAGTGCCAGCTTATTCTCCACAAGGGGCAGATTGACTGCGGCATCCGCGCGAAAATTGAATCCGCCCCCCTTGGTGTCGGACAGTTCAATACCGCCGGTGGTCTCGGCCGCATCCAATTTGGCCTTACGTGTTTCAACCTTGATCAGCCCGCCCAATGCACGTGCGCCGTAAAGCGTCCCTTGGGGGCCCTTCAGTATCTCGACACGATCAATATCGAATAGCTTGAGATTGATGCTTCCGACTGGAGTATCATCAATGTAAAAACTGACGGGAGGATCACTGAGGCCGCCATTTACCCCTCGGATTGACAGCGTTACCCCCTCTGCGCGGCTGCTTGTCGGCCCCCGAGTACTGAACGACAGTCCGGGAACTCGATTGGCATAGTCTTCGAAGTTTTCCGCTCCGATAGCCGTTAGCTGATTTCCTCCCAGCGCTGTGATGCTGATCGGGACGTCCTTCAACCGCTCCTCGCGCTTCCTCGCCGTAACGACGATATCAGACCCGACAGCTGCGGCAGGTGTCGACGGTGTAACTGGTTTGGCAACGCCAGGCGTACTCGCGACGACGCCGAAGACTGCAGCTACGCCTGCGGCGTGTAACAACGCTACTTTACGCCTGTCGCAAGCTCGATTTTCTTTTAATTTCACTTTGAAGAACTCCCTGAAGCACGGTTCTTATGACCGTATGCGTTTTGGCGTATTCTTGCCTTTCTGATAGCTAATGCCAGTTTGGGTATCTCGTTTAACCTACAGGCATTATTCAGGACGTCGGTCCAGATAGTTCATGCCGCACTAGAATTACCATAGAGATAGATCAGAGCATCATTCATCGCTGGGATGAAAGTGGATGTATGTGTTCCGCCATCGTAGACCTTTGATGACCATGTCAGACGGGACGATGCACTTTGCTGCAATGCGCTAATAATGCGGTTGTAGTTCCGCCCCATATCCTCGTAGAAATCGACACCCGCTGCCATCTCTTTCGACCCCATGGACAAATACATCTTGGTTGGATGAACGAGCGGCTGCTTCAACGTATTCCGAAAGCGCGCGACATGGTCGGTCGTTGTCGTGAATATTCCCGGGCTACCAAGCCAGTAACGGTTGAACAGCTTCGACTGGGATATAAAGGCGTAGAATGCAAAAGTACCACCGAAAGAGTCGCCAATGATTCCAGCAGGCCGATCACTCGTATTGTATTTTCGCCGGATTATTGGATCGAGCTCGTTCTCCAGGAACGAAAGAAACTTGTCAGCACCGCCAGGCACGATTTGGGGTGTCTGCTCAACATATTTGGCAAGCGATGGCGGAACCGCGTCGCGCATCGTATAATCTCGGTTACGCCCATTGGTGGCATTTACAGGATAGTCCACCCCAACAAGCAGAACCGGTTTGTAGCCGGGATTAACAATGTCAGCGGATTGTAGCATGCAGATCGTGGCAGCGGGCCCTAGCGCAAATGCACCGTCGAGGACATATACCACATCGAGTGGCGCCCCGGCCGCGCCTGCTCGAAGCGGGTCAACATTGGGGTGCGACCACACACCAATAGCCATTTTATCGCCCACCTCTTTCGACAAGAGGTGGAATGCTTCGCTGCCCCTCAATGGCCAGGCGGCGCCTGTGCTCCGCAGAGCTGCCGCCGAATCATTATTAGCGGTTGCCTGAGAGGTTTGAGAGGCCCCTACGATAGCTGCCGTGGCTAACCCACCTTCGAGAAACTGTCGTCTTCCCATCATTGATTTTACCTAACCCTTCCTAACGTCGCACCCTCCCGTTTGGACACCGGAAGCGGTTCGCACGCGGCGGGCCATTTCCTCCGAGCATTAGCAAGTTGGCGTGCCGTTTATTGACACTAAAAAGGGCCGATTGCCTGGCCGCGTCGTTCGCTTGAACGACAATCAGCTAAACGTATCACTTCGTGTTGATATGTCAACAAAGGAGCGGAGGCTATTGTTCTGTGTCTGCGGCCATCGTACGAGCAGCAACCAAAAAGCAGAAGCCGCCGGGAAGAAGCGCTGTGAACGCGATCACCATTGCTATCCGCAGGCCCATCGCCGAACCGTACAAATGTCCGAAGCTATCGCTGATCACGCCGGTAAGCACCGGACCGCCCCCGAGACCTATGGAATTCATCATGAAATATAACATGGCAATCGCGGTGGCGCGGCGGCGTGACCCACAGACAATATGAATTCCGGCAAAGAGTGGAGGCCCTGCGCTAAACATAAGCGACCCGCCAATCGTAGAGCCAATCGTGAAAATAAGAAGGCTATCAGTGAGTAGCGCGGCGAGGTAAAAAGGTAGCGCCCCAAGCAACAGCCAGCCTGTAAGCAGAGGGATGTTCGCAGCGCCACGGCGGCCCAATCTGTCAGTGCAATAACCACCGATTATGGCGCCTGCGATGGCGGTAACGGTCGATATCATGCCATAAACGGTGCCAGCTCGCGCCA
The DNA here is from genome assembly GCF_000876675.2 of Novosphingobium sp. P6W. Taxonomy (GTDB): domain Bacteria; phylum Pseudomonadota; class Alphaproteobacteria; order Sphingomonadales; family Sphingomonadaceae; genus Novosphingobium. Next base: position 751,329 of record NZ_CP030353.1, read on the forward strand.
GCGGCATGTTAAAGCTGCGGACTAAGTGAGACAGGATGAAAATCAGCGCGCCATAACTCACGATCCCGAAGAAGACCCCACCTGCAACTTGCCAATTGAAGCTCGGCTTGCTGTAGAGCGCTCCAAGTGATGGCTTGAGACTTTCCCGCTCGTGATGGTCGAGCGGTCGCTGGATCATTTTTCTCGGCTCTCGAAGTACTAGGTGAACTACGACAACTATCGACAGACTACTTAATCCGAAGCTTATAAACATCGGCCGCCAGCCGTATTCGCTCGCTATATGCGTGCCACCGATCAGCGCAACGGCGTATCCGGCAACGGCGGCCATGATGAATATCCCTAACGCCCGGCCCCGGGTACTGGGAGGGAAATAGTCTGCGATTAAGCTCTGGGATGTTGGAAGGGCACCCGCTTCACCACCGCCGACCGCAAGACGCGCCAGGAACATTTGCGTAAAGTTCTGAGCCACCCCGCAAATTGCCGTCATCAGACTCCAGAATGTTATCGATATGGCGATGATCTTCTTTCGGTTCCCGCGATCAGCCAATCGTGCGATAGGAAGCCCCAAGGTGGCGTAGAACAACGCAAATGCGACGCCGGTAAGCAACCCCATCTGCGTGTCGGTGGCCTGAAACTCCGCTTTAATGGGTTCGATGGCGACTGCCATGATCTGGCGATCGACATTGCTGACCGTCGAAACAAGGAACAATGCTGCGAGCATGCCCCAGCGCCGGGAAGTTGAAAATAGCAACCACGGATGAGTTGCGGGGACGCTCGTTCGAGGGGTTTGCATGGCAATCAGCTCGGCGAAAAAATCTTGCCGGGATTGAATATCCCGGCTGGATCAAGAGCGTGCTTGATTTGACGCATGACATCCACGCCCTCGCCCAACTCGTCTATCAGCGCAGTTTGCTTTCCAAGACCGATGCCATGCTCGCCCGTGCAAGTCCCATCCATTGCCAAGGCCCGAGCCAAAAGACGCTTATTGATTTCTTCCACTTCTTTGCGTTCGTCTGATGAATGTGGATCCAATGCAAAACATACATGGAAGTTACCGTCTCCTACATGGCCGCATATTGTGGCGGGCAAGGAGCAACTGACGAGATCGAGCTTCGTCGCTGAAATGCATTCGGCGAGCCGGCCGATGGGCACACAGACATCAGTTGCCCATCCAACAGACCCTGGTCGCAGCCCAGTCGTAGCCCAATATGCCTCGTGCCGCGCTTTCCACAGACGCGAACGCTCTTCCGGAAGCGAAGACCAATCGAAAGACCCACCACCGTTGGCTTCGGCGAGCTCACGAACGGTCGCGACCTGCTCGTCCACGGACGCCTGGGATCCATGGAATTCGAAGAATAAGGTTGTGATCTCCGGGTAGCTCGTCTTCGACCAGAGGTTGACGGCGTGCATCTGCTTGTCGTCCAGGATTTCTACCCTCGCGAGCGGGACGCCAAGCTGAATGGCCTGGATTACCGTCATTGCCGCACCCTCGATGGTCTCAAAGCCACAGACGGCAGCCGAAATGACCTCAGGAATTGGGTGAAGGCGTAGCGTCACTTCGGTGATAATGCCCAAAGTACCCTCAGCACCGACAAAAAGACGTGTGAGGTCATATCCGGCTGCCGATTTGCGTGCCCGCCGGGCGGTCCGGATATCGCGACCGTCAGCCGTGACCACCCTCAAGCTCAATACGGCTTCGCGCATCGTGCCGTACCGCACGGCATTCGTTCCTGACGCTCTGGTGGACGCCATGCCCCCTATCGTCGCATCGGCACCTGGGTCCACGGGAAAAAACAATCCCGCATCCCGCAGATAATTATTTAGCGCGACGCGCGTTACCCCCGCCTCGACTGTCACATCGAAATCCTCCGAGTTGACCGTCAGGACCCGATCCATTCGGCTCATGTCGAGCGATATGCCTCCTTCGATCGGTAAGGCATTACCCTCCATCGATGTGCCTGCACCGAAAGCGGTTAGCTTGATCTGATACTCGGTGCACAAACGGACGACGAAGACGACCTCTTCCGTGCTTTGGGGGAATACCACGGCATCGGGAAGGTAGTCGGGAAAATGGCTCTCGCTCTTACCATGCTGGGAACAGATCGTCCGAGAGTAGCTAACACGGTCTCCAAGCCGATGATCAAGCGCGGTGCGCGCTTGATCCGGCAAGCCTTGGACAGTCCCAGTATTTGGCGAGTTGTTCATTTCTACGCTCCGAAAATGTTTGGCTAACGGGTCAGCCGAGGCGGTTTTTCACGATCTCGCCCGCACGCATGATCAGATCTAGGTTGCCACCATCGGCTGCAAGCAATCCGATGTTTTTCAGCGGATCTCCGTCAACGACGATTATATCCGCGTAGGCATCCGCCTGAATGCAGCCCAACTTCCCCTCGTGCATAAGTATCTCAGCGCCTATAGAAGTTGCTTGGCGGAGCATTTCTATCGGAGTAAAAACTTCAGAACGAAATTCGAATTCCCGGCATTGCTGGTTATAGGTGGATCCAAGCAGATCGGTTCCAAAGCCGAGCTTTACGCCTGCCGCCCGCATGTGCTCTAGCCCTTCAATCGCCGCGCCTGCGGCGACTTTGAGCTTAGCAATATTGTCCGCGCCCATGCCTAATTGAGCACCAACTTCCATGTTGACAAAAATTACGGACATCGTGGGAACCACGTAAACCCCTCGCTCCGCAACCCAGGTCGCCGTTTCGCCATCAATAAGCGTTGCATGCTCAATACAGCGAACGCCGAACTCAACGGAACGGCGGATAGCGCTGATGGGGTGGCAATGCGCGGAGACGTAAGTGCGCCGCTCCATTGCCTCGTTCACAATTGCGCGAATTTCATCTTCACGAAATTGGTTCATCCACATCGGGTCGCTTGGAGACATCACGCCTCCAGATGCGGTAATCTTCAAAAAGTGCGCGCCACGACGCAGTTCTTCTCGCGCGGCCCGGATGCAGGCATCGACCCCGTCAACGACAACGCCACCCCAGTTCATCGACCCACACGAACAATAGCCGTGATGGTGATGTTTTTCGGTCGGCGTTCGGTAATCCACGTGCCCCCCCGTCATGGACAGGACCTTACCCGCGTAAAAAAACCTTGGACCACGAATCAAGCCGTCCGCAAGGGCCGACGCCAATGGATAATCACCACCACCGGTGTCCCGGACGGTCGTGAACCCACAATCAAGCGCGTGGCCAAGCTTCTTAATCGCATGAGCCGTCCGATATGGAGCGTCACGTCCATCGACTACTTTTGCATTGAGATCTGAGAAATACGCGTGAATGTGACAATCAATAAGTCCAGGCATCAATGTTTTTCCGGCCACATCGATCCGTCGAGCGTCACCGCTATTGATGACGCTTGCCGAAACCTCTCGGATCATATCGCCTTCTACTAGGACGGACATCCCATCTCGACATTCTTCCGACACGCCGTCGAAAATACGGGCATTCTCGAATATGGTTTTTTTCATGACAATTGATGCACCTCTGGCCGTGCTCCTAGCCCACAGGCCATGCACGGCGATCCTCTCGTCACCCCAGATGACATGCAATGAGTTGAGATGTCAACTTTCGGCGTGATTGAAAATCGCGCGTGTGTCATTGCCGCCATGACAGTGCCTGGACATTTGAGTTCAGGAACTAGCTGTTTGGTTGCGACACATCATTGGTATAATATAGGACGTCGTCGACTTTGGCCATACGATCGTCTGGCGCGGTGAGCTTCGCTGTCGTCGTCGATTATAGGCGCGGTTGAAGCCGGACAGCAGGATTTCGAGATCCGCGTGGCCGGCGACGTTGATGCGCAGCACCTCGCAGGCGATGCGGCCGTTGAAGCGCTCGACCATGCCATTGGTCTGGGGTGTGTAGGGCTTTGTCTTGCGATGACTGACCTTGATCTTGGCGCAAGTGCGTTCAAAATCGTCGGTGGTGAAGCAGGATCCCCGGTCGGTCAGGACATGGGTGATGCGGAAAGGGAACGCCTTCATGGGGGCATTGAGAAAGGTGATAGCGTTGGCGGTGTTCTCGGCGTCGTAGACGTCGAGATGGACGAACCGTGAGCAACGATCGATGGCCACATAGCCTTTTGTAGCATTTGCCGATGACGAAGCCCGACGATATCGCGCACCTTGTCGACGAACAGCGTGTCGCTCGATAGTTTGAAGGCCTGACTACGGTGCGGTTGCAACCCAAACGCGTTCCACATCCGGCGGATTGTAGTGTGCGAAAAGCCCGCCTCTGCCGCCATCGACCGGATCGACCAGTGGGTTGCATCGACAGGTGTGGCGCGCAGCGTCCGCTCAATGACCGCCTGAGAACGGCGGTGGAATACTCGGCCACGGTAGCGGCGGGATAGGTCCGCTGCGGGCGGCGTAAAAGTCGTCCACCTTGAAGCCTTTCTGCTTGGCAGGGAGGACTGGGGATTTTCAGCGTGGAACTCTATCTGAAGGTACGTCTGGCTTGTGCGGAAGGGCTGAGCCAGCGGAGCGCTGCAAAGCGTTTCAATGTGTCGCGCGACACGGTGCGCAAGATGTTGTCTTACTCGTCGCCACCGGGTTACCGGCGCCAGACGACGCCTGCCCGTCCAAAGCTGGACGGGTTCATCGCGACCATCGATGGCTGGCTTGATGGGGACCGTGGCGTTCCGCGCAAGCAGCACCATACGGCGAAGCGGGTTTTCGACCGCCTGCGCCAAGAGCATGGGTTCACCGGCGGCTATACGATCATCAAGGATTACATCCGGGAGCGAGAGCAGCGCAGCCGGGAGATGTTCGTGCCGCTGGCCCACCCGGCGGGCGACGCGCAGGCCGATTTCGGGGAAGCGTTGGTGGAGATTGGCGGGGTTACGCAGAAGGCGCACTTCTTCGTGCTGGATCTGCCGCACAGTGACGGGTGCTACGTCCGGGCGTATCCGGCTGCCGTGGCCGAAGCCTGGGTCGATGGTCACGTCCATGCTTTCGCCTTTTTCGGCGCGGTGCCCCGCTCAATCGTCTACGATAACGACCGCTGCCTGGTGGCGAAGATCCTGCCCGACGGTACGCGCAAGCGCGCATCGCTGTTCAGCGGGTTCCTGTCTCATTACCTGATCCGCGATCGCTACGCGCGCCCAGGCAAGGGGAACGAGAAAGGCAATGTGGAAGGGCTGGTCGGCTATTGCCGGCGCAACTTCATGGTGCCGATCCCGAAGTTTGAGACATGGGAGGCGTTCAACCTGTGGCTCGAGGAGCAGTGCCGCAAACGCCAGAGCGACAAGCTGCGCGGGGAGAGCGAGACGATCGGCGAACGCCTGGTGCGTGATCTGGCCGCGATGCAGCCCCTTCCAGCTTCGCCCTTCGAGGCTTGCGACCAGACCAGCGGACGTGTCTCGTCACAGTCCCTGGTGCGTTACAAGACCAACGACTATTCGGTGCCGGTGGCTTGGGGGCATCAGGAAGTCTGGGTCCGGGGTTATGTCGATGAGGTGGTGATCGGCTGCCGCAGCGAGGTCATCGCCCGGCATCCTCGTTGCTGGCAGCGCGAGGAGGTCATCTTCCAAGCACTCCATTATCTCCCGCTGATCGAGCAAAAGATCAATGCGCTGGATCAGGCAGCGCCGCTACAGGGATGGCAATTACCCGAAGCGTTCGAGACGCTGCGCCGATTGATGGAAGCGCGCATGCACAAGCACGGCAAGCGCGAGTATGTGCAGGTGCTGCGCCTGCTGGAGAGCTTCGATATCGCCGATCTCCAGGCGGCCGTTGAGCACGCCGTTGATCTGGGCGCCATCAGCTTCGATGCCGTCAAGCACCTGGTCCTGTGCCGGGTGGAGCGTATACCGCCCAAGCTGGACCTGGACATCTATCCGTTCCTCCCCAGGGCAAAGGTCGAGAAGACTATTGCCAGAGCCTATCTGACCCTGTTGTCTGACGGGCAGAAGGCAGCATGAGCGGCCAGCCTCCCGAGATCCTGCTCGCCCACCATCTCAAGGCGCTCAAGCTGCCCACCTGCCTTCGTGAGCATGAGAAGCTGGCCCGGCAATGCGCCGCCGAAGGCGTCGACCATATCCGCTTCCTCGCCCGGCTCATCGAGATGGAGATGATCGACAGGGAGCGTCGCATGGTGGAGCGGCGCATCAAGGCGGCGCGCTTCCCCGCCGTCAAAAGCCTCGACAGCTTCGACTTCACCGCCATCCCCAGGCTCAACAAAATGCAGGTGCTCGAGATGGCGCGATGCGAATGGATCGAGCGCCGTGAGAACGGCATCGCTCTGGGTCCATCGGGCACGGGCAAAACGCATATCGCTATTGGGCTCGGATTGGCAGCATGCCAGAAGGGGCTGTCCGTCGGCTTCACCACTGCGGCCGCCCTGGTCAGCGAGATGATGGAGGCCCGTGACGAGCGACGCCTCCTGCGCTTCCAGAAACAGATGGCGGGATACAAGCTGCTCATCATCGACGAACTAGGCTTCGTGCCACTCTCCAAAACCGGCGCTGAATTGCTGTTCGAGCTGATCTCACAGCGCTACGAACGCGGCTCGACTTTCATCACCAGCAACCTGCCCTTTGAAGAATGGACCGAGACCTTCGGATCCGAGCGTCTTACCGGCGCGCTGCTGGACCGGCTGACCCATCACGTCAGCATTCTGGAGATGAATGGCGAGAGCTACCGCCTCGCCCATAGCCGCGCCCGCAAGTCCAAAACCAACCCCTGAAAATCAGGCCAACGCCCGGGGGAGTGGCCCTCGGGCTACGCCCTCACGCCACTCCCCCGGGCGCGCGCCACAATGGCCTACTTTTACTCCGCCCCGTGGCCGACTTTTGCGCCGCCGTTGACATCCGCCGCGACCTGATCGTCATCGATCGTGCGCGGCCTGCTCGGGGCGGGCTTCGTCGAGCAACCCATCGATACGGTCAGCCAAAAAGCGGCGACGCCACTTGCCGACCGTGTGCTCGTGAACGCCAAGCCCGACCGCTACGACCTTGCTCTGCAAACCGTCGGCGCAGCGGAGAACAATCCGGCATCGTACCGAAAGCGAGCGCGATACGCGGTGCCGCCGCACCTGCCGCTCACGGTACTCACGCTCCTCCGCCGTCACTACCAACGGCTCAATCGGACGACCGTTCGAAAACACGCTCGCCATCGACGCCTCCCTCTCGGAAAACGCTCTATACATGTGACTTACTTCAGTTCCAGATCACTAATGCGTGGCATGCCCAAGGCCACGCCGCGCCGCTATTCCCAAAAAATTCCCTGTGAAACAAGTTTGTTTACGTTTTCCACATTAGTTAGAATTTTCTTCAAACACTCGTGAAATTGCGATTGTTCCGACTCTGTCAGCACACTGAGAAGGTATTTTTCACGCGCATACGTAAAGTGCGCTATCAAATTGAACAGTTCTTCACCTGCCTCCGTGATGGCCAATTTGTTTCGCGCGGCGTGATCAGGATCTTTTTGGGAACTGACTAATCCTAAGTCAACAACGCGATTCACCGCACGGCTTATAGCTGCCTTATCAAGCCCTAGGTTTTTCGCGAGCTTATTAGCGGCGGTGCCCGGTGAAGTTCCGACGAGAAAAATTACCCGTGCTTCTGTAACGCTGAGCCCTGTTCGCCTACGCAAGGCTGGGGCCGCCCCAGCAATGACGCGATTGTAGAGGAACGTGATGATGGCCAACGAGTGGTTCGCCAATTCATCATTAGCTGCGGGCTTTAACCTGACAGGGTCTGACTTCGCTTTAGACATGCGCCACCTATACATTGGCTGGCGCAGGAAGGAAGTTTGTTTCGATGGGACTATTCCACTGTGTCATTCCAGCCCAGTCAAAGTGTGGATGCATGCCTGGCAAACTGAGGCGAGGTAGTTTCCGTCGCGAGCACCGTAGCCTGTAGCGACCACTTCAAGGTGATCGATACTCGCCCACGAACCAGACTTCTCCCCGTGTCGGTGCCGGTTTGAGATGTTGCGGATGCACCGGGCAGCCATCGCTGACGCGGACGCACAGGGGTACAAATCATGCGGTGGAGCCGCCGCTTTGTACCCCCACGCCATGAACCGCTTTCCATGGCTTCTCGGCTAGTGCCTTCTTGCGCCAAGCGACTTGCCTCTGGTATGTGGTGCCAATGCGACAGGCCGTGGCCTGGGACTGCGAGGATCATTGCAACATTCGCTGGGCAAACCCTTCTGCCGGTAGGGTACGCTAACGCCCATGACACGCCGCGATCGTTCAGCGCTCTGCAGAAGCGCTCACTCGTGCAGCATCCATTAGCAGCCCTTTCGGAAGCTGCCTGCATTCCTCGCCTTAAAATTTCGAAAATCGAACATTTATTAAAGTACAGCTGGGGCTGGCGGCCCATCTGGGATGAAAACGCCAGCCGAAACGCGATTTTTCAGATGTACATTCTTACCCCTGGTTTGACTTCGGGCATGTAGTGCAGCGACGGCTTGCGATGCTGAAGATGTTCAATGAAGTAGTCCCACGTACGTTTGTGGAAGTAGGCTTCTGCAGAAAAACCGTGGTTTCGCCCTGGTAGTACAAGCTGATCAAAGGTCTTTCCGGCGTTGATCAGTGCCGTCGAAAAATGGAACAGCCCAGCCGGCTGTATATTTTCATCCAGATCGCCAACTACCAATAGCAGTTGTCCTTCAAGTCGATCGGCAAGGCGGCTAGGCGACATTTCCCAGTGATTGGAGGCCACTTCGTCCGGCCGGACCTTGATATGTCTTCCATCGCCATAGTCAGGCAGTCCAAAATAATTCTCATGCCCCGTCGGAGCCCAAGCAATGTCGTACATGCCTGCGGAAGACACGCCGACCTTGTAAAAGCTGGGCTCAAGCAGGAGCGCCGCGACCGTACCATAACCACCAAAGGAATGGCCGCGTACACCAACACGTGACAGATCCATCCACGGTCGAGTGGCAGCGACGTTTTCCAGCGCAGCGCGATGATGGACAATGCCCCACCGGTCTTCCGTGCCATAGGTGAGGTCATGAAAAGCTTTCGAGCGGTATGGCGTTCCAGGCCCGTCCAGAACTGCAACCACAAAGCCGAGATCGGCCAACGCATTCATGCCGTAGACAAAAGGTCCGTTTAGTCCCTCGGCGAAGCTGCGCGGTTGCGACAGAATTTGGGGGCCGCCATACAAATGCTGTACCACCGGATATGTTTTGTCAGGCTTGAATTGGCGCGGCTTGATCAGAACACCGTGAAGATCGGTCTCGCCATCTGCTGCCTTCGCCGTGAAAACCTCCGGTGGCTGCCAACCCGTCGCTTCGAGAGCGGTCACGTCAGTGCGGGCGATCTCCGCGACAAAGTTGCCATCCGCGTCACGCAGCACGAAGCGGGGCGCAAGATCCACACGCGACACAGCGTCAATGAAATAGCGCCCCGACGGGGACATCTGACTCAGTCCGGCCGGCCGCTTCAGAACACGTCCAATGATCGGGGTTGGTTCACCTGGAAATCCATGATCGGCATCGTCAGGGGTCAGCAACTTCAGCTCGGCATTGGGCGCATCCCCGTCTAAAGCGACTTTGTAGAAGTATCGATGATAAGGGTGCCGACCGGGCTCCCTGCCCACGGCCGTGAAAAACAAATGGTCGTCGGTGATCGCGATAATGTCGGCGACGGCCCAATTGCCTTGTGTCAATGGCCGAACCGCTCCGCTTGAGATACCGATCGCATATAGATGGCCCCAACCGTCGCGTTGGGAATACCAGATAATCTCGTCCCGACCCTTGCGTATGCGGACGTTCGCGAGATTGTAGAGATAGGTATTGAAATCAAAGAACGTTTGCGCCGTTTCCTCATGTACGATGCGGTACGCGCCGCTCGCGATCTCGATCTCAACGAGCGCTGCCAAAGTTGCATCGAGGTTTAGTGCAATTGCGTAGAGCAGGCACCCGTCATAGCTCCAATGAATGTCGCCCAGGTCAGGCCGCAGCGCAAGCCCGCTCGGCAGGGGATGCAGCGGCGTACGAGCACCCGAAGCCGCGTCGATGATGGCAAAGCTACGTTCACCCGCCTCCTCGCCTACAAGCTTGTGCCGGATGAAGTGCAACTTGGGTCGCACGCTACCGTCGGCAGGGACAAGCTCGAGATAGGGATAGGGTTCGAGCGCCCGTTCGTCCAGCCGCTCTGCCAGAATGAGCTTACCGTCAGGTGACCAGCAAAGATTGGTCGGCAGCGGCATACACTGACCTCGGTTCGAAGCGACCGTGCGCAAGTTGTAGTCGCTGCCTGCTCCCCAGGCGTTGAACTGCTCGCCGTCATCGGTAAGCGCGCGCTCCTCGCCATCCGGTTCACGGATCCAGAGATCATGATCCTTAAGGAAGAGCACCTGCCCGCCGGGGCCTTGAAGCTCACTCGGGAGCAGCGCTTTACGTGGTTCGACCGCACCATCCAGCATGTCGACACGGAACGTGCCGCTGTCCGTCGTCACATCGATTACGCGCTCGCCGTCCACGAAAGCGAAGTGACTAACCGGCAGCGCATCTCCAGAGGCATCGATATCAACGGTCTTGAGCGCGATCGCTAACCTAGCGTGATCAAAGGCCGGATTACTTTTGCCGGTCCGGGCATCGACAAGTTCAAAGCGATGCCCCCCCTCGTCTTCTAACCGAATCCAGAACCTGTCCTCCTCACCAATCCAGTGCGGAACAACATTGAGGTTGCGGACGAGATCGAGGATGGAGCCCGGCCAGAGGTCCACGGCGTATTGATACTCCTCGTTCGCGACCATCCGTCCGCCAGCTATTTTTAAATGATCCATGCTATTTACCTCCAAAATCTGTCTGCCGAGCCCTGATGGCCGACTCGATATTTCTCGCGACCAATGGGAGTGGAAGAGCACCTGGTCGCAGGACTGAATCATGAAAATCGCGAATGTCGAAGGCTTCGCCCAGCCGCGCCCGCATTCCCTCCCGTTGATCAATCATGAAATCCTCGCCTAGTTTGTATGCAAGCGACTGGGCGGGCATGTCGCACGAATATCGTATGCTTTCTGAGCATATCTCGGCCTCGGGCATGAAAGCATTTTTGCGCATATAGGATCGCGCGCGCTCAAGATCCCAACCAAGCGCGTTCATGCCGGTGTCGACCACCAGCCGACAGGTCAGGAACGCGTCCATAACCAAACGACCGAACCGCTCTTCTGGCTTTCGGTACATGCCGAACTCACCCGCCAGTGTAGCTGCGTATTCAGCCCATCCTTCGTTAAAGGCATTGAAAAAGGCGTTCGCGCGAAGGGGATGGAGACTCTCGTTCTCCCGCTGCGAAGCAAGATGGAAGTGATGCCCGGGAACGAGCTCATGATAGTTAAGCGCTGCAACGTGCGCTAGGGGACCGCCTGCTAGATTGCCGGTATTAAAGAGATAATGCCCGACCGGCTGCTCTCGGCTGGGCGGGTCATAGAAGCCAAAGGTCATTGATCCTGCTAGCGCGTCAGGCAAAGGCGCTACGTCATAGGCTGCATTTGGTCGGAACCGGAATGAAGCGTCGATATGAGGCTCGATCCGCTCGCTATAACGACGAAAGACCGAACTTATCGCGTCGGCGCCTTCAGCACGCCATGACGGATTGCGCGCAACATCAGCGAGATATTCTTGCGGTGAGCCCTTAAACTCTTCTTCTTTGAGCAAAAGAGACATTTCCGCACGTATTCCGGCTATTCGAACCACTCCCTTGCCGTGGACCTCCTCCGGTGAGATATCCAACGTCGTGTGCTCACGCACCAGTTCGCGGTAGAGCGCTTCGCCACCCGGATATTGGCAGATGCCCACCTTTTCCGGCGAAGCTCGTTTGAAATCGAGGTCCTCGAGAAGCCCCAGCAACCGCACAAAAGCCGGTTCAACCGATTGTTTAATGCGAGCCACGATCTTACTGCTGGCCGCATCCGCGCCGATCGCCACCAAACGATCTTTGCTAGGCACAATCCGATTGGCGCTTGCGCGAAGCCCATTGATCAGTTGGACAGATTGTGAGAGCTGCGCGCGCGGCATTCTGATGCCGCGGGATCCTTGTCCAGCGGTACGTTCGCGCATCTGGTCGATCAACCGTGCATAATCTTCCACCAGCCCGAGGTATCGATCGAGATCGCCCAAAGTCTCAAAGCGCTGCTTGGACAACATTCCCGAAACGGTATTGAGAAGAAATCCGCCGCCATAGGCGGTAGGCGCGAACAGCGCGAAAAAGCCGACACCAAGTGGGTCGAAGGCAAGCCAATAACGGTTTTCTTCCTGGGCCATGCGGCGGGCAGTCGATTGCGCGACGGCATGCGTAAGGGCGAAATCGTGATGCAAGTCCGAAGGTTGGACGCGATCCAAGATAGCGAGGGCGTCAGCGGCTCGCGAACTGCGCGCCGCGACCGCGCCTTCGCTGATGTCGGGGAGGCGGTCGATCGGTGCATCGAGATCACGCTGAACGAAAGGGGTGCGTTGAACTTCGGACCAAACCTTTTCGATCCCGACAAGCGCCAGTGCGCTGGCTCGATCAGTGGACTGATTCATAACATAATCCTCATATTTCTGTCTAATCGCCGCGTGGACATCCCTTAGTTTCCGGCAGCGCAACCCGCCGGTGCGGCCTCCACAACAGCGGCTAGTGGCGATCAGAGAATGTTCTTGTGGAGTTCGCCAGCCTTCATGATGACCGGGAAGTTGCGCCCGTCCTGTCCTAGAATAGTAACATCATCCATCGGATTGCCATCGACGAGCAGGATGTCAGCATCGGCGCCAGGAGCGATCACGCCGAGACGCCCTTCCTCCATCAGGATTTCCGCCGCGACTGAAGTGGCCGAGATAAGGATGTCATAGGGATCGAGCACCTCAGCGCGTAGCGCAAACTCGATGCCCTGTCGCTCGTGGTGTTCGGCGAGTAGATCGGTGCCAAACCCGACCTTAACGCCTGCTTTTTTCATATGGACGAGACCTTGCGTCATTGCCTCAAGCAGGTCTTGCATTTTGAGAAGGCTAGCTTGCGGCAGCCCAAATTTGGGACCGTCATCATAAAAAGCGCGCACAACCGCTAACGTCGGTACTCCATAAGTGCCGTTTTTCGCCATAATTGTGGCGGTCTCAGGCGACACCATCGAAACATGCTCAATACAGCGCACGCCGAGTTCAGAGCAACGTCGGATGGCATTGTCTGGATGACAATGAGCAAAGATATAGGAGCCGCGCATCTCCGCCTCTTCGACCGCAGCCAAGATTTCAGCATCAGTAAACTGCAGTTTGTCCAGCGGGTCGGTGGGGCTTGCCACACCGCCCGATGCCATTATTTTGATAGCCTTAGCGCCGCGACGAAACTCTTCGCGGACCGCTTTGCGTACCGCATCAGCGCCATCGGCGATGGCTGTGAAGCGTTCATGCTTGGGCGGGCAGCACATGCAGTCCGATAAATGCTGCTGATGGCCAGCACGGAAATCACCGTGACCGCCCGTTTGTGAGATGTATCGACCACTGTGATAGAACCGGGGGCTCTTGATGAAACCCTTTTCAATCGCCATCGCAAATCCCGCGTCCGTGCCGCCAGCATCACGAAGTGTGGTAAAGCCGCGATCCAGCGTTGACTGAAGAAATTGCGCGGCGAAGATTGAGTAGTACTCAGTCGGCATTTGAGCTAGTTTGACGACGTCCATGTCAGCTGCCCAAATGTGAACGTGAAGATCAATCAAGCCGGGCATCAGCGTGCGACCGCGCGCGTCGATATCCACGTCGGCAACAACGTTAATCGGTGCATCACTCACTTCACGAATAATGCTGTTCTCGACAAGCACATGTCCCTCGCGAAGATCCCGCGCTACGCCGTCAAAAATTCGTGCATTCCGGAAGATGGTACGCGTCATCTCACTTCTCCATATTTTCTATAGGCGGCGCTAAGGTGCAGGCGCAACGGACCATCTGTTCGTCTATAATCGGCGCCATGGCTTTCAAACTGTCGCATTAGTCTTCCGCATCCGCCTTCAAATAGCGGGCAGCGCGTAACATGAAGATCCCACATGGCACAAAAGTCACCATCATGATCATGAGCGCGTAGCGCAACCCTTCTGCTGGTCCGTAGAATTGCGCGAAATAGTCGCTGAGATATCCTGCAATGACCGGCCCCGCGCCGAGGCCGATGAGATTGGCGAAGAAGAATACGATCGCGACGGCAGTTGCGCGTCGTGCCGAGCCGCAGACCACGTGAAGCGCGGCGAACATTGGTGGCACGACGCCCGTCAGGAGGATCCCGGCGAAAGTTAGCACTATGCCCATCGAGACGGCGGTTGGGGCCACGAGGGCGATTTCGTAGAGCGGCAGCGCCATAATCAAGCCCCAACCCGGCAGCCGCGCAAACCATGCGATGTTCTTCTTGGCCAGACGGTCTGCGAGGCCACCACCTAAAACGCTGCCGATGACCGCTCCAACCGCCGAAGCGGAACCGAAGATCACCCCCGCCTGAGCGACAGACAGACCATGCACTCGGATCATGAAAGGGACGGTGAAAACCAGGGCACCGTAAGACATCAGAAAGTACAGGGTAAGCGCATAGATGATATTCCGATAGGATGGCTTCATCAGAAGCGCGCGGAACGTGTTGAAGGCCTTTTCTCGCGTATTGCTCGATACTGTGAATTGCGGAAGATATCTCGGCTCCCGGACGAGCAGATAAGTTACGATTGCAAGTGCGAACCCAGGGGCGCCGACAATCAAGAATGCCACTCGCCAGCCATAAGTCTGGGCGATCCATCCGCCGACAACTAGCCCTAGGATATAACCCGCCATCGAGGAAAGCATGTATATCCCTATAGCTTTACCTCGCTTCTCGGGAGGGTAGTAGTCCGCAATAAGGCTTTGAGCTGGAGGGATCGCTCCAGCTTCGCCCGCCCCGACACCAACACGAGCTAGCGCGAGCTGACAAAAAGTTTGCGCGACGCCGCATAGCATCGTCATTGCGCTCCAGGCCGTCAATGCGAGAGTGATGATAAGGCGACGGTCCCCGCGATCTGCCCAACGAGCGATCGGCAGGCCTAAGGTAGCGTAGAAGAGAGCAAACGACAGACCGGATAACAGCCCCAGCATAGCGTCCGAGACGCCGAACTCTAACTTTATTGGCTCGAGCAATACGCCAATGATATTGCGATCAACATAGTTCGAAGTCCCAACCAAGAATAGGATGAACAGCATCGATCCCCGCTGGTGCGGCGTATATAGATCCCAGGGTCTGTTTTCTGCCGTTCCCACTACACCGGTGTCGGTCGCGTCATTGCCTGTGGCCGAATGAGGCATCATATTTCCCTTTGACGACGACCGGTACCTTAAGCACCAGCCGCTTATTCTAGAAGCGGGTCGAAAGGGACACTGCGAGCGTCCGTGGGCGGATCACAGTGGCGCTGGTCGGCACTTGTTGCGTAGCCGACAACTTCGGCGTTCCGGCCGTTGTAAATCCATACGCGTTCAGGATATTCTCCGCTCGGACTTGGAGGTCAAACCGCGAAAAGCTCAGGCTCGCGCGAATATCCACCGTGGCGACGCTCGGGATTTTGACACTGGGATCAGTAACCGCTCCGGGGAATGAACTTGGCAGATCTGATCGGAAGCGCAGCGTTGCTCCAACAGTGCCCTTCAACTCGCTCCCAAGCGGGATATTTTGATCCGCGAGAAACGATACTGTCCAATCAGGGGTCAGTGGCAAGCGGTCACTAGGTGCAGCGCCGACGCTGGCCCGGACACCGGGATCAACCTGATCTATCCGCGCGTCGGTATAGCCGACGCTGGCCGAAAAAGTCGTATTCGGGCCTGGTCGCGCACCCAATGCCATTTCAAAACCGTCTATCTTCGCCGCGCCGCCATTAGCTCCAAGTGTTACGCCCCCAAACAAGGTGTTGAGCTGAATGTCCTTCCAGTCGATGTGATAAACCGACGCGTCGACTGAAAATGTACCGAGGTTTGCCTTAACACCCGCCTCATAGTTCCAGGTGGTGTCAGGTCGAATCGAGGTTTGCGCACCTGGTGGGGGAGCTGGATTGGTTTGTGGTCCGCCAGGCCGATAGCCGCTCGCCGCTCGAAGGTAGATGCTGATGCGCGACGTCGGCCGATACCGAATGGTAGCAAGATACGTCGATACGTTGTCGGAGAATGCAAAATCACGACGCGCGCGCGGAGCATAGAAGGTGTTTGCCCCCGTGATCGCACCAGTCGCGGCCCGTTGCGTATTGTGCGCATAGCGGATGCCGCCGCCTACATCCAAGTTCTCTTTGACGTAAAACGTACCATTTACGAATCCCGCCAGTTCCTCATAGTTCGACAGGGTACGTGTCACTACGAAATTCGCATTAGGAATGCCGTTAGGCCGAGCGCCCGGCAGACTGACACTATTGGCATCTAGAGCCGTAATTGTTGTATTGTAGACGTTCGTCTCGTGCGTGTAAAAGCCGCCAGCCACAAACTCGATCGACCCGAGCCGGCTGGAGACAGCACGAATCTCGCCAGTCCACTTCTCCATATTAGGAGAGAAATTGCCGACCGCGTTGCCATTTTCTGGCAAGATCGAGGGAAATAATGATCTAGCGAACGCATAGTAGGTATTTGTATAATCACTCAAAATCTCGGTAGTAAATCTTGAATATGCTCCGGTCGCGATTAGCGTCGCTGGCCCGGTATCGTAGCTTACACTTGACGTTACCAGACGATATTTAATGTCACTTGGAATGACTATATGTCCAAAATATTTATAGCGACCATAAAGCGGATTTAAAGTGCCACTGGCGTTCAATTGAGTTGACGACCCATTGTTGTGGATGTCTTGAATCATGCCGCTCAGATCGAAGGTCAAATCTCGTGTCGGCGTCCAACGCAATGAAGCCTTGCCACCTTTCACGGTCGACCAGTTGAAGTTCACCTTACCCCTGCCGATATCATCGATGAACCCTCCCACGCGCCGATAGGCTCCGTTCACGCGAAGTGCGAGTTGATCTGCAACCAGCGGCAGGTTTAAGCTTCCTTGTGCCGAATATCCCGCGTCTCCACCCTTAGTGGTTGTCGCCTCGATGCGTCCGTATGCTTGGGGTGCGTGAGCATCCGGCTTTTTCGAAACGATCCGAACAAGGCCACCAAGGCTATTCGCACCATACAGCGTACCTTGCGGTCCTTTCAAAACCTCGATGCGATCAATGTCTGCCACGTCCGGATCAGGGTTCACCAGCGAACTTGCTGACAAGAACCCGCTCGCTGAGAACGGCGCATCGTCGATATATGTCGCAGTCGTGCTCGTGAGCTGCTGCGAGCCAGTGTTGAGCCCTCTAATAATGGTGGTCCCCGTGCCTGGGGTGCCAGAATCACGGAATGCGACACCTGGTACAAGCGTCAGATAGTCGGTCGTATTGCGGACGCCGATTTCGTTCATCTTGTCGCCATCTAAGGCCGTAATTGATGACGGAACATCAATGAGCCGCTCGCTACGCCGCGAGGCTGTTACGACGATGTCTCCATCCGCCCTGCCTGGCGCCTCGGCCTCTCCGGCTGGCAAAGTATTACTCGTAGGCTCTTGCGCTTGAGCGCCGAAGGCGCAGGTCATGGGAATAGCGCTCAGCGCCGTTACAATTGTGGCCGATCTAATGTGCATGCTTGTCTCCCGCTGATATTCTTTTTTTTACGAAAGGGGCTCACCTAGCGCCGGCCAACGGCGCGTTCGTCCAGCCCAGACGCTTTACGGTTCATCATGTGCTCTGTCGGCGGCATACCCGCGGTAAAAGTGGACCGGCAAGGCCAGCCCGCGATGGGCAAGCTGATGAAAGTTATAAATTCATGTCGCAGAGTTTGCTTTTGTTGCTCTAATGCGAAGGTTCTAATTCGGTGGTCCGCTACGGCCGGCTATCGCTCCCTGAGAGACGGCTAGCGTCGAAGAATCGCACCGATGTTTCGTGGTAGGAAAGATGGAAACCATCCTGAAGTCAAGTTAGTCGTATGAACCCCGGCGCAAAAGCTGCGGCGCAATGGTCGTATGTCTTTCCTCATCCAGCGATTTAGGGGAACATGAAAACGATCAAGTGACGCGTTTACTTGGTCAGCTACTCAGCAGCGCTCGCCGCTTCAATCCGCGCCTTCAGGCGAGACACTCCTTGAGCGATTCCACGGTCGAAATGGTCCCCCAGCTGCACCACTGCCCGCGCAACATCGTCACGAGACGCGTTCGCACCTACGTCGAGATCAAAGGTCGAGTGACAATCGAGATGAAACTCTGCAGTTGCTCCTGCTCGTAACGCCTGGAAGGTCGTGAACACGGTCATATTCCGGGCGTCGGGTGACAGATAGTCGGCGCGCATACTGATGCGCATCGCAGACGCCTCCCGTTCGGTGATGCGGCAGATCCGCTCGTCAATTCCTCCGTTCTGCTCACGCCAGAGCCGATAACCGCCGAGCGGAAAGGCAGGTTCATTTAACGCCTCGAGCTTGTAGCCGGCGCGCGCGAAGCCTATCCCAGCGCCGTATTCAGCCTCGAGTTCGGCCCACGTGCGCTCCGGCGACCGATCGATGACGATCGAGCAATGGTTCACGACGGTGACTCGATGCACTGCGGACCGCGCGTGCCGCTCCATGGCTCAATAAGGCCGCGTAACCGCTAGTGTCAGGCCGCGCATGATCGCGGGAGGAACCACGCTGGTGTGATCTTCATCTGGAAACGTGGTTTGCGTCACTGCACGCAGTCCCGCTTCTTCCAAGGCGACTGCGAATTCGGCGGCGGCATCCACCATGCGGGCCTGTAGGACGAATGCCTGCATCTGCTCGATGGTCATCGCTAGCAACGGTGATGTCTTGGTTGGCGGATCCTGTTCCTTGCCGCCGACGCAGACAAAAGTTCGGGGTTGAACATCGAGCACCTTTAGCTTTTCGCGAAATGCCGAAAAATGCTTTAGAACAGCAAAACCATCCCACCAAAGTGACGGACTGGCCACCAAGAATGTGCTGAACGCATGGGGTCGTGTCAGCAAAGCGTAAGCCGCGAACAGGCCACCGAGTGAATGACCGAACAGGACATGATCATCGAGCGACGCTTCGGGATAACGCTCAAGGATTTCTGGCTTCAACGTATCCTCGAGGAAAGTCAGGAATGATTCAGCCCCGCCGTCCATTTCCCCGATCATGCTGGTGAGGCCGCCAAGCGTTTCCTTACCAGCCTCGCTGAGCGGGGGAGTGAGGTCCGCTGTGCGCAATTTTGCCATCTCCCGAACCTCGGCGCCGTAACCGACACCCACGACCATTGCGGTCGCATGCACTCCGGCAGTCCCACGCAGCCGGGCGATTTCGGCTGCCAGCGCGAACGACATGTCGGCATCGAGAACGAACAGGACCGGGACGTCTCGGACCCACGTCGAGGCGTCGCTCACTCGTGCGACGCTGATCTGGAACATGCCTTCGCCGCTCGGGTGGGGCAAATTAAACTGTTCGATCTTTGCCTGAATTTCCGCCGTCATCACTATCTCCTGATATAATTGTGCAAAGATATTAAGTCCGCCCGCGCGCGCTCAGGCCGACTGCTTGTTATCGAACACGTGGACCAGCGCTTTGCTCGGGCAGTGTCGGTCGCTTCGCCGTGGCAACCTCACCTGGCGCCGCCCGAAACGTGCTGAGGTGGCGAATGTCGGCGCACGTGATCTGCGCGCTCCGCGTGCGGCCCATCAACGCCATGCCACGCTCGATCTCGGCGCGGAACAACGCCAACGCACGATCAACACCCGCCTGCCCGCCAGCGGCAAGGCCATAAAGATAAGGGCGCCCGATCGAGCACCCATCTGCACCCAACGCGATCGCCTTCAACACATGTGTGCCGCGCCGGACGCCGCCATCTACGATCAGTTGCGCCTGATTTTGCACCCGGTCCCGTATCGCCGGCAGATAGTCGAGCGGCGCCGCGGTCCCGTCAAGTTGGCGGCCACCGTGATTTGAAACCATGATCGCGTCGGCCCCGCAGTTGACGGCGTTGAGACAGTCGGCCGGCATCATCGCGCCCTTGATAACCAGCTTGCCCGACCATCGACTGCGCAGCCACTCCAAGTCCTTCCAGCTCGCGGAACGATCGAATTGGCTGTTGACGTAATCCATGATGCTGGTTCCGTTTGGACCGAGATCGCCAACATGCTGCACGATATTGGCCAGCTGAAACGAACGGTTGCGGATTGCGCCGACCGACCACCGGGGGTGCATTGCGAAGCTCAACAGACTGCCCAAAGTGAACCGTGGCGGCATAATCATGCCCGTACGAAGGTCGCGCTCGCGATTGCCCGCTATGTTAGTGTCCGTGGTCAGCGCTATCGCTGTATAGCCGTTCGCAGCCGCGCGCTCGAGCAAAGCCTCGGTCAAACCGCGATCGCGAAACAGGTAGAGCTGAAAATATCGCATAGCGCCGCTGGTCGCGACGGTTTCCATCGCGGTCGTGCCCATGGTCGAAAGTCCATAGGGGATCGCTGCGTTCGCGGCGGCCCGGGCCACCGACATCTCACCCGAGGCATGAAAAAGCTGTGACATGCCGGTGGGCGAAAGCATAAGCGGCATGGACGAGGGAAAGCCTAGCAAATCGGCAGTCGTATCGACGGCATTGACATCCACCAACGTACTTTGGGCCAGGGCCCAATCATCAAACACTGCAGTGTTTCGGGCCAGAGTCCGTTCGTCGTCGGCTCCACCCTCCAGATAGTGGAGGATCGGGCGGGGTAGCGCACTGCCGGCAAGCCGGCGGAGGTCGGCGATATTATGCGCTTGTGTCAGGCGCGTTGGAAAAGTCACCCAGTAGCCCCTTCCATGCGTAGGTTAAGACTCACTGGCCTCATTCCTATTCTTTCGTTGTTATTTCCTCATATGAAAGTCGGAAAGACGAGGGCGGTCAAGCTTTTTTTGTTTTTTTGCGGTGAAGATATGGAGACGTGCAGATGCGCAATCACGAACGGACGCGTCCATGAAAATTGCTACGCCGTGTGATATTGAAAAACATGGAAAGCGCTTCGTTAGCGCGCTTTGCCTTTTCCATCCGCTGCGCTAGCGTCGATCGCGCCGCTGTCGTCTGCATCGACGACCCGCAACGAGTTGCGCTCACGCACCTCGCCATTCGCCAGCTCTGCCCGCGGGCATAGTATCCCGAGCACACGGCAGGGCGCTTTGCCAACACGAACATGCGCGTGCTTCATTTCGCCGTCAAAATAGATACTAGATCCAGCCTTTAGCCTTACTGGCGCGTAAATCTCAGTGTGGAATTCTATTTCGCCTTCCAGCACATAATTGAACTCTTCACCGCTATGTTGAGTGAAGGGTCCGTAATCGGCTATGTCCTCAAGTAGGATTTCCGCAATGATCGGCTGAAAGCGCTTATTGAGCAGGTCCGACGCTAGATACCACTCGAGATAACCGCCGCCGTCGATCAAGGTGCCCTCGCCGGGCTGCGAGACGCTGCGTCGCATACCGAATGACAACGGTGAGGCGGCCGGCAAAGGGATGCCCCGCTCCCCCAGAAATTCAGCCAAGTCGGCATCCAGCGCACGTCCGATGCTCTCTAGTCGCTCGAAGCTTGTGGACAGCTTGCCGTTCTCGATCTTAGACATGGTCGAGAGTGCCACACCGATGCGCTTGGCTAACTCAGTAAGTGATATACCGGCTGCGACCCGCTTTTCGCGAATCGCGGTCCCGACTTTCAACCGGCTGCTCGCCAGTGCGCTCTTGTGTCCGCTATTCCCGCGCATGTTCCGACTGATCGCTGCCCAACTTAGGCCGAATTGCCGACCCTCTTCCCCCTCTAGCGAGTCAAGGCCACCCTGTCATCGCATTGCTGCGGTTGGAGTGCCGCGACGGCTATACGGACAACCTAGAAGCGGGTCGATAAATTGAATCCGATGATGCGCGGCTGAAGTACGGCCACCCGCGCTGGTCCGCCCAGAGCAGCCATCGCTGTTGATGCGGAGATCGCGCCTCGGTCATCGAACAGATTTCGCACGAACAGCTGCGCGTCGATCTGTCCGAACATCACGCCTGCCCGTAGATCGACGGTGGCATAATCGCCAACACGATACTGCGGAAGGTTGGGATTGCCGTCGAAACCGGCGTAGCGATCGGATACGAAGCGCAGCGTACCACCGAATGTCGGTTTCAGGCCCGGTCCGTCGCCGCGATAGTCCGCGCTGATCGCCGCAGTGAACTTCGGCACGTTCGGCAGCGGATCACCTTTGCGGCCGCCCAGATCGACCGAGTCCGCCGCCAGGCGAGCGTGCTGATATGCGAATGCGCCTGTTACCATCAAGCTGCGAGACGGACGCGCGATAAGCGTCAGCTCCGCGCCGTCGATCTTCGCGCCGCCGGTGTTGATATAAGTGTTCAATCCGTTACGCACCCCCGATATCAGCATATCGTTCCAGTCGATGTGATAGGCGGCTGCATCGACGCTGAAGCTGCGATCCACCGTCTCGCCGCGAAAACCGAACTCATAGCTCGCCAGTGTATCGGAATCGAACGTGGGCGGCCCCAATGGAGCACCGGTCAGCGGATCGGACGTCACGACGTTCGGCCCTCCGGGACGATAGCCGGTGGCCACTCGTGCATATGCGGCCGCGTGCGAACTGAAACGATAGCGCGCATTCGCCAGGTAGGTCACAACCCCTTCATGTGAGCGCAGCGTTGGGACGGACGGGGCGAGGATGCCGGTCGTGTTCTGCGTGAAGGTCTGTCGATTATGCGCATAGCGTAAACCGCCGGTAACATCGAATTTTTCCGAAAAATGCACCGTCACGTTACCGAAGCCAGCCAGTTCTTTATATGTGCTGGGCAGCTTGGCGGTCAGCAGATTTATCGGGAACGGGGAGCCGTCGGCGTTATATGCAGCTAGGCTCGTCGGCGCAATGCTGCTTTCATGAGTGTAAAAGCCGCCGATAATCCAATCAATCGACGTCTCCCCGGAGGAAGCGAGCCGCACTTCCTGTGCCAGTTTCTTGGTGGCGATGCCGCCATCCGTGGCGGCGGACGCGATTGGCAATCCAACGGACGCCAACAACGGAACATAAAGCGCTGAAGCGTCCAGCCGAAAGGCGACAGTATTCGTCTGGTAGCTAGTGATCGAAGTGAGACGCGCGCTACCAAAGTCATAGTCGATCGTGCCGCTGACCACGCGAAACCGTTGGTCGAACGGTTCGCGCAGCACGCGACTTTGCTGCAACTCGCCGTTGACGGCAGCGCCGGCAAGCATATTGTCAACTTGCGCGGTGCCATCACGGTGAATGTTCTGGGCAAAGCCGCTCAAGCGGATCGATAGCTCTTCCGTCGGCGTCAACAGCAGGTCAAGCCGCCCGCCATAGATGCGCGCGCGACCAACATCCTTTTCCTCGAGCACGACATTGTCGACATATCCGGCATCACGCGAATAATAGCCACTGGCGCGTACTGCGATCTTGTCGGCCGAGAGCGGAGCGCTGACCGCTGCCGCGGCATTGTAGCCAAGTCCGCCATGGTCCGTGGACGATAGGCCCACCTGCATAGTTCCTTCGCCCTCATCCAGATTGGGCTTGCGAGTCACATATTTCAGCACGCCGCCCATCGAACTGGCGCCATAAAGAGTGCCTTGGGGGCCGCGGAGCACCTCGATTCGATCAAGATCGAACAAGCCGGCGTCGAGCGCCAAGCTGGTGTTGATCGCAAAGACTGTGCTCCCGCCATAAGGTATATCATCGACATAGACGCCTACTGTCGATGCGACGTCAGCGCCCGAGGTCACACCGCGCAGCGTGATCTGGTTCTGACCGGCGCCGCCATTAGAACTGATCGTCAAGGCGGGAATCGTATTGGCGTAGTCGCGCAGCTGAGTAGCGTTCAGGCGTGCGAGATCATCGGCACTGATCGCGGTGATCGATTGCGGGACGTCCATCAAGCGCTGAGCACGTCGGGTCGCGGTCACAACGATCTCGTTCGCACCAACCGATTGCTCTGGCTTCCCGACCACATCCTGCGCCGAGGCTGAGAACGGAGCCACCAGAAGCATGCCAGTGCCTATGAGCAGATTTATCTGGATGTTCATAATTTCCTCCCATTTTTCGCGGCTTGCGAACCCGCCCAATAAACGGCGTTCGCAGCCAGCTCCTCACACTATCGGTGGGTTTTCCATATTTGCTAATTGGAAAGATTCCATAGGCCTTGTCAACTTCGAAAATAAAATAATGACGGGCTCGCAGGAGCCGGTCCCGGCATTCACCTACCGCAAATTGCCTTTTCTTCGCAACTTGAGTCGCCTTCTAAGCATGGCGCCATATCGCTTTCCTGATTTCTCATATTGAAATGATCCGATGGTTTTCGAATCAGCCAGCGTCAAAATCGATCGAAGATCTGGCGTCGTTTGCTTAAGCTGCACCAGCGACTCCACCGACGCAGGATGATGGTCGCTTTGATCGGTGTCAGGTTATTCCAAGAAGTCAGGATCAAGTTCAAAGCGAGGGACCTGCCCCCTGCCGGGCGTCGATCATAACGAAAGTCTTGTGGTTGAAAATTCTGGCACGCTTGCCTGCACAAACGTCCGAACCGCTCAGGAAGGCGTGCAATTTCTGAACGACGAGAAAGGCCGACACGGTTGTAGTCCTAGCGTCAGTTTGCCAGCCTTCGGTGTGCATCTACCAAGCTGCCGAACGTTTGCCGGATGAGCAGTTCATCGCACAACCAACCGATAGAGTATCCGGGCGCCCTGACCCCGCGCCGTCGCAAGCATGCCGCTAAAGCGATCGAGGCGGATCAGTTTGTTCAACGTCGCCTGTGCCCGAGCGACGCACCGGCTGTACCTTCCGCCCAAATTACACGATGCCTTCTGCATAAGGAAAGGCGCCGCAGCGAAGATCACTGCCGTGCCGGTATCTCGAATTTCAATAACAAGGTTTGCTGCGAGCTTTCGAAGTTGTCGTCCGCTACAATGTAAACGAACGTGCGCCCCGACTTTCGACGAACCGCCACCCCTTCGAAATTCTCCGATACGAACGGCGGTGCCAACCGGATCAGTTCGCGGGTGCTTGCCGCCGTCGTATTCGGCCAGCCATCCAGCCTCAATTCCTCGACCGTGACGGCAAACCCTGCAGCTTCGCTCCAACTCCGGCGTAACAGGACGAAGCGGCCGCCTCCCAGCGCGACAAGGTCGCTGGGGCGCATATCGCCCGGCGCCGGGACAGCTACCTCCAGCACGTGGGCCGCTACATCCCCGGACGCTCCCAACTGCGGGCTCACCACCAAGGCGGCGGCGTTTCCGTCCGGAGCACGCAGCCCTTCAGACAGCAGCAAGGTGCCCTGATCGTCTCCCGCCATCGCTTCAACGCCTTCGTTATCGCCTTGGCGAGCCAGCCATGCATCCATCCCGCCAAGGCGCGTGGGCCGGCCTGTGGGCAGACCGCCCGCCACGGCGTAGCGCAGGACGCGGTGATCGCGCTCCAGCGCTACGAGCACAGCGTCGGGGCGGCAGGACGCCCCCTTGCAATCCCCCTGCACGAAGTCGATCGCTTCCGCATCGCTTTTTACCTTGCCCGCCAATGGCATGCCTTGACTGTCGAGCAGGGTTATGGTGCGGGCCTGCGCGATGCCCACCAGCCTGTGGCCGCGCTCGCGCGGGCGCAACGCGTACCACGCGCCGTTCGCGTCGCTCAGGGCATGAAGCCAGCCATCCTTCCAACGCAGCGACGACAGCCCGCCAAAGTGCTTGTCGGGCGACGACAGCTCCAGCGCCCCCAGCAGCCGTATGCCCGGAGCCTTCGACGAAGGCTCGGCCGACCCGAACCGCACCGAACCCCCATGCACGGAGACTGGCGCTCCGCCGCTCAGGCGACCCGCGCCGCAACCGGCCAGCAACGGCAGCATCGCCATCACTAGGCCCGCCGCGATGCGGTGTGCGGATATCGGCATCAGGGATCTCACAGCTTGGCGGTCAGGCCCAGGAACACGGTGCGGCCCAGCGTGTCGTAAAGCGCTGGGAAGGTGTTCCCGTTACCATAATCGGCATTCACGCCAAGGTTGAAGTTATCGACGATCGGTGGGTCGCGGTCGGCAATGTTGCGCACGCCGAAGCGCAGCACGAAGTCGCCATAAGCCACCGGCACGCTGCCGGACAGGTCGAAGTAGCTGACCGCGCCGATCCGGGCGTCGGCAATGTCCCGCCGGCCGCCGGTCGCGCCGCTGAATACGGAACTGCCGTCGTTGATGTCCACTTGCGAGGCGCCGACGAAGCGCCAGGCGAGCGAGACGGCCAGCTTGCCCGGGGTCTGCCAGGTCAGCCGCGCGGTGTGCCGCCACTTGGGCGTAGGCGATCCGCACGTCGGGCCGTAGAGCCCCGCGCAGTCGTAGGCGGCCTGGCCGGGCAGCGGAGAAATTTCGCGATTGCGGGTCCAACTGCCGTTGGCGTCCAGCAGCAGACGGCCCAGCGATCCGATGTCGGTGGAATAGGCCAGGGTCGCGTCGATGCCGCTTGCCTTCAGGTAGCCGGTGTTGACGTTGGTGGCGGCAATGTACCCGCCGGTGGTGGCCAGGCTGCCGTTGGCGTCGCGCTGGACCAGGTTGCAGAAGAACGCGTCGGCATTGTTCAGGCACTGCGAATAGGCCAGCGTGGGCGATACAGTGCCGATCAGGTTGCGCACCTTGATGTCGTAATAGTCCACCGTGATCACCAGCGAGCGGGCGAAGCGCGGGTTGAGGACCAGCCCCATCGTCCAGGTGTTCGCGCTTTCGGGACGCAGCGCCAGATTGCCGCCGGTCAGCGTGGTGCAGAAGTTCGAGGCGCACTCGGCGATGGAACCGTACTGCGCGCTCGTCACACCGGTGTTGGCGCATTGGGCCAGCGTGCCGGTGGGCCTTGTCCCAGCGCAAACGTCGGTGATCGAGGCCGACGAGAACGACTGCGGCGCGAACAGTTCAACCACGTTGGGCGCGCGGATCGCGCGGTTGAAGCCGCCGCGCAGCACCACATCGGGGATCGGGGCCCATTCGAGGCCGGCCTTGAAGGTGTCCGCACCGCCAGCCAGATTGTACTCGGAATGGCGATAGCCCGCATTCAGTGTCAGGCGATCGAAGAACGGGCGGCCGCTGACGAGCGGGGCGACCACTTCGAGGAAGCCTTCGGTCACATGGGTGCTGCCGACAGCAGGGGCGGTGGCGCCAAAGCCGGCGAGATCGCCGCGCAGCAGATTGGCGGACGGCGACAGGCTGATGGCGTCCTCGCGGTATTCGACGCCGAAGGCCACGGCCACCGGATTGGCGGCGAAGGGACTGGCGAGGCCAATGGTTCCCAGATCGCCGTTGATCGTCGCGGCGGCGACTTTCTGGGTGACGCGCCCCGTGGTGCGGCCGCTGGCGAACACATAGTCCGCCGCTTCTGGCGAAACCTGCCCAAGCTGGAAGATGTTGAGCGGCGCGCAGCCCGCGTTGCCGGAGATGCACTGCACCGTGCCGCCCACATTGCGGGCCAGCAGCGCGTCCTGCGCCCGCGCAACCGAGACGTCGTTGGTGGCGTCGTTGGCGTATTCGACCCGGCCGTACTGGCCGTAGACATCGTAGCTCCACCCTTGCGCGAACTCGCCCCGCGCGCCCACCACGCCGCGCCACTGGCGATGGCGCAAGTCGTAGTAGCGCTGGCGCCCCGCCACTTCGAGGCGCTTGGCGATGGTGCCCGACCATACCGCCGTAGCGCTACCGGCATTGACCCCGCACAGCGCCGTCGCCTGCGATGCGCCCAGCAACGGGTTGTCGCAGTTGATCGTGTACGTGCGGTTGCCGACGATCCCGGCCGGCGCGATCTGCGCGCGGGTGGTGTCCTGCATGAACATCACATCGGTATAGAGTTCGACCGCGTCGCTCACCGCGTAGTGCGCGAGCAGGCCGGCGGAATAGCGCTCGTCCTGCCGCTGGAGATAGTTTTCCTTGGCCGAGTTGTAGGCCAGCGCGCCGGTATAGGGCACGAAGCTGGCGCTGCCGTCCGGGTTTGGGGCCAGTCCGCCGCCAGTGCCGCCGGTGCGGAAGCGGCCATAGGCGTTGGTGCCCGACCCCGTGCAGACATGCGTATCAAAGGGTTGTGCGCCGCTTACCGTGCCGATGCCGCAGGCCGCGAAGTCCCGGTCGATCGCGCCCACCGGCTGCGCGTTGCGATAGGCGAAGTAGGCGGTAACGTTGCCGCGCCCCTCGGCGAGGTTGTGCCCGCCCGCCAGCGAGACGTCATGGGTCCAGCCGTCCCAGCCGGCGTCCGGCACCTCGACGCCGAAGGCGCGCAGCTTGTCCTGGGCGCCCTTGTTGTCATTCTGGGTCTGATAGCCGCTGACTTGATAATCGAGCCGCAGGCCCTCCAAGTCGCGCCGCAGCTTGAAGTTGACCACGCCCGCCACCGCGTCCGATCCGTAGGCGGTCGAAGCGCCGCCGGTCACCGTCTCTACCGAAGAGACGAGCGAGGTCGGGATGAAGTTGAGGTCGGCGACGGGCAGCGTCGGGTCGCCCGGCATCAGGCGGCGCCCGTCGATCAGCACCAGGGTGCGGCTAGGCCCCAGCTTGCGCAAGTTGACGGTGGCGATGCCCGGCGTCCCGAAGGTGGACTGGCCGGAGGTGTTGCTGCCCGAAACCTGCGGCAAGGCATTGAGCAAGCCATCGGCCGTGGGCCAGCCCTGGAACGCGATCGCATCGCTGTCGACGGCGACCAGCGGGCCAATCGCGGTGGCGGCGGGCGAGCGCACGCGGCTGCCGGTCACGACGATGTCGTTCGCGGTTTCGGCAGCGTCGGGTGCGCCCTGCGCATGGCCGATGGTCGGAATGAATGCGGCGGCCAGGGCACAGCCCAGCGCGGCGGACGAAAACAGGCATGCACGGACGGTCATCGCAATTTCCCCTCATGGACGACAGGCCTCCCTGGCACACTCGATGCTCGTTCGGCCCGATCTGCGCCTTGATCCATCGCCGGCAAGAAGGATGCGAATCCCCCGTGGCAATGTCCAACCCCAGAAACACCCTTCCCATAAAAAACGTTTTAGTCAATATTGTGACAGGGTGATGCAAATCGTTGGCCAGCTACAAGCCTCACAGCACTAATTCGCAGGATTTACCTATGAACCGTTTTATCTTGGTGCTGCTTGTGGCTCTCGCCTTGGCGCAAAACGCCGCACTGGCTGCGGCGGCCGAAAGGAAACGCACGCCCGAACTAGTCATCTACGACAACGACTGGAGCGTCAGCACCGGCGGCAAGGGCTATGTCTCGCAGCCGGCCCTGGCAATCCTGCTGGCCGACCCCAATTTCCGTATCCTGGGGCTGACCTCGGTCAGCGGCGACTACTGGCGCGACGAAGGCGTGGCCAGCCTGCTGCGTTTCCTCGAACTCATCGGCGCGCCGGGAGTGCCGGTGCACAACGGCGCGGTGCTGCCGCTGGTGAACAGCGCCGCGCGCCATGCGGACTGGGAAGCCCGGTTCGGCAAGGCCTACTGGAGCGGCGCATGGAACGATGCCGAGCGCGACCCCTTCGCCCATGCACAGGGCCCGTGGATGATTATCCCCCCGCGCGAAGGGATGCCCACGCTCAAGCCGGCAACACAGAACGCCGTCTCGTTCCTGATAGAGGCCGTCCACCGCCATCCCGGCGCGGTCACGATCTATGCCGAAGGGCCGCTGACCAACATCGCGCTCGCCCTGCGGCAAGACCCCGCATTCGCATCGCTAGTGCGCCGGATCATCATCCAGGGCAGTTCCGTGGGCGCCGCGCACGAAGGGGCGGACAAGCGTGCCGAGTTCAACTTCCAGTTCGATCCAGAAGCCGCAGACATCGTGCTGACGGCCCCTTGGCGCGAGGCAGTGCTGCTGGGCGACATCTCCAACCGCACCGAACTGACGCCCGCGCTGCTGGCTCGCATGGCGCGCATCGACACGCCTGCGGGCCGCTATGCCACCGCCAATGCCTCGCCCGGCCTGCCCTTGTGGTCGCAGCTAGGTGCGGCGATAATCGTCGATCCGGCGATTGTGCGCGAGGCGGTGCCCGCCGTGGTTGCGGTCTCGCTCGATCACGGCGCCGAATATGGGCGCACCCGCAGTTGGCCCGCCGGCCATGCCCAGGCGCCCGCGCTCGGCCAACGGGCCGTGTCCATCGTGACGCAGGTGGACTCCGCCCGCCTTGCCGACCTTTACGTCGAAAGCCTGTCGCGCCCGATCCGCAGACGCTGACCGGCCACGGCGAAGACCAGCGTCACCGCGAACCCCGCTGCGGCGACCAGCGCCATCAGCACGAAGCCCGCCTGCCCCTGTGGCCCGAACCTGCCGCCCAGCAGAAACGTCACCGAACCGATCACAACCCCGTGGACCATGGCCGCGAACAGGCCGAGTGCCGGCGCGAGAAGGCGCGGCGGTACCATCGCGCGCAAGGCTTCCATGCCTCCCAGCAAGGTCGCCCCAAAGGTCAGGCCATGTAACGTCTGGAGCAGCAGGAGCACAGCCAGCGGCGGGTCCAGCGCGGTCACGCTCCACCGCAGCACGCCCGCTGCAGCACCTACCAGCAGCAGCTGCACGGCCCTGCGGTCACGATCCGCCTTGCCGAAGATGCGTGAGGAAAGCGCCAGCACGGCGATCTCCGCCACCACCCCGACCGCCCACAACAGGCCCGACGTAGCGGCACCGAAACGGTAGGCGACCGCCCAATGCAGGTTGGCGAACGTGTAGTAATAGGCGTGGCCCGCGTTGATCGTCGCCACCGCGATCACCAGCAGCCATAAATCGGCACGGCGCAGCAGCGCGGCGATCTCGCCACCGGATACTCGCTCCACCGCCGACGAAAGGATGGCGGCGTGCGACCGCGTCGACACGATGCCAAGGAGAACCAGCGCCAGCGCCAGTGCTTCGGCGGCAACGACGGTCCAGGTGCCCCACAACTCGATCGCCCATCCCGCGGTAAGGGTGGCGACAGCGAAACCCAGCGATCCCCAGGCGCGCATGCCGCCCCATCCGCCCCCCTGCCCCGCCAGCACGAGCGCATCGGCTATCGGCAGCAGCGCCCCGCAGAACAACCCGGAAATGCCGGCGATCGCAAGAATCGCAGGCCCGGAATGAACCCCTGCGAGTGCCGATGTGAAAACCAGCGCCGCGCCGGCAACTGCGATGGCGAGATGGCGCAGCCCCACCCGAACGGCGGTCGACGGCAACAGCAACTGCCCGAGCGTGGTCGCGATCATGACCAGCGCCGTCACCCGGGCGATCGACGCGACATCCAGCCCGCGAACCTGGAGCCACAGCGGAAAGTAAGGTGTAACCACGCCAAGGAAGGCATAGTACGCAGGGTAGACGACCAGCAGGCCCCCACGTCGTCCGGAACGGGCACCTGGCACGCCCCCCCGCCGGTCATCGGCATCTTCCATGGCTGGCGGCGCCATACGTTCCCTCGGAAAAGACCTTGCCCGGCGATAGGATGCGGCCTTTCGGCCCCTGCGCGCTAGATGCACTTGTGCGATGGACATGGCCAGACCTATCGTGCCGCAACCCCGCTCCCGGCAGGTTCACAACTAGGATTGATCATCAAGTGCAGCAGCCGCGCATAACGATCAGGGACGTGGCCCGGAAAGCCGGCGTTTCGATCGGGACGGTTTCTAACAGCCTCAACGACCGGCCCGGCGTCAGCGGGGAAGTACGGCGGCGCGTGCTCGCCGCGGTGGAAGCGCTTGGCTACCGCCCCAACCGCGCGGCCCGGGCCACCCGCACCGGCCGCACCGGCACGCTGGCCTTCGTCACGCCGGACTTGCGCAACCCGTACTATCCGCAGTTGGCGCAAGCGATCTCGCAGGCCGCCCGCCGCGCCGGATACGCGGTCCTGCTCGTCGATACCGAGGACGGCACCAGCGAGCGTGAGCGCATCGAGCAGATCGAACACTACGGCGTAGACGGCATCCTGTGGTGCCCGGCCACCTCCGAGGACGTGATTTCGGACAGCGCCTTGTCTACCCCCGTCGTCGTCATCGACCACTGGCTACCCGGCCGCGACAACGTTTCCGCGGACTATCGCATGAGCGGCAAGCTCATCGCCGATCATGTGCTGGCCGCAGGCTACCGCTCCATCGGGATGCTGTCCGGCCCACCGGAAATTTCAGCCGCGCGGCTCAGGCGCGATTCTTTCGTCGAATTCGTGGCAGGCAGGGTTCCGCTGGCCTGGGAAATCATCCACCCCTTCGACATGCGCCTGACCGATGAAGCGATCGCCGCGATCCGTTCGGCAGAAGCGGGCGTGATCGTCTGCTGCGACGACCTGATGGCGCTGGGCGCCCTGCAGGCGGCGCGAGAGGCCGGCCTGTCCGTGCCACGCGATGTCGCCATAATCGGCCACGATGATCTCCCGTTCTGCTCCGTCACGTTCCCCGGAATCACCACCGTCCGTCAGCCGCTGGAAGAACTGGGTCAAGAAGCAGTGTCGCTGCTGATCGACAGGATGGTGGATATCAGCCGGCCAACCCGTCGTGTCACCTTAGACGTAGAACTCATACAGCGTGAATCTACGCATTCATGAGCGCCCTCATTGAGGTCATTCCAAGCACCGCTTAGAAACCTGCCACATACAGCGCTAAAGGCAGCCATGACCAATTTTGAAACAGCTTCGTAAGCAATTATGGAGCCATGGATCGCACGGCGGCGTTGAAGGCGATCGCCGGCAAATGGGCGCAGTTCGATCCCGCACGGCATCCGTTCGTTCGAAATGTCGCCACGCAGCTGCCCGAGCATGACGATCGGGATAAATTCGTCGCCGGCGTCGAAACCCTGCGCGACGCAAGCCATGGTCAATCCAGACCGGTCATGTCCGGCGCCCAATAATACCAACCTGCGCATTATCTGACTCACGGGGGATTCCCAAGGCGGTAAAAATCTGAATCAATGGGGCCACGACTTTGGAGTGTGGCACCATGGGTTCAGCGATCGGCTTGCGGGAAGATTTTGATGGGGCGGCGCTGCGACGATTGTCGCGGACGACGAAAAGCGCGAACCAGGCGCTGCGGTTGTTGGCTTTGGCTGAAATTTACGACGGCGGTAGCCGAAGTGCTGCGGCTCGGATCGGCGGAGTTGGCCTTCAAATTGTGCGCGACTGGGTGATCCGGTTCAATGCCCGCGGTCCTGATAGATTGCTGGATGGTAAAGCGCCCGGCCCCCGTTCGCGGCTGAACGATACGCAGCGCAGGGCACTCGTCGATGTCGTCGAGAACGGCCCGGTCCCGGCAATCCACGGAGTGGTGCGTTGGCGGCTGATCGATCTGGCCCGGTGGCTCTACGATGAGTTTGCCGTCTCGCTCGACGACACCACCATCAGCCGCGAGTTGAAGAAGCTGGGCTACGTCAAACTCACGGCACGGCCTCGCCACCATGCCCAGAACGAACATGCCATGGAGGCCTTCAAAAAAGGGGCTTCGCTGCCGAGCTGGCAAAGGTCAAAGCCATCCTCCCGAAGGGTACGCCCATAGAAATCTGGTTCCAGGAAGAGGCGCGTGTCGGCCAAAAGAACACAATTACGCGACGCTGGGCCAGCCGCGGAACGCGGCCATCGGCACCGAAGGATCAGCGAATGAAATCAGCCTATATCTTGGGTGCGATCTGCCCGGAACTGGGCAAGGGCGCCGGACTCGTCCTGCCCTTTTGCAATACCGATACCATGTCGCTGCATCTGGCTGAGATATCGCTCGCCGTTGCGCCGGGAGCCCACGCGGTCGTGCTGATGGACCAGGCCGGTTGGCACATGACCGACAAGCTCGATGTCCCCGACAACATCAGCATTGTCGCGCTCCCGCCCAAATGCCCCGAACTCAACCCGGTCGAGAACATCTGGCAGTTCATGCGCGACAACTGGCTCTCCAACCGCGTCTTCACATCCTACGAAAAAATCGTCGACCTCTGCTGTGAAGCTTGGAACAAGCTCGTCGATCAACCTTGGCGCATAATGACCATCGGACGCCGCAAATGGACGCGTAGGTCATGATCAATGCAGGTTGGTATAAGCCCTTGCCACGACGCGAGCCTGTGGGATCGCTTGCCGCTTCAGGTTCATCGAAAGGCTGGTATGGTGGCGGGGTTCCCGGTCAGCACGATGGTACCCGGATCGAACAGCGCATCGCCCGCTCCATCCTTGTACAAGACTTGGAACAATCGTGTCTTGCCAAGCTCGGACAGACGTCACCCTGCATCCATTAGCGCGGCTTTGCCAGGGCCGCACGAAGCCTGTCAATACCGTCGCCGAGCTGCTCCCGCTCGCTCGATCGCACATCGGCGAGGCGGTCCTTGTCGTTTAACAGAAAGGGCTTCTCCTTGCTCACCCCGACTCTGTGCCATTTGCCGATGTTACGCCAACCCGAGACGTCGAGGCCAAGACATGTGCGGACCCATACAGAGATGCCCGAATAGACACGTGGCAGTCACGACAGGCGGCATTCTCGATTGCGATGCCGCCCCTCGCCGATGGGTCAACGCACCGCCCGCGAACGTGCCAGAATACGGCGAGCCTGCGCGACATGCGGCGCATCGATCATCTTGTCGTCCAGCACCAGCACCCCGGCACCCGGCGCGCGCGCGAAGGCATCTATGACCTTGTGGGCCTGATCGACCGCCACCTCGCTGGGGGTGAAGGCCGCATTGATGACAGGCACCTGCAACGGATGCAGCGCCATCATCCCGGTGAACCCGTCATGCGCGCCGCGTGCGGCGTAGCGAGCCAGCCCCGCCTCATCCCTGATCGCGGGATAGACCGTCTCGATCGCCTCTACGCCCGCGGCATGGGCCCCGAACAAGGCGAGCGAGCGGACCACTTCGTAAGGTGCGGCATATCGCTGGTCCTCGTCCCGACTGGAAACGGCGCCGATCGCGGCCGGCAGGTCTTCCGCGCCCCAAGTCAAGCCGCACAGTCGCGCCGCTACTGCACGATAGCTGCCCAGGCCGAACACAGCTAGCGGCGTCTCAGTGGCGATCGGCAGCACGGCCAGTTCGGGCCCTATTTGCGCCAGTAGGGTTTCAACCGTGGAGGCGCTCTCCGCCTTGGGAAGCATGAGCGCGTCGGAACCTGCGGTGCACTGCAAGTCGGCGTCGAGGTATCTGCTGTTGATCGGGTTGATGCGTACAATCCGCACCACCTCCGCCGGTCGGGCGAGATACGCAGCGACCGCATCGCGCGCCGCCGCCTTAGATTCCGTCGAAACCGAATCCTCCAGATCGAGAATGATCGCATCCGCGCCGGAGCTCGCCGCCTTTTCGAAGCGCTCAGGCCGGTCGCCCGGCACGAACAGCAGGCTGCGCATCGCCGGGATGGGCCGCCCGCTCACATGTGACCTATCAGTTCGCGGCCGATTAGCATGCGGCGAATTTCGTTAGTGCCAGCGCCGATGTCGAGAAGCTTGGCATCGCGCATGAAGCGTTCCACCGGCCAATCCTTGGTGTAGCCCGCGCCCCCCAGAGCCTGCACTGCCTCCAGTGTGACGCGCACCGCGTTCTCGCTGGCGACCAGGATAGCGCCGGCTGCGTCGAAGCGCGTGGTGCGCCCGGCGTCGCAGCTGCGCGCCACCGCATAGACGTAGGCGCGGGCCGAGTTCAGCGCCACGTACATATCAGCGATCTTTGCCTGCATTAGCTGAAACGCGCCGATTGGGTGGCCAAACTGCTTGCGCTCGCGGACATACGGCAGGACGACGTCAAGGCATGCCTGCATGATGCCGAGCTGAATACCTGCGAGGACCGCCCTCTCGTAATCCAGCCCGCTCATCAGCACCTTCACGCCGCCGTTCAGCGGCCCCATCACGTTCTCGCGCGGGACTTCGCAGCCGTCGAATAGCAGTTCGGCGGTCGGCGAGCCTCGCATGCCGACCTTGTCGATTTTCTGGCCTATCGAGAAACCGGGCATGTCCTTCTCGATAAGAAACGCAGAGATGCCCTTGCTCCCCTCGCCCGTGCGGGCGTAAACAACCAGGGTATCAGCATATGCGGCATTGGTGATCCAGAATTTGGTGCCGTCGAGCACGAAGCCGGCGTCGGTCTCGCGTGCCCTGAGCTTCATCGAGACGACGTCCGAACCTGCTCCGGCCTCGGACATCGCCAGGCTGCCAACATGTTCGCCGCTGATCAACTTCGGCAAGTACTTCGCCTTCTGCTCTTCATTGCTCCAGCGGCGAATCTGGTTGATGCACAAGTTAGAATGGGCGCCGTAGCTCAGTCCGATCGAGGCCGAAGCGCGGCTGACTTCCTCGCAGGCGAGAACATGCTCGAGGTAGCCCAAGCCAAGCCCACCGAACTCTTCCTCAACGGTGATGCCATGAAGACCCAGGTCGCCCATTGCGGTCCACAGTTCTTCGCGGGGGAACCAATCTTCCGCATCAATGCGCGCCGCGAGCGGGGCGATTTTGTCGGTCGCGAATCGCTGCGTGGTGTCGCGAATCATCTGCGCGTTCTCGCCCAAGGCGAAATCAAATTCCGGTGTCATGGTGTCTCCTCACACACATAAATAGATGGTTGAGACCGTGATGGAAAATTGACCCGGCGTTGATGTCATCATAGGCCACGCCTATGATCGAGCGCTATTTGATCCAGTATTTCCTGGCCGTCGTTGAGCACGGCAACTTCTCGCGCGCTGCGCAACGTCACGGAGTGTCGCAGCCGACATTGTCCACCGGTATCGCCAAGTTGGAGGCGGCCACCGGCCACGTCTTGTTCGAACGCACCAACCGCCGGGTGGAATTGACCGCCGCCGGTGCGCGGTTCGCCGTTCATGCTCGCCGCATCGAGATCGAGTTCGCGCGCGCGCAGCAGACCCTCAACGCGGGCGAGAGGCGCAAGCTGATCCGCATCGGCGTGATCTCCACGCTGCCGTCGGCTTGGATCGAGGCCGCGACGCTCGAGGCCGGGCAGGTCCAGCACGAGCAGCTGGAAATCGTCGAGGGCCGTATGCGCGAGTTAGTACCCCGGATCGAGCGGGGGCGGGTCGACCTGGTGCTGGGCGTCCTGGGCGACGACCATCGCGGCGGCGAGCCGTTGTTCCACGAAAAGTACATGCTGGCGCTACCGAGTGATCACCCGCTGGCAGACCGGGAGGCTGTCCAGCCCGAGGACGTGGCCGACTCCGCGATGATCGTGCGCCGCCACTGCGAGGCGCTGCCGGCGATCAGCCGCTTCTTCACCCAGCGCGGCGTGCGCCCGTTCTTCGCCGCCCGCACCGTCAACGACGACCGCGCGGTAGCCTATGTACGCGCCGGCCTCGGTATTACCGTGATGCCTCGGTGCTACCTGCAGCCAGGCATCGCGATGCCCGCCCTCGCCGGGTTTGAACAGCGCCGCTCCATCGGCTTCCTGGTAGATCCTGCATCGGTGCGGCGCGTCGCCGGAAGCGAGAGCGTCAGCCGTTTCGAGACCGTTCTGCGCCGCCTCGCTGCCGCGACTGCGCCTCGCTAGATGTGAATAGCGTGACCCAAGCCCTTGAGCGCAGCTTCGTGCACTGCTTCCCCGAGAGTCGGATGCGCGTGGATAGTCCCGGCGACATCCTCCAGCACTGCCCCCAATTCGATCAGCGCGGCGAACTCGCCCGC
This sequence comes from Novosphingobium sp. P6W, assembly GCF_000876675.2. Lineage (GTDB taxonomy): Bacteria > Pseudomonadota > Alphaproteobacteria > Sphingomonadales > Sphingomonadaceae > Novosphingobium. Next base: position 788,830 of record NZ_CP030353.1, read on the forward strand.
GAATTCGGAGACGTGCCTGCCGACCGCCTGGATGCCGAGGATGCGATGATCAGCCTTGCGCGCGACTACGCGCACAAAACCGCCAAGCCCCGCTGCGTCCATCGTCAGCGCACGTCCGTTAGCGTTGAACGGGAAATGGCCGATGACAACCTCGTCAGACTGAACCTCAGCCGGAAATGCACCTATGCTGACGATCTCGGGTTCGGTGAAGCAGACCGCGACGACCCCGGCCGGGTCGAACCTGCGCCGCTTGCCGGCGATGATTTCAGCGACCATCTCGCCTTGTGCGGAGGCCCTGTGCGCCAGCATCGGCTCACCCACCAGATCCCCGATGGCCCAGACGTTCTGGGTCGAGGTCGCGCACCGATCATCGACGCGCACGAACGGGCCGTTCATCGCCAGCGCCATAGTCTCGATTCCCCAACCTTGAGTTAGGGGCTGCCGACCGACGGTGATGAGGATGCGGTCTGCGGGCAGCACCATGCGCTCGCCCGCCGCAGTCTCGATCTCCAGCCCGTCCCCGGCAGCGCCCAGTGCCTTGGCGCCCAGATGGAGAGCAACGCCTTGCCGTTCGAGCCATTTTCGGACCGGATCGGTCAACTCCGCGTCGTACTGCGGAAGGATACGGGCCTGCGCCTCGACGACAGAAACCTGCGATCCCAGTCGCGCGAAGGCAGAGCCCAGTTCAAGCCCGATGTAGCCCCCTCCGACTACCACCAAGCGCTCCGGCACCTCTTGAAGCGACAACGCTTTGGTAGACCCGATCACCTTTCCACCGAACGGCAGGAAGGGGAGTTCGAGAGAAGAGGAGCCAGTGGCCAGGATCACATGCTCGGGCGAGATCGCGATCTCGCCCTTGGCGGTCTGCACGATGCAGCTCTTGGCGTCGGTGAACCGTGCCCAGCCATCCACCACGCGCACTTTCGCCTTGCGGAGGAGAGTGGCGACGCCCCCGCTCAGCACATCGACCAAGCCATCCTTCCAGGCGATGGTCTCGGACCATTCGATGCTGGGCGCGGCGGCGGTGCGGATGCCAAAGCGCCCCCCCGCCTCGCTGGTCGCCCGCACCTCGTCGTAGAGCGCGGCCGCGTGGATCAATGCCTTGGAGGGAATGCACCCGCGCAAAAGGCAAGTGCCCCCGAGCCGGTCACTCTCGACCAGCACGGTATTAAGCCCAAGTTGCCCAGCACGTATCGCGGCAACGTAACCGCCGGGGCCGCCGCCGATCACAAGAACCTTTGGTGAAAGTATTTCGGTCATCAGGCTTAGTCCATGAAAATCAGGGCAGGATGCTCGAGCAGCCGCTTCACGCGCTGTACGAACTGTGCGGCGTCCCAGCCATCAACGATACGGTGATCGAACGAGGAAGACAGATTCATCATCTTCCGCACTGTGACGAAGCTGCCTTGGATGACGGGACGTTCGATCAGCTTGTTAGGAGCCAGTATCGCCACTTCGGGACGATTGATGACGGGCGTGGTAACGATGCCGCCGATCGCTCCCAGGCTGGTCAGCGTAATCGTCGAGCCCGAGAGCTCTTCGCGCGTGGCCTTGCCGTCGCGCGCGGCTGCGGAGACGCGCGACAGCTCGCGGGCGCAGTCCCACAGATCGAGCGCCTCGGCGTGGCGAACCACCGGCACCATTAATCCGCCAGGGGTCTGCGTGGCGATGCCGATGTGAATGCCGTCGAAGGCATGCAGCACACCCGCATTGTCGTCGTAGCGCGCGTTGATCTGAGGTGAGTGCGGCAGCGCTCTAGCAAGCGCCCGCATCAGGAAGGGTAGCAGCGTTAGCTTGGGCTGGTCGTGCGAGCGATGGGCGTTAAGGTCGGCGCGCAGGGCCTCCAGCTCGGTAAGGTCGCATTCCTCGACATAATTGATGTGTGGAATGCGCCGCTTCGCCTCCTGCATTTTTTCCGCAATCTTGCGACGCAGACCAATCACTTTGGTGTCGTTGATGCCCTGCCGCGCTACTCGCCCGGTCGCGAACTCCAGGCTGTCGACGCCGCCATTGGCAAGATAGGTATCAAGATCATGGGCCGTGACGCGTCCTGCGGGACCGGTGCCAGGAACAAACTGGAGCGGCACGCCCAGGTCATAGGCCCGGCGACGCGTGGCGGGCGCGGCGTGCGGCAGGGTGCCGGCAGCGCGGGTCTTGAAAGCGGGGACCGATCGCGTCGTGGCCGAATGCGCTCGCGCAGCCGCTGGTGATGAAACGGCCGTTGCCACGGGGGGCGAGTGATCGACCACTGGCGAGCTTGCAGGCAGTTTCAACACGGGCGGCTCCCGCGCAGGTGGGGGCTGCACCGTAGCAATCTCTTTAGCGGCGGCATTGCCATCGCCTTCGACTTCCAGTTCGATCAGAACCGATCCGACCGCTACCATCGTGCCGATCTGACCACGCAGCGCGGTAACGACGCCTTCGACCGGCGAAGTCATGTCGACAGTCGCCTTGTCGGTCATGACATCAACGAGGCTCTGATCCTCCTGCACGGTATCTCCTGGCTTGACGTGCCAGGCGACAATCTCGGCTTCGGCGACGCCCTCGCCGACGTCAGGCATGCGGAAAACGTAACGTCCCATCAGTTGTTCTCCATCACGCGTTTGAGTGCCTTGGCGAGGCGGGTCGGGCCTGGAAAATAGTCCCACTCAAAAGCGTGGGGGTACGGGGTGTCCCACCCCGCCACTCGCTCGATGGGGCTACGCAGGGCCCAAAAGCAGCGCTCCTGAACAAGCGCCGACAGCTCGCCGCCAAAGCCACCGAAACGCGAAGCCTCGTGGAGGATCACACAGCGACCGGTCTTGGTGACGGAAGCGGTGATGGTGTCAATGTCGAGCGGCACGATTGAGCGAAGGTCGATCAGCTCGGCATCGACGCCGCTGTCTTCAATCCCAGCCTTGGCGACATGGACCATGGTGCCATAGGCAAGTACGGTTGCCAGCGTGCCCTCGCGTACCACGGCGGCGGTGCCCAGCGGTACGGTATATCGGCCGTCTGGCACGTCCGCTTCCGGGACCCCGGCCCAGGTCTTCAGCGCTTGATCGTGCCGACCGTCGAAAGGGCCGTTATAAAGGCGCTTGGGCTCAAGGAAAATGACCGGATCATCGTCCTCGATCGCTGCGATCAACAGTCCCTTGGCGTCATAAGGGGTCGAGGGGATCACGGTCTTGAGGCCCGTGATGTGCGCGAAAATGGCTTCCGGGCTTTGGCTGTGCGTCTGGCCGCCGAAGATGCCGCCACCATAGGGGCTGCGTACCGTGATCGGCGACCAGAACTCGCCATTCGAGCGATAGCGCAGGCGTGCCGCTTCGGAGACGAGCTGGTCGAATGCGGGAAGTATATAGTCGGCGAATTGGATTTCGGGGATAGGACGAAGCCCGTTTGCGCCCATGCCGATCGCACTGGCGATGATGCCGCTTTCGCTGATCGGAGCATCGAAGCAGCGCCTAAGTCCGTGCTTCTTTTGCAACCCGTCGGTGACGCGGAAGACGCCGCCAAAATAGCCAACGTCCTCTCCGAAAATGAGCGTGTTGGGATCTTCGGACAGCTTCACGTCTAGCGCGGAGTTTAACGCCTGGATCATGTTCATGGTTGGCATGCTAGATCCCCAGCTCCCGGCGCTGCTCAATCACCCGCCAGTCGGGCTCCTTGAACACACCCTCAAACATCTCAGCGGTACTCGGCTTGGACTTGCCCAGCGTACCGATCGCTTCGCCGGCCTTGACAGCGGCGCGCACTGCACCATCAAGTTCCTCGATCAGCGAAGCATGCAGCGCGTCTGTCCATTCGCCCAAGCATATCAGATGCGCCTTCAACCGTTCGACAGGGTCGCCCAGCGGCCAGTGGTCCTGCTCATCGGCAGGGCGGTACTTAGTCGGATCGTCAGAGGTCGAATGGCCCGAAGCGCGATAGGTGAACAGCTCTATAAGCGTCGCGCCCAGATTGCTTCGCGCCCGCTCCGCCGCCCATTGGGTCGCCGCCCATACAGCCAGGAAATCGTTGCCATCCACTCGCAACCCGGGAATGCCGTAAGCAAGCGCCTTGGCCGCAAAAGTGGTCTCGTTAGCACCCGCGATCCCAGAGAACGTAGAGATTGCCCACTGGTTGTTGGTAACACACAGCACCGCGGGCGCGCGGTAGACGCTTGCGAACGTCAGCGCCTCATGGAAGTCACCCTCTGCGGTTGTGCCCTCTCCGATGTAGGCGAGCGCGATCTTGTCGTCCTCCTTGTACGCTGACGCCATTGCCCAGCCAACGGCATGGCCGAAGCGGCTTCCGACATTACCCGAAAGCGAATAGAAGCCGTAATCGCGGGCGGAATAGAGTATCGGCAGCTGGCGCCCTTTGAGCGGATCGGCGGCATTGGAGAATATCTGGTTCACTAGATCGATGAGCGGATAATCGCGTGCCATCAGCCATCCCAGCACGCGATACGTCGGGAAACACATGTCGCCGTCTTCAAGCACCATCGACTGCGCGACGCTGATCGCCTCCTCGCCGGTGGACTTCATGTAGAAGCTGGTCTTGCCTTGCCGATGTGCGCGGAACAATCGCTCGTCGAAAGCGCGGGTCATAAGCATGGCGCGCAAGCCGCGACGCAGCGTTTCGGGAGCAAGCCGCGGATTCCACGCGCCAACGGCGTTTCCGCTATCGTCCAGCACACGCACTAGACCGAACGGCAGGTCGCGCATCTGGGCTTCGGCACCATCTATCGGCGGGCGGCGAGTCTCGCCGGCGGACGGAATGTGCATACCGCTAAAGTTGACCTGATCGCCGGGCCGGGCTTCAGGCTCAGGTATATGCAGGGTCAGGCGTTGCCGATTGGTCATAGGCCGGTGCGCTCCAGTGCAGGATAGGCAATTAAGTTCACACGGCAGAGTTGGAATTTCAGCTTCTATTATTTAGTGACATTCACGATAAAATAGAAGATTGCTCCTCCTATGACGCAAAAACTGGAAAAACTTTCTGTCGATGCTACCGACCGGAGAATTCTTGCTGCGCTGCAGAACTACCCGGACTCATCTATCGCCGAATTAGGAGAGATCGTTGGTCTGTCGCAGACCCCATGCTGGCGGCGCCTGCGCCGCCTGCAGGACGCCGGCGCGATCCGCGAACGGGTGTGGATCCTCGATCCTGCCCGCCTCGGCATTTCGGTGAACGTGTTTGTCGAGATCAAGCTACAGCAGCACGACGAGACCACGCTACTCTCCTTCGAAGGTGCCATCCACGCGATCGACGAGGTCGTCGAATGCTTCTCGATGTCCGGCGACTGCGACTATCTGCTGCGCATGATCGTCTCGGACATCGCAAGGTATGAGAGAATTCTCAAGAAATCGCTGCTGCACCTGCCGGGACTAGCCTCGGTCAACTCGAGCTTTGCGTTGCAGGCGGTAAAGGTCACCACACGCATTCCGCTTGACGATATCGCAGGATGAGGCGCGGGGATGCCGTCGTCGTTCGGTCACCGTCGAGCTGCTCGACCGCTGACCCGGCGCGCGGAGCTATTGACCCTGCGCAGCGACCGGTGCACAGCCACAAATCTTGCGGGCACGGTTTGGTCTCGCGGCAGAAACACGTTGGAGCTCGCCGAGCAGGTCAGGTTTGATGGAGCAGCAGCAGAGTGGTTTGCCTCTGCCATTCCGAAATGCGTAAATCCGTGCGTGCCGATAGCGACTTGTTGGATGGCGACGGTGTTAGTAAGCCCTCTCGGAACCCGGCATTGTGCAAATTGGTCTAAGTGTCAGGGCCTAGACTCATTACACGTTGCACAAGATACGTGCGCAAATGAGCTTGATAGCCGCAAGATAGTTGGCAGCGTCCTTGTCATATCGCGTGGCGACACCCCGGAGCTGCTTCATTCGATTGAAGAAGCGCTCGACTAGATTACGCTGGCGGTAGAGCCATGACGAGAAGCCAAAGCGCTGCTTACGGTTAGAGTATCCGTAGTGGTCAAGCGGGAGATTTGATCCAGAGGCGGTCTGCTTTGAGCAGAGCATTTGCGGTGACGATGAGTTTTCGCATGACGGCAGTGATGGCGATTTTGGCGGGTTTTCCGGCAGCGATGAGCTGCTGGTTTGGCTTTGAGATCAGGATTGAAGCGGGCGGCGACCAGGGCCGGCATGTAGAGGACCTGTCGAACATTGGCCCTGCCGCCGCGGATGAAGCTTTTGCCTTTCCATTGTCCGGACTGGCGCGCGACGGGAGCAAGTCCGACATGCGAGGCGGCCTGCTTGTTATCGAGCGATCCGAGTTCGGGCATGGTGGCGATGATCTGGTTGGCGGTGAGTGTGCCGAGGCCAGCGATGCTGGTGAGAATGTCGTGGCGCCGGGCGAGCTTTGCATCGGCAGCAATGACGGCCGCGATTTCAGCGTCGAGCGCGGCGATGTGGCGTGCGATCTGTTCGAGCCGTTGGCTGCACTGGCGCTTGAGCGTAATCTGTTCCACGGACGGTCTCCTGCTTGAGTTTGCAACGACTCACTCTGGCACATTTTGATGCCGCACGGGGCCGTCCACCCCAACAGCGTCGGGGCAGGACCTCGAAGCCCTTGGCAGTATCGGACCGTTTGATGATTTCGACGGTCCACTTTCCAATCCGGCGCAGGGCATCCTTGAGCTTGTTTCCGGCATAGCCGCCGTCTGCAAACAAATGACGGAGCCAGGGGAAGCGCCTGACGATTTCCCCAAGGACCAGCGGTGCCCCGTCCCGGTCTTGGATCTCGGCGGCGTGCACAACCGCATGGACAAGATTTCCATCGGTGTCGGTCAGGATGTGCCGTTTGCGTCCTTTGACCTTTTTCCCTGCATCGTAACCGCACAGGCCACTGCTTTCGGTCGTCTTCACTGACTGGCTGTCAATCACGCCAGCGCTGGGCGAAGCCTCTCGGCAATCAGCTTCGCGGCGCCATCATCGACAAGGTGTGGTTTATCGTCAGCCACAGCCCGTTGTCTCGCCACAAGTAAAACCAATGCCGCACGCTCGACACCGGCAGAAAGCAAGGCGGCAGCATCCGCCATGGCAGGCCTCCGCGCAGTAGGTACAGAATTGCCTCGACAATCCGCCGCAATGGCCACTTGCGGGGCCGTCCGACACGAGACGCCGGTGGAAGTAATGGCTCCAGCAGCGCCCACTTGGCATCCGTCAAATCGCTTGGCAAAGCCGGCCCGCTCCGCGCATGAAGAGCGCGAGTGGTATCGGTCCACATCGTTGAATCCATGGTAGTTTTTGGCGAAACCCATGAATCAACGACAGGTCAAGCCGTCAAGCTAACTTGCTGATACCACTCAACTTATTTTCTGATCAGGCTCTCAAGCTCCGCTTGATTATAGCAATTGGTACCCTCAAGCTTGCTTTCTAATGAAAATCCCGCTGACGGCGACCATAATTCCTCCCTCCATCCGATATGAAGACAAACGTTCGTGCAGAAATACTCGCGCGATCAGAGCGGCGAACACGACGCTAGTTTCTCGAAGCCCCGATACCACACCCATTGCACCGAACGACATCGCGTAGATCACGATGCTGTAGGCAATAAGGGAAACGATCCCGCCTCCCGCTGCGGTCAAGAGCTCGCGGATTCCTCTCAACAGAGAACGATTGTCGCGCATCACTACATAGACCAACGGCGTGATTTGCGCCCGCCGAGTGGTCCGATTGGCTTGTTATTGGATTAGGCCTGTTGATTGCCGCGACGATGTGACCCGGACCACATCTCAGTGGCAATCAACAGGCTTGATATTGTTCTGGCGGTTCAGCTGTGCATTGCCTTGCCCAACCCCTTCATCGCCGCTTCCTGGACAACTTCACCGAGCGTTGGGTGGGCGTGAATCGTCTCGCCGATGTCTGTCAGCGTACAAGCCATTTCCAACGACATGGCAAATTGCCCGGCCATCTCAGAAACACCGGCACCAACTGCCTGAATGCCCAAAACAAGGTCTGTCTTCGGATCGGATACTATCCGCACAAAGCCGTCGCTACGCTCCATCGAAAGCGCACGCCCATTCGCGCTGAACGGAAACAAAGAGACCTTGGCCTCTGCCGCCTTGGGATCGCTGGGAAGCAAGCCCGCGACGACAAGCTCGGGATCGGTGAAGCAGACTGCTGGAATGGCCCTTTTGTCCCAGCTAATGTCTTTGCCCGCCACGATTTCAGCAACCATGTTGCCTTGGGCCATTGCCCGGTGGGCAAGCATAGGATCCCCCGTCACGTCCCCAATGGCATATACACCCCGCATGGATGTGGCGCAGCGGTCGTCAATCGCGAGATATGGGCCATTTTGACTCAGCCCCAGGCTTTCCAGCCCAAACCCGGATGTGGTCGCCTGCCGCCCCACGGTCACGAGAACCAGATCGGCCGGAAGCTCAACCTCCCCATCGGCGGTATCGACCATCAGGGTATCGCCACTGGAGCCCAGGCCACTGGCATTTGCGGAGAGGTGTAGTGCGATGCCATACTCGGAAAGACGCTTCTTAACCGGATCCGTGAGTTCAGCATCATATTGCGGCAAGATCCGTTCCGCTGCCTCCACTACAGTGACCGTAGCCCCCAGTTTCGCCATGGCTATGCCGATCTCCAGCCCGATATAGCCGCCCCCGACGATAGCGAGTTTAGCCGGGACCTGTATTAGCGACAGGGCATCGGTCGAACTGATCACGCGACCGCCGAACGGCAGTGATGGCAGTTCGAATGGGGTTGAACCCGTCGCGATCACGAGATTTTCAGTGCGAATCCGGATCGGATCGTCGTCGTTGCGGATTTCGACCGTCTTGCCGTCGATGATGATGGCATGGCCATGTATCGTGCGAACCTTAGCCTTTCTGAGCAGACCGGAGACGCCCCGCGTCAAACGCTCGACAACGGAATCCTTCCACGCGACTGTCCGTTGAAGGTCAATCGTAGGTACGCCACCGCGGATGCCCAGCTCATTCTCTTCCGCGAATGCTCTCGCTTTCGCAAATTCACCGGCAGCATGAATCAATGCCTTCGAGGGAATGCAGCCAACGTTGAGACAGGTTCCACCAGGCTTTGCCGCTTCAACCACGATCGTATCGACGCCGAGCTGCCCTGCGCGGATGCCGCAGACATACCCTCCAGGGCCGGCGCCAAGGATGAGAAGCTTACATGTTTCTGTCTTCACGATCACAGATCCACGAAAATCAGGGCTGGGGTTTCAAGCAGTGACTTCACCTTCTGTACGAAGAGAGCGGCGTCCATGCCGTCGATGACACGATGATCGAAACTCGCCGAGATGTTCATCATCTTGCGCGGCTGGAATTGCGTTCCATCCCACATGGGCCTCACCGCCATCTTGTTGATGCCCAGGATCGCGATTTCAGGATGGTTGATGATCGGGGTCGTTGCGATGGCGCCGAGCCGCCCGAGCGAGGTGATGGTAAAAGTGGAACCCGAAAGCTCGTCACGGCTGGCCTTGCCGTTGCGGGCGACCGAAGATAGCCGCGAGATCTCAGAGGCGGTCTCAAACAGGCCTGCAGCTTCTGCATGGCGAAAGACGGGAACAACCAGTCCTGCATCCGTCATGGTCGCAATCCCGAGATGCGCCGCCTCATGGCGGTGCACAACACCCGCATCATCGTCGAAATGCGCATTCATCTCAGGATGGTCAATAAATGCCCGCGCGAGCACTGCCGTCACAAACGGAAGCACGGTGAGCTTGGGCCGTTCACCCCGACCAGCATTGAGCTTTTCCCGAAGGTCTTCCAGAGCAGTCACGTCGACTTCCTCGACCACCGTTATGTGCGGAATGCGACTGTTCGCGATGGCCATCCGCTCGGCGATCTTTCGCCGCATGCCGACAACCTTGATTTCTTCCACCCCGGTACGCACGCGACGGGCGGATCCCGAGCCCAGCTGCGTCGATGGGTCGGCCGGCACGGCGAAAAGCACATCAAGATCTGAATGAATAATACGGCCAGCCGGGCCGCTACCACCAACTTGGCGAAGGTCGATGCCGCCGTCCCGCGCTCTTGCGCGGACAGAGGGAGAGGCCAGAACCTCGGTGCCCTCCGGACGGGGTGGACGGGCGTGGATAGGGCGGCCTGAGGCATTGGTAGTCGGCGCAGCCCTCGTCGGAGGCTCTTTCGCGGACTGCTTGAGCTCGAACGTCTCCTCTTCGCTCGGTGCGGCAGGAGTCCTGCTTGCCTCGTCGTCGGAAAGGCCATCAGTCGTTTCGATCAGCACGAGATTGGCGCCAACGGCAAGAACCTCGCCAATCTGGCCACCCAAGGCAGTGACTTTACCAGTGTAAAGGGAGGGGATTTCTACCGTCGCCTTATCGGTCATCACAGCTGCGAGCACATCATCTTCGCGCACAAGGTCGCCCACCTGGACATGCCATTCAACCAACTCTGCCTCGGTCACACCTTCGCCGACATCCGGCAGACGTACGGAAAGGATATGCATCGATCGCGAACTGCTCGTCGCCGCTGGCTCGGAAGCCGGTACGGGAACCGCCGCCAGCTTCACAATCGCGTCCTGCGACGACAGCTCGACGTTCGGCGGCTGTTCGCCAGGGGCGCCACGGTCAGTGGCGATCCGCACGAGATCGGCACCAATGGCAAGCGTTTCTCCAACATCGCCAGCAAGCCAACGCACTGTTCCGCTATAAAGCGATGGAATATCGACGGTGGCCTTGTCCGTCATGACAGAGACGAGTGTTGCGTCTTCCTCGATTGTATCACCAATGGCTACATGCCATTCGACGATTTCGGCTTGAGTGACGCCTTCGCCAATGTCTGGCAGCTTTACTGATAGCGTCTCCATGTCAGTCCTCCATCGCCCGGATCAGAGCTTGGGCGAGCCGTTCCGGGCTCGGAAAATAGTCCCACTCGGAAGCGAGGGGATAAGGCGCATCCCAACCAGTGAGGCGTTGTATTGGTGTCTTGAGATGCCAGAAGCATGCCTCCTGGACTTCGGCGATCAGCTCCGCTCCGAACCCACTGGTGCGCGTTGCCTCGTGGACGACGAGGCAACGACCGGTCTTCTGGACGGACCGCGAAACCGTTTCGATGTCGAGCGGCAGAAGACTGCGAAGGTCGATGATCTCAGCATCGACACCGGACTGGCGGACTGCTTCCTCGGCAATGAAAACCATTGTGCCATAGGCGAGAATCGTAGCGGCAGAACCATCACGCTTGATCTGCGCTTTGCCGATCTCGACGGTATAGTGACCATGTGGCACATCACCTTCTGGCCGGGATGCCCAACCAACGGCCTCGCCGGAGGAATGGCCGTAGAACGGACCGTTATAGACTCTCTTAGGCTCGAGAAAGATGACTGGATCGGGGTCTTCGATCGCGGCAATCAGAAGGCCCTTGGCATCATAGGGTGTCGATGGAACGACAACCTTCAGGCCGGCCACATGCGTGAAAAGCGCTTCCGGGCTCTGGCTGTGCGTCTGGCCCCCGTAAATGCCGCCGCCGGTAGGCATGCGAACGACCATAGGGCAAGTGAACTGCTGATTGGAGCGGTGGCGAAGACGCGCGGCCTCCTGCGAGATTTGATCATAGGCTGGATAGACATAGTCTGCGAATTGAACTTCGACGCATGGGCGCATGCCCTGCGCGGCCATGCCAACCGCCATACCGACGATTGCGCTCTCATTGATTGGCGTATCGAAGACCCGCTCGATGCCGTATTTTTTCTGCAACCCGGCAGTGCAGCGGAAAACCCCGCCGAAAAAGCCGACATCCTCGCCAAACACGATAACGTTTTCGTCATCCGCCAGTTTCACGTCCATGGCGTCGCGGATCGCCTCGATCATCGTCATAGTTGGCATCATTAAAATCCAATCTGCTGGCGCTGACGGCGCAGATGATCGGGCATGTCTGCGTAGACGCCTTCGAACATCTTGGCTGGCGAAAGGGGTTGAGGCTTCACGAAGGTGCCGTGTGCCTCGACTTTCTTCTGGACGGCCACAATCTCGTCGAACAGCTCCGCCTGCTTTTGAGCATGCCGTTCTTCGGACCATTCGCCTCGGACAATGAGGAACGCTTTCAGCCGTTCCAGAGGATCGCCAAGCGGCCATGCCGCCGCCTCGTCCTTGGGCCGATACGCGCTTGGATCGTCAGAGGTCGAGTGCGCTGCGACACGATACGTAAACCATTCGATCGCGACAGGGCCATGCCCCTGCCGAGTGCGCTGGACAGCCCAGCGCGATGCCGCTGCCACGGCGAGATAGTCATTGCCATCGACGCGCAATGCGGGAATGCCATAGCCTCGCGCGCGCTCTGCATAGGTCCTAGAAGCGCCTGCGGCAACGCCGGTGTAGGTCGAGATAGCCCACTGATTGTTCACGATATTGAGGATGACGGGGGGCTGATAGACTGATGCCGAAAGCAGGGCGCTATGGAAGTCGTTCGAGGCTGTGGCGCCGTCTCCGATCCAGGCCGCAGCGACGAGGCTATTGCCCTTCAATGCATTTGCCATCGCCCAGCCAACAGCCTGAACATATTGCGTTCCGAGATTGCCAGAGATGGAAAAGAAACCATGCTCCCGCGCGGAGTGCATGATAGGCAGCTGCCGCCCCTCAAGAGGGTCGAAATCATTTGAGTAGACCTGCCCCATCAGTGCTTCTAGGGGATAGTCCGCTGCAACCAACAGGCTCTGTTGGCGGTAGGTCGGGAAGTTCATGTCTCCATGGATCAGCTGTCGCTGGAAACCACAACCGATCGCTTCCTCACCGGTACATTGCAAATAAAAAGACGTCTTGCCCTGCCGCTGCGCATTGAGGAGACGCTGGTCAATGAGGCGCATCGTCATCATGTCGATAAGACCCTGACGATAGGTCTCGGGATCGACGTCAAGAAGCAGGTCCGCCCAAGCGCCGACGGCATTGTTTTCATCATCAAGCACTCGGATCAGGCCATGAGCGAAAGCCACCGAATCCTCGGCATTTAGATCGAGAGGGGGGACAGAGAGTACCCCTGCCGCCGGGATCTCTATTGTGGAGAAATCCGGTGTTTCACCCGGCCGTGCCAGTGGCTCAGGGAAGCTCAGTCCGCGTCGCTTACTCATTATTGTCTCCGTGCTTACGAGCGAGTTCGATCAGCAGTCGACCGAAATGATTGGAGCCTGATAGATTTAGCGCTCGACGTAAGCATGGCCGAGTGCAAGGAAAGTCTGCCGTTTGGAGACCAAACCAGCATCATTGAACTGCCAGACGTCCGCAAATTCCACGGTCCTGGGATCGCCCGCGACACCTTCGCCTTCGAACCTTCCCGTTACGACGACTTTCCTGTCGGCCGTGTCGGCCCAAATCTGGTCGATAATGTGCCGCCCGCGGATCTGTCGCTTTTTGCAGAAGAATTCGCGGATTTCGGGCAGGCTCCGATATTCGCGATCGGCCCGCTTGTAGACTGCGTCTGCGGCGAAGAGCGACAGAACCGCCTCGGTATCCACGCGATCGATTGCCGGATAATAATTCGCGATCCGGTCGCGCGTGCTGCTCATGCTGTCTCGCGCCCGCCAAAGCTGAAACGTTCCTGAGCGATGGCGTCAGTCACCTTCGCGGTGCCCAACCTCGTGGCACGTGAACGTTCTACGACTTCATGGAAGGTGTCAGCAAGCTGTCGGACGTGCTTGTCGACCGCTTCGCTTGTCCACGTCGAACGCTGATAATACAGGTCGATGATGCCACCGGCGTTGGCGAGGTAATCGGGGCAGTAGAGGATACCGGCGTGTTGCAGCCTCTCATCGTCATCGGCGGACACCAACTGATTGTTCGCTCCCCCGACGACGATCTTCACCTTTAGGTCCGGAATTGATTGCGGAGACAAAACGCCGCCCAAGGCGCAGGGCGACAGGATGTCGGCGTCAGCGAGCAGGATTTCATCGACCCCGACGACCGTCGCTCCAGTCGCTTGCGCTACGGCGCGTGCATTCTGCGTCTCGATATCCGCGACGATCAGCTTGGCGCCGTCGGCCGCGAGCTTTTCGGCCAGCCGGCGCCCCACATTGCCTACGCCTTGAATGGCGACAGTCAGCCCGCCAAGATCCGACGTCCCATGCACGCGCTCGGCGGCGGCGCGCATGCAGTAGTAAACCCCACTCGCCGTGCTGCCTGATGCATTACCCGCTTCCGCCAGCGTACCCGCCGCAAACTCGGTTCGCACTCCGATTGTGTTGACGTCATCGAGGGTTGTCCCGGAGTCGAACGAGGTGATGTAGCGACCATGAAGCGACTGGACGAAATCGCCCATGGCGTGAAGCAACCTGGTGGTCTTCTCGACCCGTGGATCGGCGATGATGACGGCCTTGCCGCCGCCATAAGGGATATTTGCGATCGCATTCTTGTAGGTCATGCCCCGCGAGAGGCGCAGCACGTCTTTGATAGCTAGATCGGTGGACCCATATTTCAGAATGCGGCAGCCGCCCATGGCAGGGCCCCGGTTTTCATTATGGACAGCTATGAATGCATTTAGGCCCGAGGGTGTGTCCTGCCGGTGCGTCACGAGCACGTGGTCATCGAAATCTGGGAAATGCTGATACATTCTAGCCTCCATTACTGGCGGCAATTTTATCTGCAGATCGCGGGTATTTTCATTTATGATTTTCGACCATATTAGGCTTATAGGGTAACGCTTTTATGGATTAATAGCTAGTATGCGAGAAAGAATTACCCTGGATTTGATCGATCGGAGAATCATCTCTGCCTTGCAAGAAGACGGCGCCTTGTCGATCGCCGACCTCGCGGAGCGCTTGGGCATGACACCTCCACCATGCTGGCGGCGTGTACGCCGATTGAAGGACGCCGGCGTGCTCACAGGCCAAGTCTGGCTGGTCGACCCGGAGGCGGTCGGCTTGGAAGTGACCATCTATGCGACGGTCAAACTGGCCGGCCACGATGCAAGGGCGACCGCTGCCTTTCGCGAAGAGGTCAAAGACCATCCCGAGATTCTGGAATGCTATATCTTGCTGGGAAGCGTCGATGCGCTGCTCAAGATCATCGTCCCCGATGTAAAATATTTTGAGAAATTCCTTTACAACAAGCTTTCACAAATGCCCGGCGTGCGAGAATTACATTCGAGCGTCATTCTTACAGAGGTGAAGAAGACCAACAGATTACCGTTGGAATGCGTAACATCCGAAATCCGATGAGAAGAGCGGTGTTTTCCGCCCGATGGTCCGCCCCTGGAAGGCGAGCGCGACGATGCCGCCCGGCACTAGCAGCAAGCCCGTCAGGCTGAGTGGGCCAGGCAATTCTTGAGCGAAGGCCGCGGCGCCGATCAAGAGCAGAAACGGCGAGCAACCACGAGCGATCGGATACGTCTGTCCGAGATCGCCTTGCCGGTAGGCGCGAACGATGAAGAGGTTGTATCCGGTGTGAAGCAGCGCCGAAAGGGCGATGCAGCCCCAACTTGCCATCGCTGGAACCGGCAGGAAGGGCGCCATCATGGCACAGGCGAGCGCGATGGGGATGCACATTGTCGTCATCGACCAGAGCCGGTCATCGCCTCCGCGCAGCAGGGCGTTCCGGCTCGCGCGCAGGGCTGCCGCTATCGGGACAATCAGGCCGACGCCGATGGGCATAAGCCTTCTCGCGCAGCTACATAGCCAAGTTCTATGATGCCTACCGCGTCACCTTCGTTCGTGCGGTGAGCTTGTTGCCGTCCGGATCACGGAGATAGGCGACGAAGACACCGTTTGGGCGCTCGCAGGGTGGCGTTTCGACCGAGGAACCCCCGTTTGCGGTGCCGGCGTCGTGCCACGCGCGGACGTGGTTCGCACTGCTGGCGGCAATGCCGATGGTTCCGCCATTGGCAGCGGTCGCCGGATGGCCGTCGATCGGTCGGGTGATCATCAGTCGCCCACTGTCGTGATCGTAGATAAGCCGGCCCCTTTCGTCTTGCTCGCAAGGCTTTCCGCCCAGCGCCGTGAACGTCGCGTCATAGAAGACCTTGGATCGATCAAGGTCGTTGCTGCCGATCATGATGTGCGTGAACATAGTCTTTCCGATATAAATTTACCTCCCAGCGAGGGGGCGCGAGCCGGTTTGCTCGCCGCTTCGTCTACACGGCAGCAGGGCGGACGTTCTCGCGACAAATGGCTAGGCCCACAGCGGGAACTATCGTTGCCGAGTAGTACGGATTAACGGTGACATTTACAAACAACCTAGCGCCTGCCGAAGAAAGAGGTCGTATGTTTCAATCGCTCGATCTTTCTTTATTGTCCCTTCGTACGCCCCGAAGACTATCGAGCGGCGCACAGCCGAGAGAAACCGAGCAAGATCGTCAACCTGATTGGTATTGAACCCACGCACTTCTCCGCTTTCAATGCCAGAAAGCAACAAGTTCATATATTGATCATGGCGCCGATCAGCGAAAGATTTCCACGAGCTGGGCGTCTCAACTTCAGCCTCGTGCATAATGCGAAAAAAAAACGGGTGTTTCTTTTGATACGAGAAAAACTGTTCGAGTGCATTATGCTCGTATTGCAAATATCCGACTTCGCGCCGTGCTCGCTTTTTCGACCAATTCTCGAATTGCTCCATAACCCACAAGATAACATGGCTTAGAATATCGTCGCGCGATTTGAAGAATTTATAGCAATGTCCTTGGGATATTCCCGCTTCTACCGCAATGCGCGCGACAGACGCCCCTTTGTAACCGTGACGACCAATCACTTGACAGGCGGCCAGCATAAGGGTGTCGAATGATTGATGTTCGACGGGAGTGACAGGCTTTTTGACTGACATGCATACTGATCCGACAACGACAAGGAACAAAGGATATACCGCCGTGAACGGCCGCTCAAGCCATGTCAATGCCAAGCCAGTTTCGAACCCTCCTTCGGCCCATGCGAGCGGAACCACTTAACGCTCACAAGCAACAGCTGCGTCGCCTCAACGGCCATGGCTCACAGGCGGGAGCCATGGCCGCGCGGCGGATCAGCTCAACAGAGTCGATGGGGTGTTGGTCGAAGAAAATATCGCCTGCTGATGCTCGGTCAGGAGCGCCGGGGCCACGCCAGTCGAGCGACGCGCAATCGTTCCTTCGTTGTCTACCGATCGCCCGAATTCACCTAGAAGTACGCCATAGACCTCGCGCGCCATCTCTTCGCTGATACGATCGTCCAGCACATCGTCGAGCACCGCATTCGGATCACGTTCAAACGGATGCCCATGGCCAGCACCGCCCGCTGCCAAATGCACGAGCTTGCTGCCTGCCGAAACCCTGATGGGGCCCATCGGCATCACCGGGAGCATCCTGGTCTGCTCGCCCTCATTTAGGAAGGTATAAGAGGGGCTTCCCGGCAGCCCTTCGCCGGAAGCTACAGGAAGATGATCTCGCCGATCCGATCGAACCTGGACTAGACCATCCGATGCCAGAACTTCGTATGATCTCACCATGGCCGAACCGCCGCGATATTTTCCAGCACCCCCGCTGTTTTTAGCGAAGGTGTAGCTCAGGATGCGCAACGGCATGCGCGCTTCGATAAGTTCGATTGGCTGATTGGACAGGTTGGTGCCTGGGCTCGATATCCCTTCCACCCCATCCTTCTGCGCCCGGCCGCCCCAACTGCCCAAAATGCCGTCGGTTATAATCCAGGCCTGACCATTATCCCATCCACTGAACGAAACGACCGATGGTCCTCCTTCACCCAGCGCGGGAATGCGGCTGCCCGGAATTTTGTTCAAGGCACCGAAAAGCGTGTCGAGCATTCGGTAGGCGATCACGCCGCGCGCCGCGCACGCGGCCGGCGCGGTTGGATTGACGATCGTTCCCAAAGGCGCGCTGACGCGCACCGGACGCATGTAGCCGGCAAAATTGGGGATGTCCGCATGGATTGCGGATCGAAGAGCGACATACGTCATTGATGTGGTTGTGGGCATCGGGCCGTTGATCGCACCCTGGACCTGAGGGCTTGTGCCCGTCCAATCGACGTCAACGCTGTCGCCGCTGATGTTTATGCGGACCTGAAAGCGGATGGGCTCGGGATTTTCTCCAAGACCATCGACATAGTCGACATATTCATAGCTGCCGTCAGGCATGGCGGCTATCTCTTGGCGCATTAAACGCTCCGCATAGTCGTGCAATTCGCCAAGGAACTGTCGAAACTGTGCGCTGCCATACTTTTGTATGAGTTGGGCATAGCCTCGCTCGCATGCGTCGACGGAGGCGATTTGTGCCGATAGATCGCCAATCAGTTCAACTGGCGTTCGAGAATTAGCCCTCATGAAGGCAATTGTGGTCTGGTTGATCGTGCCACCGTCAAACAGCTTCACGATCGGAATGCGTAGTCCCTCTTGGAAAATTTCCGTTGCCTGCAATCCCATGCTTCCGGGGGCAAGACCCCCGATATCGGAGTGATGAACAAGCGTGCCCGCAAAACCCTCCAATTCGCCATCAATGAAGAGCGGTTTGATCAAAAAGATATCGGGCAGATGCATGCCGCCACCGCCATAGGGATCGTTTACGAGAAACGCATCGCCTGGCTTCATCTGGTCTAGATGGTTGCCGACAAGAATTCGCATGACGTCTGGGAAAGCACCCAGATGGATAGGGTTGGTTAGCCCCTGCGCTACGATGTCGCCGTTGCGGTCGCAAATTGCGGTCGAATAGTCCATCGAGTCGCGAACGATGGGCGAATAGGCGCTACGGAGAATTACCAGGGCCATCTCGTCCGCTAACGAGCTCAGGGCATTCTTCACGATTTCAAGCGTGATCGGATCGGATGCGATAATCATTTGCCGCTCTCCAGTGTGACGACGATGTTTCCGAAATTATCAACCTGCGCGGTTGCGCCAGGCGGAACGACGAACGTCGAGTCATATTCTTCGACGATGAATGGCCCCTGCTTGGCTTGGCCTGAGAGATGGCCACGGGAAATTACCGGGACATTTTGTGCCGTTTCGTCCGAGAATACCGCACGGCGGTAGGAGATCTCTTCGTCGCTGGGCGCTACGGACCAGTGCTCGACATCGTCCGACTGGTCACGCGTGACGCGGACTTTTACGCGATAGCTGACAAGCTCGACCGGATTCTCGGGATTTGCATGGCCATAGGTGCGCTTGTGTTCAGCGTGAAAACTGTTGAGCGCGGCCGCCAGTAACGCTTGACCGTCACTACCAGAAGTCACGGGAGTGGTCAGTTCGAAAGCCTGACCCTGATAGCGCAAATCAGCAAACCATTCTTTCTCCAGTGTTTTCTCGAAATATCCCTCGGCCTTCATTGCATCTACGGCGCGAGCCTGCAGCTTTTCGAAGCCCCCCAGAAAGCTATCTCCAATCTGAGGTCCGAGAAGCCTGAAATCGGTAGAGGTAAATTCATGCTCGATGGCGGAAAACAGCAAGCCCATCGCGCTGAAAACACCTGGGCTGGGTGGGATGATCACGGTCTTGATCCCCATGGTACGCGCGATCTCGTTCGCAATCATTGGACCATTGCCGCCAAATGCAAACAACGCGAAGTCGCGAGGGTCGCGTCCGCAATAGGTGGACACGGCCTTGACGGCGCGGGACATCGTGGCAGTAGCGATAGCCTGCACCCCAAGACCTGCCGACTCGGTGCTCAGGCCCATTGGCAGTGCCACGCGCTCGTTCAGGGCCTCCTTGGCTCTGCTTGCGTTTAGCTTGACCGCTCCTCCAGCGATCGCTTCCGGATTGAGGTAGCCGAGCGTTATGAAGGCATCCGTGAGGGTTGGGGTATCATTGCCCCTGTCGTAGCAAACCGGTCCGGGCACCGAACCTGCGCTCTCGGGACCTACCGTCAGCAATCCGCCACTATCGAAGCCGACCAAGCTCCCGCCGCCAGCACCGATTTCCGAAACGTCGATGAAGGGAAGTTTGACTGAATGCCCCCCGCCCTTCACCAACTTGCTCGAGACATTGATGCCAGCTCCCACTTCATACTCTGTCGTGCGGGCTGGTTCACTGGCTTCGATAAGCGCAGCTTTCGCGGTGGTGCCTCCCATGTCTACCGTGATGACATCCGGATAGCCGGCCAGCTTTGCCATGTAGGCCCCGGCGATGACGCCCGCAGCCGGTCCCGACTCTATGATATAGGCAGGCTTTTTGGACGCCGCATCGATACTCATGAGGCCGCCCGCGCTGTTCATAATACGTATTGGGCAAGTGACACCGATGCCCCGCAGCCTTCCTGAAAGGGCGTCGAGATAGTTGCGGACGATCGGCCCTAGATATGCATTCACCACCGTAGTGCTCATGCGCTCATATTCCCTGATCTCGGGCAATACGTCACACGAGCAGGTCACAAAGATTTCGCGCGGAAGTAGCTGCTCGAGCGCCTCCCTAATCATTTCTTCATGTACTGGGTTCGCATAACTATTCAGCAGGCAGATCGCCACCGCCTCGATACCCTCCGAGAGGATGTCAGCAGCTATGGCCCGGATCGCTTCCACATCGAGCGGGGTCAATATGCTTCCGTCGGCGAGGACCCGCTCGGTGATTTCATAGCGATGCCGCCGTCGGGCCAACGGCTTGGGCTTCTCATAGTTGAGATCGTAAAGGCGTGGCACGCGAACGCGACCGATCTCCAGAACGTCGCGGAACCCCTGTGTCGTGATCAGCGCCGTGCGGGCACCCTTGCCCTCCAGAACCGTGTTCGTGGCCACGGTGGTGGCATGGACGAGTTCGACGATCTTATCGGCCGACACGCCCTCGGCACGAAGCAAGTCATCAAGACCTTCTACGATCCCCCGGGAATAATCGTCCGGCGTGGACGATTGCTTACGTTTAAGGATTTGCCCCGAAGAAGACATCATAACGATATCAGTGAAGGTGCCCCCGATATCCGCTCCGACTCGGTATGTTAGTTCTTGCGTCATATTCTTCCCCAAACCTCAGGATCGAGTGTGAGCGGTGACTCATAGCTCACGGGCAAAATTGCAGAATTGCACGCGCGATGCAAGCCAGTTTCCGAGGCACGACTTCGGATTCGGCCGGCGGAAAGCCTCAGTTACCAAAACGCAAATTTCGATTGCGCCTATCATCAGTTTATGACAAATCAACGTGAGGCGTGAGTCACCGCTCACACCAAGAAGTGGCAGAGGAGTCTTATTGTGATCGCGGCACCTAAGGCGCAATATGACACATGCTCGGACAGCAGGGGCAACGTCATGGAAATTGACGGCCGCGCTTTTGCTCAGAACGTAGCTTCCGCTCGTGCGATGATGGCACCAGGCGCGCTGATGTATCAGGTCGTCAAGGCCAACGGCTATGGTTTTGGAGTTGAGCGAGTTGTCAGGCTTGGCCTTGCTGCGGGCGTCGAAGCGTTTTGCGTGGGTACGATTGAAGAGGCGATGCGTGCGAAGTCCGCCGCGCCTGATCGGCCCGTCCTTCTTTTCACCGCTTGTCCGCCATCACTTCTGAAGCGAGCCGCTCGTGCGGGCGTGGTCGTGACCGTGAACAGTCTTGAAGCATATGAGGCTTTGGAAACAATTGCCTCCGCATCATTCATGTTCGAATTCGATTGCGGATTTGGGCGCTTCGGACTGCCAACCGACCGTTTTGACGTTGTGTTGGCGCGCGAAAAATCTCGAACAAAACCCCGGTGTCTCGGCGGATATACTCACTTTGGCAGCCGCGCATCGCTGGAGTTCGATCAAGGCCTCCAGTACTTTGACACATTTGGAACAAAGTTGAAGGCAGCTTTTGGCGAGTCGCAGATTCTGATGGCAGCGGCCAGCCATGGTCTGATCTGGCGGCCCGGACTGCCCTACAACGCAGCGCATCCAGGCAGTTTGCTCTATGGTATGTTGCCCTTGGCCATCGCCCCCGAATTTCAGCCTGTTCTTCACAGCGTTAAAAGCCAGATTATCCAGATCAATTGGATCGCGGAAGCCCGAACCTTATCGGTGGGATACAGCTCGCAGATTTCTTTGCCTGCGGGCGGTGCGACCGGTGTCTTCCCGCTGGGATGGAATGACGGGCTCTCCACCGGAGCGGCTCTTGGCAGGGTGCTCGTGCGGGGCCGCCCCGCACCAACGATCGCACGAACCCTATTTCACTCCATCGTCGATTTGAGCGGGTTCGACGAGCCATTGGTCGGCGAGGAAGTGGTTATAATCGGGTCGCAAAACAGCGAAGCCATAGGGTTGCACGAAGCAGCGGAAGCGATGGCCATTTCACCAACCGAACTACATTTTCGTTTGGCCGGATCAATCACCCGCGAGAGCCATGCCGATTTAACTCGGATATGAAGCTTGAGTCACACGTCACAGTGTAGCGTACGGGATAAACAAGAGGGAAAAGGGGAGTACCATGCGAGATCAAACAAAGCTTTTTCGGGGGAAATGCATGAAGAGCATCTTGATGTGCAGCGTCGCGCTCGTACCGATGCTCATACCGCAGGCCGCTTTGGCGCAACAGGCCCCCGCACCACAATCCGCCGCGCCGACGCCGGCCGCTGAGCAAAATGGGGCGCTCGAAGACATTGTAGTCACCGGCACGCGCAAAAGCCGGGCGGAGGCTTTGCAGGACGTCGCAGTCTCTGTCTCCGCGTTCACCGGGGCGCAGCTTGCACGTGCGAACGCAGTCAATTTGGTGGACGTGGGCAGAATCTCGCCGGGCGTGCAACTTGACACAAATGGCACGTTCCCAGCGTCTGCCAACTTCTACATCCGCGGCATTGGGATCAATACCACCAATCCGTCCGATGACCCGACCGTAGGCGTGTTTATCGACGGTATCTACCAGGGTGTGAACATAGGCGCCTTGACGGATCTTTTCGATATCGAGTCGGTCGAGATCCTGAGAGGTCCACAAGGCACGCTTTTCGGCCGGAACGTGACCGGCGGAGCGGTACTGGTCCGCACGCGCCGCCCGTCCGGGGAATTCCAGGTTCGCGGCGAATTGGGCTATGGTTCATTCGATGCGAAAACCGCCAAAATGTCCGTCGAGGCTCCGATCGTCGCTGACACCCTGAATGCGAAGATTGCGGTGATGTACCGCGATCATGACGGCTATTTCAGCAACGCGGCCGATCCCCGGAATCGCATCGCGGCGCTCGACAGCCTGATTGTCCGTCCGATGCTCGAATGGAAGCCTTCAAACACGTTGACGATGACGTTGATTGGTGAGGCCGGGACGCAACACGATCAGGGTACGCCCATCAAGAATCTGCTCATCAAGGCTCCAGCGTCTAGGATCACGCCACCGGTCCCGACTGGAAAATTCGATCTGACAACTGATTTCCTTACGCATAGCACAACCCGTTGGCGACAATTGACCAACAATAACGTTCTCGATCTTGGTTCGGGAAAGCTCACCACCAACTTCGGTTATCGTCACCTACGCGTATACAATCAGGCGGAACTCGATGGCACGGCTGCGCCGCTGTTCCATTTTGTGGACCCAACGGGTCTCAAGCAGGAGCAGGAATTCGGGGAAATTGTTTATGCAGGGCCGATTGGTTCGCGTCTGGACATTACGTTCGGCGGTAACATTTTTCACCAGAACATCGACTATAAGGAATCGCGGATCATAAACAGCAACACCGCGACCAGCACGCCGCGCGGACGAGGCCTTTTGAGCCATACCGCTGGCGGCGTCTTTGCCCAAGGCGACTGGCGCTTCATCGACAATTTCACGCTAACGCTGGGCGGCCGCTATACGATCGAGCACAAGCACGCGAGAGTCGCGAATTTCGGACAATGCGATGCAACGGTGACCATCTGCAACTATGGAACCGATGAAGGCCAGACCTGGCGAGATTTCACACCCAAAGCAGCGATCAAATATCAGCCGTCTCGCGATGTGACGATGTACGCGTCTTACACGCGGGGCTTCCGGTCAGGTGGTTACAACCTCCGCAACTCGGTTGGCCCAGCAGGTCCTTACCGGCCTGAAAATGTCGACGCCTACGAGGCCGGTCTGAAAACCGAATGGTTCGATCGACATGTTCGTGCGAACGTCGCGATCTATCGCAACGACTTCAAAAACTTGCAGCGTCAGGTGCTTGATGATCAGGCGCGGCAGCGCACGATCAATGCCGCAAGTGCGCGCATTCAGGGTGTAGAAGGAGATCTGACAATCGTGCCAATCGCCGGGCTTACGCTCGCAGGGACGGTCGCTCACACGGATGCGAAGTATGAAGAATATAACGGCCTGGACTTGACCGGAGACGGCATTCCGGATCCGGAACTGGCGAAAAATCTGAAGCTCACGCGTGTGCCGAAATGGATTTATTCTCTCAACGCGGCTTACGAAACCAGCATCGGCGACGCGGGGAAACTCAATATGCAGGTCGATTACAATCATACTGGCGAGCGCGCTGCCAACGACGCCAATACATTCTTCTTTTCCACTTACGGACTGCTGAATGGCAGCATTGGCTTTACAACCCGTGACGGGAAATACAGTCTGTCGGTGTTCGGCAAAAATCTCACAAACAAACTATATTTTTCATCTGGCACTGACATCGGCACGTTCCGAGCGGGTTATCTTGGTGCCCCCAGGATTTTCGGCGCCACGTTCGGTTTTCAGTTTTGACAAGGCGGGCGGGTGGCCATTTCACGGTCGCCCGCCTAGCTAGGAGCGCGTGATTTGACGATGAACGTCGACCCGCCGGCGCCAGCCAGTAAAGCTTATAAGGCTTACGTACTTCTCATCTTGATGATGGTGTACGTTTTTAACCTCCTCGACCGGCAGATACTTTCCATATTAGCGGAAAGCATCAAGCACGATCTCGACATATCCGATTCACAGATTGGGTTTCTGCTCGGAACCTCTTTCGCTGTCTTTTATGCTGTGTTCGGCATTCCGCTGGGCAAAGCAGCGGACGTGATAGACCGTACGCGCCTGGTCAGCTTAGGGCTTGCCGCATGGAGTGTCATGACGGCGCTCTCTGGCGCCGCGCGCAGCTTCGGATTTCTGGCCATTTGCCGCATGGGCGTCGGTGTTGGGGAGGCGAGCGCCTCTCCGGCGGTATATTCGCTTCTGTGCGATTATTTCCCGAAACATCAACGCACGACTGCGATCGCTATCTACACGAGCGGCCTGTTCATAGGCGCAGGCCTTGGTCTGGCGCTGGGTGGGTGGGTGCTCTCTGCTTGGAACGCGGCTTACCCCGATCCCAACAGCGCGCCTCTGAACATGAAAGCCTGGCAAGCAGCCTTTGTTGTCGTCGGATGTCCCGGGCTGATCCTCGCCGTGCTCGTAGCTGCGTTGCGTGAGCCTTGCAGAGGTGCGCTTGATGGAGAGAAAATCGACGAAAATCCGAGGCCATTGCATACCGTGATCATGGAAGCGCTTACTATGCTCCCGATTAGCGGGGCGATAGTCCTGTACAAGGAGGCGGGCGGTCAAGCATTGCGCACCAACCTCCTGATCGCGGGCATTGCCGCTACGCTCGGCTATCTGGTCGGACATCTGACCGGTGATTATTTGCAATGGGGTGTTCTTGCATTCGGCATCTATGCCGTTTCCACTTGGACGCAGAAGTTCCGCAAGGTCGATCGGGATGGCTTCCACGCGATTTTTCGTAATACTCCCCTTTTGCTGGGTTTCGCAGGCTTCGCTGGATGCTGCTTCCTGACGATCGGTCCGCTGGCGTGGCTGGCGGTTTACTTCCAGCGAACCCTCGGCGCGTCGCCATCGGACGTTGGCTTGACCCTGGGTCTGTCCTACGCATGCGCGGGTTTCTCCGGTATCACACTTGGTGCGATCCTAACTGATCGGCTGATTTTGCGATACGGCGAAAGTGTCCGTCTCGCCTTCTCGGCGGGCGCGATATGTTGTGCTTCTGCAGCGCTAGTCGGTTGCCTGCTCAGCGAAGCGGCCTCGACGGCTTTTTTCTGGACCGTTCCGTTCAACTTTTTCAGCGCGATGTGGCTTGCGCCTGCAGCCGCGAACGTGAGCAGCCAAGTACCGGCCAGAATAAGAGCTACGGCATCGGCCGTTTACATCGTGACCCAGGTCTTTCTCGGTACGGCCTTGGCGCCATTTTTTGTGGGAGCCTTGAGCGATCAGCTTGCTCTCCTCGGAGTTGGTCCCGGACAGGCTGTGCAACAGTCACTGCTGTTATCTCAGATCGCCGTAGTTCCGACCATCGGGTGCCTTCTCTGGTCCTGGCGGCGGATGAGAGCATAGCGCGAATACCCCCGATAGCTGAATTTGAACATCTCTGATTAGTGAGGATCACATGGCAATATGGATGAAGCGCGGTGCGACCGCAGAAGCAAAGGCGGAAAGCAATCGGCAGGTGCGCGATACGGTGGAAGGCATTCTTGCCGACATCGAGGCGCGTGGCGATGCCGCAGTTCGGGAGCTTTCGATCAAGTTCGATAAATGGGATCGCGATGACTACCGGCTGACCCCGGCCGAAATCCAGACCTGCATCGACACGCTCTCGCCGCAAGACATCAAGGACATTGAATTCGCGCAGACGCAGGTCCGCAACTTCGCGCAAATCCAGCGGCACAGCATGAAGGACGTCGAGGTGGAGACCTTGCCGGGCGTTGTGCTCGGTCACAAGAACCTGCCGCTCAACGCGGCGGGCTGCTACGTCCCTGGCGGGAAATATCCGCTCCTGGCGTCTGCGCATATGTCGGTGATTACTGCCAAGGTCGCAGGCGTGCCGCGCGTTGTCACCTGCGCTCCACCCTTCGGCGGCAAGCCCGCTCCCGCGATCGTCGCGGCGCAGGCCATGGCCGGCGCCGACGAAATCTACTGCCTCGGCGGTATTCAGGCGGTCGCGGCTATGGGGATCGGCACCCAGTCGATCGCCTCTGTCGATATACTCGTCGGCCCAGGCAATGCTTTCGTCGCTGAAGCCAAGCGTCAGCTCTTTGGCCGGGTCGGCATCGATCTGTTCGCAGGCCCCACCGAAACGCTGGTCATTGCCGACGAGATCGGCTGCGACGCCGAGCTGGCCGCGACCGACCTGCTCGGCCAGGCCGAGCATGGCCCCGACAGCCCGGCAGTCCTCCTTACAACCTCTGAGAAGCTCGCTCGCGAGACGGTCAGCGAGATTGAACGGCTGCTTCAAATCCTTCCGACCGCCGACATCGCCCGTAAAGCCTGGGAGGGGTACGGCGAGGTCATCGTAGCCGAAGACGCCGCTGAGATGGTCCGCATTGCCGACGAAATCGCCTCCGAACATGTGCAGGTGATGACTGCCGATCCGGATTATTTCCTCAGGAACATGACCAACTATGGTGCCCTCTTCCTTGGTGCGCGGACCAATGTCAGCTTTGGCGACAAGGTCATCGGGACTAACCACACTCTGCCGACGAAAAGGGCGGCGCGCTATACCGGTGGTCTGTGGGTCGGCAAGTTCATCAAGACATGCACGTACCAGCGGGTCACAACCGACGAAGCCTCCGCGATGATAGGCGAGTATTGCAGCCGTCTGTGCGCGCTGGAAGGGTTCGTCGGCCATGGAGAGCAGGCCAACATACGCGTTCGTCGCTATGGCCATCGTGACGTGCCATATGCTGGCCGTGCTGAGCCGGTTGAAGCCTGAGATGACTCTACCGAAGACTCCGAGCTTCAGACTTGAGGGTCGGCGCGCCATCGTGACCGGAGCAGGCCGCGGCATTGGTGTCGCGCTGGCGTCGGCGCTGGCCGAGGCGGGCGCGGCGGTGACCCTTGTGGCTCGATCGAGATACGAAATCGACACAATTGCACGTGCGATTGAAGCCGATGGCGGACAAGCCGAAGCGGTGATGCTGGACATCTCCGATTTGGAGGCCGTCACCGGCTTCTTTGCCAACAGCGCGGCGTTCGACATCCTCGTCAACAATGCCGGTACAAATCGGCCCATGCCGATGCTTAATGTTTGTGAGCCGGATTATGATACGGTTCTCGATCTAAATCTCAAATCGACATTTTTCGTTACACAGGCTTGTGTGAAACAAATGATTGAGGCGGGCATCAAAGGCAGTCTGATCCATGTCAGTAGCCAGATGGGTCATGTCGGCGGACCTGATCGTTCACTCTACTGTGCTTCCAAGTGGGCGGTAGAAGGTATGAGCAAAGCTTTTGCCCTCGATCTTGCCTCGCTCGGTATTCGATCCAACACGATAGCGCCGACTTTCATAGAAACACCGATGACTCAGCCGTTTTTCGAGAACGCTGAATTCAAAGCCCGCGTGCTCGCAAAGATCCAGCTGGGACGCATCGGCACTCCGGAAGATTTGATGGGCGCCGTCATTTTCCTCGCTTCCGACGCTTCTGCTTTGGTTACCGGCACTTCGCTCGTTGTCGATGGGGGCTGGACAGCTGAGTAACTCCATGGGACCCTTCCTTGATCGCATTACGAAACGGACGAACCGCATCGGCGAGGACGCTGTCTCTGAAACTCAAGATGTCGGGGGATGCCTCGATCGTAGGCAAACGCTGACCGGCTTCGTGAGTGCGGCGACGCTTATATCTACAATTTCAGTTGCAATCGGAGCGGAGATGGTCAGCGGCAAAGGAGCTTCGGCTGCGTTAGATCTGAAGAAAGCGGCTCTATTACTTCTACACTACCAGACCGATATTGTATCGCTTTTCCCCAATGAAACGATGTCGCCTATAGTAGAACGAATGCGGAAGATAACAAACCTGTTACGGCAGCGCGGCGTCGCGATATATTTCGTCAAAATCGGGTTCAGCTCGGATTACCGGGAGATCAGCAATAACAATAAAAATGGTCAGATGACAAAGCGTTTCAAGAGGTTCACATCGGACGCAATCCTGCCCAGTCTCCATGAGGAAGGTGACACTGTTCTTACCGGGCACCGGGTGAGTGGCTTTAAGGGCACCGCATTGGATGAGCAGCTTCGCGCCAACGGTATCGAGACCTTGATCATGGCTGGTTTGGTCACGTCCGGGGTCGTACTGTCGACGCTTTCAGAGGCAAGCGATCTCGACTACCGTATCCTCCTGATCGAGGACGGCTGCTACGATCCGGACAAGAAGGCCCATGATGCCCTCGTTTCGGTGCCTTTTGCCACTCGGGCTGATATCGTCACAGCTGGGGCACTGGCAGATCTGCTTTAACGATCTTGCCACGACGCCACCGCCATCCATAGCTCCGCTATAGCTCGGCGCGCCCGCCCATTGCCATCCGCTGCACATCCATCAATAGGAGCTTGCGCCCAGGCGCTAGCACTCGACCCAATTCGCCACGGTTATAAGCCGCCGACTTGAAGTCACGTTCTCAATCACGGATCAAACCCATGTCAGCACATGCGATCAAAATTTGCCCAAATCCTAGTCCGATGGATCGGCAGGTCCGAACAGGCGCCCTCATCGACCCTGGCTTTGGTCGGGTGTTTTCGGATCACATGTTCACCGCGACTTGGACTGACGGAATGGGGTGGCACAGCGCGACACTGGGGTCGCGCCGTCCATTCATGTTAGACCCCGCCTGCGCGGTGCTGCACTACGCGCAGGAGATATTCGAAGGGCTCAAGGCCTATCGGTGCGACGACGGTGGCATCACGCTGTTTCGCCCGGAACAGAATGCACGGCGCATGAATGAAAGCGCGCGTCGTATGGCGATGCCAGAGATTCCGGTTGATTTGTTTCTGGAGGCTGTAGAGAAATTAGTCTCCATTGATGCAGCATGGATTCCTGAAGGAGACGGTAGCCTCTATTTGAGACCGTTTATGTTCGCATCCGAAGCTTTCCTCGGCGTAAAGCCAGCCAGCGAGTACATCTTCTGTATAATCGCATCGCCAGTTGGATCTTATTTCAAGGGCGGCACGAAGCCATTGTCTCTATGGGTGTCTGACCATCTCAATCGCGCCGGTCCTGGTGGCACCGGGGCCGCTAAATGCGGTGGAAATTACGCGGCGAGCTTGGTGGCGCAGGCGGAGGCGCGTGATCATGCGTGTGATCAGGTCGTTTTCCTCGATGCAGTTGAGCATCGATGGGTTGACGAACTTGGCGGCATGAACCTCTTTTTCCTGTTCGATGATGGGCGGATGCTCACGCCGCCTCTCACTGGGACGATCCTTCCTGGGATCACCCGGGCGTCAATCATTGAATTGCTCAGGAGACGCGGGCTCGAGCTCGATGAAAAGTCTTACGGGATCGACGAGTGGCGGGCGGATGCCAGAACCGGCCGACTGAGCGAAGTATTTGCATGCGGCACCGCAGCGGTTTTGGCTCCGATCGGTCAGGTAAAGAGCCGCGACGGCGATTGGACAATCGGGGACGGTGAATGTGGCAGTTTTACTGAAGGGCTCAAAGCGGAATTGGTCGGCATACAGCGCGGTCGCGTCATAGGGCCGGATGGCTGGGTTCGTCGTTTGCAGGCATGATCATTGTCGGGTGGTCGCGCTGCTAACCCACAGGAAAACCAAACTATGACTTCAAGTCCCGGAGAGACGCTTATCAGCCCGCTGCCGAAGTCGATTTTTCGGGACGGCGCTCAGCCCGGCCCCGCAGACATGATGATAAGCAGGACACCGGTTTCGGCTGCGACTTGGCCGACGAGGGCGAAGATCAGCGCGTTTTCGGTCTGATCAACGAGCAAAAACGCCTGTGAAGCGCTGGCGGCCTCCCTTGGGGTGCCACATCCGAACAGTGCGCGCATGAGGATGCCCAGGTTGAAGCCGGCGACGTGGATCAGGTACCTCTTGTGGAGGTTTTCGCGCCCACGCAGCCATGCGCGGCGCATGCCGCCCCGGTCCAGGACATGGGCAAAGCTGCGTTCCACCAGCTCGCCGCGTTTGCGCATGGTCTTGCGTCCGATGCGGGATTTCAGGCGGGCGCGATTGGCGTAGACCGCCTTCTGCGCTTCCTCGTCACCGTGCCAGCGCAGGATACCTTTGGCGGGCATGGGCTCCGATATGCGGGTCTTCCACGGCCCGTTTGCGAGTGCCTTGAGGCCCTCGCGGGAGTGATACCCCTTGTCGGTTACAAGATCGCACGGGGTGTCCGGGGCCGGTGCCATATCGACTGTCGCCAGGTTACGCGCAGCCGCCTCGAGCGTCGCCTCGAGGGTGTTCGTATCGCCCTTGTCCGCAGGATGGATCGGCGCTGCGACGATCACGCCGGTATCCAGATCGACCGCATGTTCAGGCTTGTAACCAAGCCGCGTCGAGCCGTTCTTCATCCGCGCCACCTTGGCGTCCGGATCGACCGGGCTCTCCCAATCCGTGTTCGACAGCTTCTTGCCCGTGCGTCTGCGATCAAGGCGCACCAGGTCGTCGGCTGTTGGTGTCTCGATGCCGCTCTCGTGCGCCATGCGCGTCAGCATCTCACGATACGTCTCGCCAGTGTCGCGCCGCACGATCGTGCGCAGCGCCGCATTGG
The DNA here is from genome assembly GCF_000876675.2 of Novosphingobium sp. P6W. Taxonomy (GTDB): domain Bacteria; phylum Pseudomonadota; class Alphaproteobacteria; order Sphingomonadales; family Sphingomonadaceae; genus Novosphingobium. The sequence goes on from NZ_CP030353.1 coordinate 820,054, forward strand.
CTTCCATCGTCGATCCGTCCACGCCGATCCGTTCGGCCTTCACCAGCTCATGATCTGCTACGAGCCCCAGAACCCAGGCAAATATCTGGTCATGAACCTCGTGCGGCAGCCGGCTGCGGGTCTTCGACATCCAACTATGGTCGGGGACTTTCTCCCGCGTCGTCAACCGCAGAAACTCGCGCAGCGAAAGCGAGTCCGAACACCGCCACACAATCCCGCGCTCGGAGTGAATGCCTTCGAAATAGCCGATCAGCAGCATCCGAAAGTATCGGCCGGGGGGTACCGATGGCGCCCCCATCCGCGCAGCGTAATAGGCCTGGCACGCCTCTTCCACAAAGCGGTCGAAACCGGCATCCACCAGCAGCTTCTGAAGCTTGTCGTAAAAGGCGTGCCCGGGAGAGCGCGGTATATCTGACCACGACACGATCAGATCCGCCTGCACATCACCATCACGTCGCATCGCCATCGTCGCTGACCGCCTTCTTTCCGTATCCAGGCTGAATCAGATCACACCGACTTCGTCAACGCGCTGTTATGCCACGCCGACGCATCGACGCCCATATGCACTTCTATGATCATAGAAGGTTCCGATATTCTGGTACAGAACCCGGATCATCTCCAGCTTTCATGGGAGATATCTCTCAGTTAGCAGCTGATTATCTGCCACTGGATTATAAAGCGGACTTTGCTGGATTAGGAACAATTGGCTTCGTCCATGTCGAGGCAGGCGTTGACCTCGCTGACGCCCGCGCTGAAACGCTTTGGCTGCAAAGCCTGGACAAAGCCGCCGGAAGACCAGACGCGATTGTAGCAAAAATTGATTTGATGGCAGATAACCTACGCGAGGAGCTTTCTTGGCTGCAACGTCAGTCAATGGTAAAGGCCGTCCGTCAGATTGTAAGTTAGCATGATGATACATACTATAATCTTTGTTCGCACCTCCGCCTACTCAAAGACAAGGGGTGGCTTGCTGGATACGCTCAGCTCGAAGAGTTCGATCTGAATTTTGATCTACAGGCGTACCCTTGGCAACTGCCGGTGGCAATTGAGCTCGCTGCCCAGTTTCCAGAAACGATATTGATCATCGAACACTGTGGATTTGGAGGAATTTCCAAAACGAGCACGCTAGAAGACAGTGGTTTCAAAACATTTGCGCTCTCGCGGCATATCCAAACACTAGAATTAAAAATTTCAGCTGGTATAATTTTCGACCATATGTGGGCCGAAGCTGAAAACATAATCAGGTCTTCAATCGATGCTTTCCCCAAAGAGGTCGATGTTCGGAAGCAACTTTTCGATTGATAGAATTTATATTAGCGAAAATGATCTTATCTTGAAGACAGATTTGGCAATACCTTCGTATTCATTTGAGGAGCAAGATGCGATATTATTTTCAAATGCCGTTTCCACTTACGGTCTGCAGATTCGTTAGGATTGAGATACACCGCAGTTTTGTGACGGGTTAACTCGGCGTGTGGATTGGCATGCGACCGCATCTATGGACGTCCGGCCACGCGAAATATTGAACTGATGCCGTGGATGCCCCTTCGGAGGCGTCGTAAGATGCCGACCGGCGCCATGTTGGCGCCGTGGAAGGAGATGGCATATGGCAGACGTTCATATTCTTGCGATCGACCTGGCAAAGCGGAGCTTCCAGATGCGCGCGACAGATCCGGGCGGGGCGGTTCTATTCAACCGGACGGTATCGCGATCGAAGCTCGAGCAGATGCTCGGTGCGCAGCAACGGTGCATCGTTGCCATGGAGGCCAGCGCCATGAGCCATTTTTGGGGAAGATTTGCCCAGAGCCTTGGGCACGACGTGAGGCTGATCCCGCCGATCTATGTGAAGCCCTTCGTCAAACGGCAAAAGAATGATGCGGTCGAAACTCCAACGATCGCCGAGTCGGCTCTGCGCCCGAACATTCATTACGTGGCGGTGAAGAGCGCTGAGCATCAGGCAGGGCCGTGTCGTTCCGAACCCATCAATGTTTCGTCCGGCAGCGCACGCAGCTGATCAAGGCATTGCGTGGCCATCTGGCGGAGTTCGGCCTGATCTTTCGTAAGCGGTAAAACCTCCCCCACATTTTCGTGTGATTTGAAATCGCTATGGTGCTCTGCGGTTTGGGCCGGAGGGTGTCACCCAAAGGCGACCTCGCCAAGGCCATCAACTAGATGCTCTCGCGGTGGCAAAGCTTCGCGCGCTTCGTCGATGACGGCCGCATCTGCATGATCTTCCAGCACCGATAGTCAAATAGGTCCGAAAAAAAGGCGGCGTCGCTTGCGTGACACCGCCTCGATTGGACGTCTATTTCAGAAGTACTTCAGAAATTGGCTCGAACCGTCACCCCGATGGTACGGGGCCGTCCGAGCACCTCTCGATTGTCGGGAAGTTCGGTATCCACAATCAGAAGCTGTTTCGTATCGAAAATGTTGGACGCAAAAAGCTCTGCTTGAATGTTGCTTGAGATGTCGAATCCAATTCGAGCATCGAAAACCGTGAAATCCCCACCCGGTGCGGATGTTGACGCAGCGCCTGGAAAACGATTGAAATAGCCCGAGAGGTATCTTCCATCGAGGCGCGCGAAACCGTCTCGTTCGAGCAGGGCGAAGTCATACTGAACGCCAGCCTGAACACTCCAGCGCGGAATACCAGGGAGACGATCACCCTTTTGACCACCCACCCCGTTGCCGGGCGGTGAATCGCTTTCCAGTTTCGCGTCGGTGAAGGAACCAGACGCATTTATCGTCACGCTATTGAAAGGCCGCACCGTGAATTCGAGTTCGACGCCTTTGCTGGTCGCACTGCCGGCATTCCCGGCGAAGGAAAACCCACAGTTCGGCAGGACAAAACCGGTCTGAATGTCCTTCCAGTCTATATAGAAAGCAGAGGCGTTGAAGCTGGCGCGGCCGCCGGCAAAAGTCCGCTTGATGCCAGCCTCGTAGTTCCAGAGCGTGTCGGACTTAACCGAAGCGGGCGCTTCCGTCAGGCCAAGCGCGGCAAGATCCGCGGCGCAGGTTGAAGGCAATGGATTGTTCGGCCCGCCTAAGCGAAAACCCTGGGCGGCACGGGCATAATAAAGGCTGTCGCGGTCGGGTTTGAACTCGACCTGGAAGCTCGGAGTTTTGACCGACTCCGATGCCTTGATGGTGTATTCGTCGGTACCGCCGTTCAGCAGCCCGGTCGCAAAGCCGCGCGTTGTACGATTGAAGTTGGCGATCCGCAGTCCAGCGGAGAAGCGTAGCGCTTCGATCGGCTTGAAAGAAATCTCGCCGAAAGCGGCAAGCTGATCCGCCTTGTTGCGCTCTTCGAACCTATAGAAAACGTCACCAGGCGCGAACGGAATGCCTGTCAGGACAGTTGTGTATCCCGTAAGCGACCGCGGCGTCCCAAGCCACTTCGCATCCTGCAAAACATTCGAAGTAGAATGCAGGAAGAAGCCGCCCAGAAGCGCTGAGAAGGGCTTCTCAGGATTGGTAGCGATCCGGAGTTCCTGCGACAATGCATCGCTTTTGTTGTCGTCAGGCAAGACCACCGGACCGCCGATGAAATAGGCGGATACGTCTCGCGACTGTAGCTGATGGCGCTTCAAATAGGCCGTTGCTGACGTGAACGTGGCGAAATCCAAGTCAACCGTCGCCGTCGCATTGTAGAGTTGGAACGTATCGTTCAACCGCTCCCTAGTCGTGCGCGACTGAACATAATCACCTGCGGAGGGCAGGTTTTCAGGGAGGCCGTCAGCGATAGCCTTCTGATACAGCGCGCCGACAACGAGCTTGAACTGTTCGTTTGGCTGGAAGGTAACGCCGGCCCGTCCCCCGGTGATGTTGGTTGAGTTCGCATTCTTATCGTTGCGGGGCGGGACGCCGAACGCGGATACGCCGAGGTCCGTCCAAGACGCACCGCCAAGTGCCGCCACGGGCAAATCGGGATCAGGCGATCCGGGGAACCAATTATCGATGAAACCCGCGTCATGATAGCGATAGGCGGTTACTCGTGCTGCCAGCGCATCGCTTAAGGGCACATTGATCGCCCCGGCGACACTATGGCTCACGCCGCCATGTTCGGTCGTCGCAAGCGAGGCCTCGCCCTTGCCCTGCCATTTTCCGATAGCGGCTTCGGTCGGGACGATCTTGACCGTGCCGCCCATCGATCCCGCGCCGTACAGCGTCCCTTGCGGCCCCCGCAGGATTTCGACGCGCTCTACATCGAACGTGCGTAGGTCAGGAAAGCCGTTCGCGCCGAAACCCAGACCATTCGTTACCGGCGTCTCACCGATATAGAAAGCGACCGTGGGGTTGCCCTCGCTGCCCGGCGCCGCGATTCCGCGAACGATGACGATGTTTCTGCCAGCACCGCGATCTTGGATCACGACGCTTGGCTGAGCGAGCAGATAGTCCCCCATGCGGGCTAGACCGCGCTTTTCGAGCGCTTCGGACGTGACTGCGGTGATGCTCATTGGAACATCTTGAATACGCTCGGCCCGCTTTTGAGCGGTCACGACGATTTCAGAAACGCCTTCATCGCGCCCGGGCGCGGTTTGCGCATATAGCAGCGACGGCATGACGGCAGCGCTCAACGTCAGCGTCCGCACAATGCGCCTGAAATTTGCCCTCAAGACCCCATCGCACTCCGCCATGACTGGATACCCCATTTCAAACCCCCTTTTTGATCAACTATTCTCGGTGTGGAGAGTAAGGAGTTGCGTCACCGGCGTGTTTGAACGGGGCAAAAAGTTCTTTGCTGGACCTTGAACATCAAGGTGTGCATCAATCAATGACTAGCGGCAGCACGCTCGCTCTTCGGTGTGATGCCAAAATGCCGCTTATATGCGACACTGAAGTTACAGGAGTGCTCATAGCCGACTTCGAACGCGATCTCGGTGACCGACATATCGAAACGGCGCAGCAGCCGACGCGCCTCTTCCATCCGGCGATTGCGGACATATTCGAACACCGTCATTCCAAAGGCCGTCCGAAACGCCTGTGAAAGTTTCGTCTCGTTCGTTCCGACATTGCGGGCCAACCCCTGCATGAAGAGCGGCTCGGCAAAATTCGCATCGATATGAAGCCTGGTTTTTTCGACTTTTGTCAGTGTACGAGCATCCAGCGCGCCAAGGGGTGCGGGGGCCTGTTTTGCGACCTGTTCCCACAGATCGCATACGAGCTCAATTGCGCGGGCTTCAACATAGGTACGCCGAGTAAGGCCCTGAAACGCCATCGTTTGGAGCGAACGAACGCTCACCAGCATTTCAGGCGTCAGCCTGCCCGCCTCCGCGAACCAAGCCGCATCGGCATCGTGCTGACAGGCACGGAGAGTAGACGGCCATTCTTCACGCGCTATCCCCAATCGCTCGGTCAAGACCGAAGGATTACACAGGACAGTGACAGAAAAGCCGGGGCCAGCCGCAATCTTGCTTCGCTTCGACACGCCCCGCCCGTGGTAGCAAAACACCGACATTGGCCCGTCGACTGTTACATCCGAAGCTCCTGGAACCGAGTAGCACGCCGACCCTTGGGCCTGGAAGTGGAATTTGAGCAAGCCGTCTCCGGTCTCAACGTCTTCAAACTCGGACGCAGGATCAAGGTGCGATAATCCTACCATCATGCCAGGGGAACAGGGGATGAGTTCTACCCGCGGGCCGATGCAAGCCTCTGTCGTCACAATCAAAGCCCTCCGTCCTGATTCGCGCCAATCCCTGGCACGATGACTGTAGTCGATTGAGCTTAAAGGATGGAGACAAATTCTCCAAATAGAAAACAATCAAGCCGTATCGGGCGCGTTGCTGGACATGCTACGCTCTCAGCCAATCAATGGATAATTTTTCTTCTTCAAATCGACCTTGGGTCACTATCATGGCAGCAGCAACAATGACCCTGAAAGAGCATGCGGGAGATGTTAGTGCGACCGGAGAATGGAAGCTTGGGCAATCTCGTACGCTCGCTGCGACAGCAGAAAGGCTGGACGCTCAGAGAGATGAGCCAGATGGTGGACATCCCTCTCTCCACCCTCGCAAAAGTAGAAAATGACAAGCTGTCGCTGAACTACGAGAAGCTCCAGCAGTTCGCATCCCGGCTTGGCATGAGCATATCAGAGCTTTTAGGTCAGGCTGATGAGAAACGTGTGCCGGGGGGGGCGCTTGTGACTGCACGCAAGAGCGTGACAAGAGAGGACAATAGCGTTCGGATTGAAACTTCAAATTATGATTATCGCTACCTGTGCGCCGATCTTTCGCAGCGTCGCATGGTGCCGATTCTGGTCCGCATCCGAGCCCATACTCTGGAGGAATTCGATCAACTTCCCCGTCATCCGGGAGAGGAGTTCGTTTACGTCATCGAGGGCAAGGTCGAGGTTCATACAGAGTTTTACAGCCCCGTGCTTCTTGAGACCGGCCAAGGCATCTACCTCGACAGTTCGATGAGCCATGCGTACATCGCCCGTGATTGCACGGAGGCGCTTGTACTGGCGGTTTGTTCGGGTGAGGACACCAATCTTGCTGATCAGCTCATGACGCTCGCTGACGGCGACGTGGCGCAGCGTGGCTGACCCGCATGCGGCGGCAAACGGGGTGACGGTGGCCTGTTGTCAGTCCGATGTTGCCCTTCTACCACGTGATACCATAAGCCCTGCGCTCGCTAGGACGAGTATCATACCTAAATAATAGGCTCCATCGACCGCGACGGCCCCGATAAAAAGGGTCGCAGCAAGGGGGCCGATCGCTTGACCGACAAGTTGCATTGCCGCCAATCCTTCGATCGCGCGGCCGCTTTGATCGCGGTCGACAAGAGTCGCAACTTGAAGCGGGGCAATGATGGTAATGCAAGCCTGAATGACAAAATAGGCGGCGGCGAAGATGAAGCCGCTTTTTTCATTCAATATTATAATGATAGCGATCGCTTGCACACCGCTCGCCGAGATAAGTGCTACGATTTCGCGGCGACCATATTCAGCGAAGGACGCAAGGGCCGACCCCGGCAGGGCCCCGAGCGTCCCAAATGCGAGGACGAAGCCCGTTGTGGACAGGTCCAGGCCATGTTGGAGGCCGAGCTTGCCGGCATAGTTCGTGAGCATGCCCACCGAAGCAAAGTAGAGCAGTATCCCCGTCAGCACCGGAATGGATGGCCGAAGATCGGACCATACAACCGATTGGTTATGCGTGGTGATCGACGCCCCCGGCAGAAGGAAGGCCACCGGAATTGAGAGCAGGCTGATCAGCGCCACTAGGGACAGTACAAATCCCAACCCCGCATTGGCGAGAAGATGTCCCGTTCCCAACAGGGCTGCCCCGGCCACGAGCAGTTGCAAGACCTGAATGGCGCTGATCATCCTGGCCGGCTTCGGACTGAGGGAGATCAGGGTAATGCCGCTGCTGAGCACCATCCCGGCCCCAAGACCCGCGACAACCCGGCTGATCGCCAGTAAAACGACGGTATCGGCCGCTATGGTCGCCAGAGTGGCTCCAATCAGTATCAAAAGTCCCGTAACCGAACCGAACCTTGGCCCCACACGCTTAAGCCAAAGAGGGACCGAAATCGTAGCGATCGATGCACCCAGGAGATCTGTAGATGCGATTATGCCGATCTGGGCGGTATTCAAGGCATGATGGACCTGCAGAGCAGGCAGCAACAGCGGTATGAGGACGATGGTGAGGGGCGCAATGCTGCAAAGCCAGATCAGCGCGAGCCCAGCCCCTGTTCCGATACCGTCTCGCTTTTCCAGAGCCGCCTCCCGTTAATAAGCAACCCAGCTTATCAGCGTTGGAGCCTCGCGCATTTGCGCACCGTTATATTGCTTTTGCCAACAGGGGTGCGAGGCTCCGTGCGCGGCACGTCCAAGTCATATCTTTGGATCCTCCGCAATATAAGGCTTGCCGCAGTCAAAAGAAAATCGAACATCGACCCGATAATGTGAGAGGATAGATTCCGGACACCAGAAACATGACGCTTGCAAAAGAGACATTCGACTATGTAATCATCGGGGCTGGGTCCGCTGGCTGCGTCCTGGCGAACCGCCTTTCGGAGAGCAGCGCTACCGTCCTCCTGTTGGAGGCAGGTGGGCGTGACAGTTCTCCCTTCATTCATATTCCGGCGGGCGAGGCGTTGCTTTTTTCGCGCTTCGGCAAGTGGCTCGGCGGCGAGTCTTTGAACTGGGCCTATCCCGGCGATCCGGATCCGTCGCGCAACGGCCTCAAGGACATCTGGTCTGCAGGCAAAGTGCTGGGTGGTAGCAGTTCGATCAACGGCATGATGTGGGTTCGCGGCAATCCAAGGGATTTCGATCTTTGGGCACAGAGTGGCTGCCTAGGCTGGTCATATGCCGATGTGCTGCCATTTTTCAGGAGCGCCGAGACGAACGAGGCGGGTGCATCTGACGTACGTGGTGGAAACGGGCCACAACCCGCATCCGCGGTCCGGATGAACCATGCGCTGACCAATCGATTTATCGCCGCTGGCGAAAGCCTCGGATACCCCTTCAATCCAGATCAGAACGGCCACACGCAGGAGGGCATTGGGCCGTGCCAAGCCTCTCAGCACCATGGCCTTCGTTACAGTACGGCGCGCTCGTTCCTCAAACCGGCGCTTAAACGCCGTAATCTCGTGGTTCGAACTAGTGCCGCAGTGACGCGCATCAATATTTCGGGAGGGCGCGCTCACTCTGTCAGCTATACGCTCGAAGGGCAGTCCCGCATCGCTGAGGCTCGGCGCGAAATCATCCTGTCAGCTGGCGCCCTCGCTTCTCCCAAAATCCTTATGCTTTCCGGCATTGGACCGGCCGAAGTTCTACGCGGCAACGGAATCGAGGTTTCCCAGGAATGTCCTGCCGTCGGCCAGAACCTCCAGGAACATCCATGCGTCATGATTACGCGCGCCGCACGCATCTCAACGCTTAATACCGAGAATGTCTGGTGGAAGGCGGCGTGGCACGGGTTACGGTTTTTGACGACCCGACGGGGACCGATCACTAGCCCTGTGGGCCACGCGCAGTTGTTCTCAAGGACTTCAGATCGCCACGAACGGCCCAATATTCAAACCATTCTGATCCCCATGGCCTATCAGATGGAAACCCTTCAGCAGGGACTCCAACTGCATCCGCAACCGGCGATGAGCCTTGCAATCTGCCAACTCCAGCCTCGCGGACGCGGAACGGTATCATTGCGGGATGCAGATCCCGCCTCGCCGCCCCGTATCGTACATCAGCTACTCGGCGACGCCGAAGACGTAGCGGAACTTATCGCCGGTTGCCGGGCTTCGCTCCAGCTTCTACGCACGCCTCCGCTCGACGACGTTCTTGCCGAGATGATCGCGCCGGAGAATATTCCGGAGAGCGATGAGGAATGGATCGCCTATTTGAGGCAATCGGCGTTCAGGGGGGACCATCCTGTCGGAACATGTCGGATGGGCGAAGACGACGGCGCCGTCGTCGATTCACGATTGAAGGTCCGAGGCGTCGCGGGGCTGCGCGTGATCGATGCATCCATTATGCCCACAGTCACTTCGGGCAATACCAACGCGGTTGTCATCATGATTGCCGAGAAGGGAGCCGCGATGATCCGCGAGGATCACCAATAAGGCCAAAGCTAGGCCGATCGTTCGCACGGCCAAAAATCATTGACCATGCTTGTTGCGCAGGCAGGACGATGCGGCATATCCACCCGTTTAGGCGTAAAGCTCGAATAGACCCGATGCAATCCGAAATACATCGTTGTTAGTGTTGTTAGAGAAGACTGTTATCAGAAGATCTTCATCTTGGCTATACAGAAAAAAACTTCTGAAACCGACGATAGACCCTTCATGCATAATCAAGTCACCGCTTCGCATGAGTCCCAAGCCGTAGAAGCCTTGACCGCGCATATTGCGTTCAGGCCAACGATATGTATCGGCTGGCGCCGCTTGCGTAAGCATGCGTTCGACGGAGGCGCTCGATAGCTTGGGATGTTCCATGAATCTGTAGACCGCCACCCAGCGAGCGAAATCGTCGAGTGTTGTCACCAGTCCTCCGTCCGCTGGCGTAACGGGCAGAGACACAACTTCATCTCTGATATGGCAACCTAGCTGATAATCCCACCGCAAACCGGCCGCATCTTCCGGTCTGGCGATATAGCCTTCGTCATGTACCTCCGAGCTCTCCATCCCCAAGGGATCGAGAAGCGCCTGCCGGATATAGTCCGCATAGCGCAGTCCGGATGGGGCCTCGATGATTTTGCCCAGCAGCGTGTATCCAAGGTTGCAGTAACGAAATTGCGAACCGGGTTCGAAGTCGAGCGGCCGCGCCATCGCCTCACGGATCATCCCGTCGATCGTGGCATCGAACGCCCAGCCATCGACGACGGCGTAATAGTCGCGAGTGACGGCATAATCCGGAATGCCGCTGCTATGCGCCAGAAGGTTTGCAACGCTGACGGCATCCCAGCGTTCCGACCGATAAGCCTCGGGAAGATAGTCGTTGATCCGCCCCTCAAGCCGCACCTTTCCCATCTCGACAAGTTGCATGACCGCGGCGGCGGTGAACTGCTTGGCTATCGAAGCGACATGGAAGCGGCCATCGACATGGTTGTCCTGATCCTCCGAGGCCGGACCATAAGCGCGCTTATGGATCACCTGCCCGCCCCGGTTAACCATGGCGACACCGGAGAAATGCTCCGCCGCGACCATCTCGGCAAGGAAGTTTTCCGCGTTCGTATCGCGTTTTTCCATACCCTTCCCTAACGGCAGCCTGTCGGCCTGTTGCACGGGCTAGCTGCGCTGTGCCGAGCGGCTGCTAATGCCGCACAGATAAGCCGCCACCGCTGCCAGTGGCACCACCACGGCGGTAATTGCCCATGACAAGCCGGAAGGACCATCCACTGCGCCGCTCGTCAGGGCTCCGGGCAGAGAGGCGCCAATGCCCAGCCCCAGGCTGATATTCCCCATGGCGATGAAAGAAATGCACAATCCTTTCGCATCGTCGGGAACCAGATCCTGCGCCGTTGCGATGCCGCAGACTGTGGCGACAGCGGAAACGAAGAGCCAGAAGGCCGATATTGCGACGACGTAAGCGGCAGGCGCGATTGTCAGGAAGACGAGCGAGAGGCCACCTGAGAGCGCCAACAAGGCAGTGACCCGGAGCCGAAGCGTATTGCCCCCTCTGCTGAACAGCTTGTCAGCAGCAAATCCGCCCACCACCGTTCCCACAAAGCCGCTGATCAGGATCACCAGGCCAAAGCCGTTGGACACCTCCCAGGCGGGAACAGCAAAATCGCGTGACAACAGCGTCGGCACCCAGCTGATCAAGGAGAAATCGACGGTCGTGAACGCCGCCAATGCCGCGAATATCGGTAGCAGGCGCCTCCACCCGCCCCCCATCTCCTTCAACACATCCGTGAAAGGCCGCTTCCCCTGGTCCCCCACCGCCCTTCGTTGCGGCTCACGGATGAGGAGGAGCAAAGCGAGTACCGGAACGCCCAGAACGCCGATCAGCATAAGCGTCGTCCGCCAGGGTTCGATCTGGCCGATACCAACGGTGTTGAATGCTCCAGACTGTGCGAGCGACAAGACGCCGCCGCCAATGACGATCGCCAGCCCGCTTCCCACGTTCATTCCAGACAGGAACACCGCCATCGGACGGCCCCTGCGCTCCGGGGGAAACAGATCGGCGATCATGGACATGGCAGCCGGCGCGAGAAGGGCCTCACCGGCGGCGACCAATATTCGCGCCACAATCAGCGACGCCATGCCGTTGGCGAAGCCACACGCCACCGTCCCCGCGCTCCAGGTGATTATGCCGATGAGCAGCAGATTGCGGCGATTGGCAACGTCGGCCAGCCGGCCTGCGGGCAGGCCGGCCACGGCGTAGATGATGGCGAACGACGTGCCCTGCGCCAACCCGACCTGAAGATCGGATATGCCAAGACTATTTCGGACTGGATCGACGAGCAGACTGAATATGAGGCGGTCCGTGTAGGAAAGGATCGCCGTTACGAAAAAAATGGCAACGATGAACCATCCGCGTGCGCTGGATGGCCACGGCGCAACCTCCCCAGATCGGCTATCGGCCCGGTTCGACACATGACCCGTTGAGCTGGCGGTCGCCATCAACCGAACTGCTCAGGACGCCGCTTGCAGCAAAGCGACGGCATCGATCTCCACCAATGCGCCATCGATCGCCAGACCGGAAATTACGGTCGATCGGGCTGGCCGCTGTTCACCGAAGAAGGCGGCGTAGGCATCATTGAACACGGTGAAGGCCGAACAGTCCGTCAACCACACGGAAACCTTGACGATTGCCGAGCGGTCGAGACCATGTTCGCGCAGCACATTCTCCAGCCGCTCCAGGCAACGCCTTGTCTGCACGCTGATGTCCCCCTCGATCCGCCCCTCCGGTCCAAAGGCAAGCTGGCCGGAAAGGAACAGCAAATCTCCCGCAACCATAGCGGGCGACAGATGCGGCGGACTGTTCATGCCTCATTTCTCCAGTCTGAAAACAAACACGGCGACGCAGCATCACTGCGCGGCCAATAATCGAGGGATTTCTTCGTATAAGGTATGTTCGCGAAATCGGGGGTCAGCGCGCCGGGCGCGGCGATGTAGATGACACCGCCTTTCGCCAAGGGCGCGAAGCCAGCATGGAAGTGCTGGGTCGACTTCACCACGATCAGCCGTTTACCGGCTAGATCAATCCCGAGTTTCTCCAGGCTGGACGGGTCGAATGGCTGGCTGCGAACGCTGGTGAGCACGATGTCCAGCTGATTGGCGGCTCGTACCCACACCGCCGTTCCGAGTGGCCACACCAAGCCCAGGCCCGACTGGAAATGGTTATGCAGAACGGCCTTAACTTCAATCTCAAGATCGACAGGGTTTCCGGATGAAGGGCCGGTCTTGCCCCCGATGCGGAGGTTGATCTTTGCGCCGATACCGGCATCGACGAGCATCCTTACCGCCTCAGGGTCGTGGAGAAACGCGATAAGGGCATTATCCACGCCCTTGGCGAGGATCCTCTCCAGAACGAAAGTGCTGTCCGATGGCGCGCCGCCGCCTGGATTGTCAGCGCCATCCGAGGCGACGACAGGCAAAGCCCCGCTTTCGATCGCGTGGTCCAGAGCTTCGTCGATCGCCATCAAAGGCGGCGCCGTTTCGTTGCGGATATCGAAGAAGCGCTGGGCAAGTTCCAGCGCGAGCCGATCGCCCCTTTCACGCTGGTCGTCCGTGATCACCCAAAGGCGCGCGCCGCCTTCCGCGACATCGCCCCATGGAAAACCATGCCCGAGCGAGACGCTCAGCGCATCGCCGGCGGCCTCGTGCGCGCGCATCGCGTCGACGAAGCCAACCATCGGCTCCCGCGTCGTGTGCCACAGGCCGACCATCTTGCAATCGACAACGGAAATGACAGGCTTGACCCGCTTTTCCGCCGTCCCGATCGACAATTGGAAAACCTCCTTCGCGCACTCGGCGATGTCGGTGTGCGGATATTCCTTGTAGGCGATCAATATGTCCGAACAGCGCAACATGGCTGTCGTTGTATGGCAATGCAGGTCCACTTCCACGCCTATGACGACGTCCGGGCCGACCAAGGCGCGGATCTGTTCCAGCAGGTCACCTTCGCAATCATCATGGCCCCCCGCGGACATTGCCCCGTGTAGATTGAGCAGGATGATGTCGAGCGGCAGGGCGGCACGAATATTCTCGAGAATTTCGTCGCGGAAACTTTCGTAGACATTCTGCAGGGTGCGTCCGCCCGGCTGGCCCTGTGCCGCCAGACCCTCGATCACCTCATGACCTGCGCTTTCCGCAAGGCGGCGCCAGAGCGCCAGGGTCGCAAAGACGCCCTCGGGCGCGACGGCGCTGGCATCACCATGATGGATGCCCATCTCTTCATATGCACTAAGGCCCAAAGGGATCGGCGCAAAGGTGTTGGTTTCCATCACCAACTGAGAAATAGAAACGCGCATCTTACGGTCTCAATCCTATGAGTGGGCGGCAGCTTGCCGAGGTGTCGCGATATGGTCTACAAGGCGGTCAGGATATAGCACGCTCGGATCCAGCCCGGCGTCACTGATGTCCATCGGGATGCTCTCTCCTGCGACCAGTGCAGCAGCAAGACGGCTCAGCGCCGGGGCCGTCTGGACGCCATATCCACCCTGACCAGCCAACCAGAAGAAGCCAGGCGCTCTTGGGTCGAACCCTACCACCGGCAAACGATCGGGCGCGAAGCTACGCAATCCCGCCCAGCGATGCTCCACCCGGCGCACCTGAAGCGTTGTCGCCTGCTCGACGCGGTCCACCGCAATTGCGATGTCCAGTTCTTCGGGTTGGGCGTCACAGGGTGCGATGGGCTGCTCGTCTGCTGGAGACAGCAGCAACTTGCCAGCGTCCGGTTTGAAATAGAAATTCTCGTCAATATCGATGACGCACGGCCAGTCGCCGATTTCATCACCCGCAGGGGGATCGACGAGCACCGCCGTCCTTTGAAACGGCTGAATACCCAACGGTGCGATGCCGGCCAGTTCCGCGACCTGATCCGCCCACGCGCCGGCTGCGTTGACAACGATCGGCGCAGTATACTCCAGCTCTCCAGTGCGAACGCTCCACCCCTCAGCGCACTTCACGATCGCGGTCACTTCCGCACTCGTGACGACCGTGCCGCCGGAGGTGCGGAACTTGCGGACGAACGACTGCAGCACTGCGTGGACATCGATGTCCTGCGCGCCCGGTTCCCACAACGCCGCTGCGGCATAACCTGGTTTAAGGATGGAGCATCGGGCCGTTGCCTCCTCGGCCGAGACGACCTGCGCGGCGGCCTTCATCAGCGGGCTGGAAGCGGTCTCCAAGAGCCGTTGCTCCTGTTCCTTGGTCGCGATGTAGAGGCATCCGCGCGGATGCAACGGTGACTTTAACTGAAACGCCTCGGGAGGATTGGAAAGAAAGCCATTGCCTGCGCGCGAGAGCGCGCGGATCGGTTCGCTGCCATAGGTTTCGGAAAACAATGCTGCGGACCGACCCGTCGCGTGAACGCCGGGAAACGCTTCTTTTTCCAGAAGCAGGACACGGACATTCTCATTGAGGAAGGCGGCCATGCCAAAGCCAGCAATGCCACCACCGACGATAATGATGTCGAACGTATTTGTCATGTTTTGAGAACCGACCTTGGTACTTTTGCCACTCGGCGTTGAACTTTAGAGTTGATGGCTAGGAGAAGGTCAGGGTGGTCAGCAAGTCGTCTAGCTATGCTCCTCGGCCAATCAAATAGGACTGATCGTCACGCAAAAGTCGCGTCCTACAGGTCGGTCCAGTTTGCTTGCGATCGGTGGTGGCAAGACACTTTGGCCACCTCGACCAATTCGAGCATAGAGGGTTAGCGCGACATGATGGCAACCAAGCAGCCAGAAGCAGACTGGAACAAGCGCGCTCGCGATTTGACATGGGATGGCCGAGCGCTGATCCATGGCCAAAGGATAGCGACTTCAAAAGAAATCGAAATATTCTCACCGGTTGATGGTCGCTACCTTTATAATTCGGGGCTGTGCGATGCCGTGATGATCGACCGCGCAGTGCGATCGTCGCGGTCCGCTTTCGAGAGAGGGAACTGGAGCGGCATCAGCCCACAGGCTCGAGCGAGCAAGCTGTTGCGCCTCGCTGAACTCATTGTCCGCGATCACGAAGAACTTGCTCTTCGCGATACATTGGAAATGGGCAAGCCAATCGGCGTCGCCGTGGGCGAGGTCGCCGGGCTCGCGCCGGTTCTTTGCCGCTATTACGCCGAATGCGCCGACAAGATTTACGGCGAGGTTCCGGGAACAGATCAGGGCAGCATTGCCTTCAGCTTGCGCGAACCTCGCGGCGTTGTCGCGGCCATTGCGCCCTGGAACTATCCACTTGCCAATGCGATCATCAAGTCGCTTCCAGCTCTCGCCGCAGGCAATTGCGTGGTCCTCAAACCCTCGGAGATGACTCCCGGGTCGGCTTTACGCTTCGGCGAACTCGCACTCGAAGCCGGCTTGCCGGACGGTGTGCTCAACGTGGTGCCGGGAGACGGCATCGAAACAGGCGCCAGTCTCGTCAGCCATTCCGACATCGACATGGTGACCTTTACAGGTTCGACAGCAACCGGGCGCGCCATTATGGCACTTGCTTCGAGCCGGCACATTCGTCCCGTCATGCTCGAATGCGGCGGAAAATCTCCCCAGATCGTTTTTGCGGACGCGCCCCCCACACCCGATCTGGCGCCGCATATTCTCGGCGAGATCCTCGTCAATCAAGGGCAGCTCTGCGTCGCCAGAAGCCGCCTTCTGGTCCATCGCTCGAGGAAGGAGGAACTGCTCGCCAAACTCGCAAGCCTTGCACGACAGCATGTCGTGGGCGACCCGTTGGATATGGGCGCCCGGTTCGGGCCGCTCGCCGGGACGACGCAGCGCGACCGTGTCATGTCCTACATTTCGTCTGCTCAACAGGCCGGTGCCCATCTGGTGGCGGGCGGCGCGTCTGACCGACATTGCGGCGTCCTGCCGACGATTTTCGACCATGTCGCCGACGACATGGCTGTCGTCAAAGAAGAGATTTTCGGCCCGGTCCTTACGGTACAGACATTCGATACGGTGGACGATGCCGTCAGGCTGGCAAATTCGACGCGGTATGGGCTCGCCGCAACTGTCTGGACCGAGCAATATCCTGTGATCCACGCCATGGTCCGCCGTCTCAAGTGCGGGCAGGTCACGGTGAGGAGCAGCATCGAGGCCTTCGAGGGTCCTGGCTTCGCACTTGCCGGGGAGCCGCAGGGCGACTCAGGTTTCGGCGGGGAGACGGGGCTTGATGCCCTGCGCAATTATACAGCAGTCAAGGGCGTCATTCTTGCCGGAGGGCGCTGACGTCTTCAGGGAAGCAGAAGTCTATCGCCGACCACGCAACTAGCGTGGTCGGCGATACCTGATCAAATGTCGCCAATCAGTAGTTCAAACTGAAATTGATGAGACCAAATGCGATAGCTGCCCACCAAAGGACACCTGTCGACATGACCATCAACGATGTCACTACTCTGAAGCCCCATGATAGGCGCAATTTCCATGCACGGAAGGAAAGCCAGAGGTGTGCTGCCATTGCCGCGATCAAAAGCGCGAGCGTGCCAGCTTCCAAGGTTAGAACGGCCGAGTCGGTTCGCGCCGAGAACAAATCGGTATCGTCCCCGAAACGGCTCAACACGATAGGATATGCCAGCGCTGCGCCGACAAGTCCGAGGCTGAGCAATTTGGACACTCGATGAGGGCGTTTACCCGCGGTCGTCTCCCGATTGAGGCCGTAGCGACGCTGCATGACGGCACCGATTGGTAGGGCCAGACCGTACGATATTAGGGTTGCTAGTGACAAGGCCAAGGCGGGGAGCAGCCAGCCCGGTGAGCGCCACCAGGGAACGGACAGGAATGCGGCGGGTGGCGCCGCATCGAACCCGACCATCGCCGGCCTGCCATCGCGGGTCAGCGCCTGCATTTTGTCGCCATCGTCCGATTGCCAGACGAACGGCGCAATTTCGGTCCAAGTTACGATCCCGCGTCCAGGAAAGGGAAAGGTCAAGCGTCCATTCTCATCCGAACCGATCCAGATCGGATTGAACAAGTCTGCCAGACCGAGCCAGCTTTCACCGGATCGGCGCGAGGACTCCCAATAACCGCGCATCGAAGCCGCATGGGCGCGCGCCGTCGCCAATGACAGCGCATTATCTCGTGGTGATCCCCCTTTGCCGGGGAAATAGCGATCCATGAACCCGTTAAAAAAGGCGTCATGGATCTTCTTTGTGGCATCTTCGCCGCCGGTACTGTTGAGCGATATGAACAGGCCGACATTGTCATCCACCAGCAGATGAAGGTCGCTGTGAAAGAACTGAGTGCCTCCATTATGGGCGATGGAACGATGCCCGTTACGCGTCGTTTCGTAAAAACCAACCGCCATGGTGTTGAGCGCGAGAAAGATCTTGCTTTGCGGCGCATGCATTGCACGAGCGGTTTCGGCCGAGAAAATTCTCTTACCATTAGATTCGCCCTGATTGAGATGGGCGATCATGAAACGGGCCATGTCCTCCGCGGTGGTGTTGAGACCACCGGCGGGCACCGGCCCGATATATTCATAATATCGCGGCGGTTCGCTCGCCTTGCGATATGATGTCGCAAGGTCCGGGCGCCAGGCCGGCGGAACGGGCTGGACGAAGGTGGATCGGGTCATGCCCAGCGGCAATAAAATGTGCCGGGCGGCATAGTACTCGAAACGCTCGCCGGACACGCGTTCGACAATGTAGGCAGCAAGCGCCGAGCCATAGTTGGAATAGGCCGGGACTGTACCGGCGGGATAAATTCGCGCTGGGATATGCTCTTTCAAATAGTTGCCCAGACTGGAGGCGGGCGAGCGGCCGATCAGGCCCTTGATCTGTTCGGCAAACCCGGTGCGATGAGTGACGATGTCGCGCAGCGTGATCGGCCGCCCGCCATAAGGGGGAATTTTGAAGTCGAGGTAGCGGTTGACATCCACATCCAGGTCGAGCTTTCCAGCCTCGACCATTTGCATCACCGCAGTCCAGGTGAATAGCTTCGTGATCGAGCCTGGCCGGATGATCGTGCGGGCCGGATCCATCCGCCGCCCGCTGGCGATATCGGCATAGCCGTAGCCCTTTTCAAATAAGACATGGCCATCCTTGACCACGCTGACCACTCCGCCGGCAATGTCGCCTTGCTTTATGGCATAGGGTAGCAAGCCATCGAGCCAGGCGGCGACATCCTCGCGAGTGAGCGGATTGGCTGTGGCGGGAGCGGTCGCGACGACTGGCGGGGCCGTGAGCGGCTCCCGCGCCCCCGCCGGCGCTGCTGCAAAAACGAGCGCAAATCCTGATAGCAGGAGAGCACGGCGTTTTTGCAGATACGTCTTCATCGATATCATCACTCTTGTGCCCTTCTCGCTTAGAAGCAGGTGCTGATCATTGTTTCGACCCGATAGGCATCGTCGACCACGAACATCATCTTCCATTTGTCGAAGGTGGTGCAGGGGTGGGAAATGCCGAAGCCGACAAGATCTCCCACCGCGAGGGTGGATTCTGGCGCAACCGACAGGAAGAGGTGCTGGTCGTTGAGCGCTGTCACGCGCATGTCCTGTTCCGCCGGGATCGCTTCTGATCCGCCGCGCGCACATGTCCACATGGGCACAGGCAGATCGATGTCATAGGAGATGTCGCGTTTTCCCAAATTTACGAGCACCAATCCCGGTTCCGGGCACGACTGGACGCAACCCCAAACCTCCAGCGCCGCGAGCAGCCCATGTTTCGGCTCACCGACTTCCCCTTCCAGGCCAAGCCGCTGATGAATGAGCCGGTAATGTTCGCTGTCATGCGTGAGATAGCAGCCACTGCGCAGCACGACCCGGAAATCCGCTTCCTTGAGATGCTCATCCGCTGTCCGGGCGACGAGCGCGAAATAAGCGGAACCGCCACCGGAAAAGATCGGCCGGGATATGCCGAACAGCTTGCGGTCGCGCAGCTGCAGAGCGAGCTCGACCATCCGATCTAACATGCTCCCGGCCTGATGATCGTGATCCGACGAACGCCCCGTATAGACGCCTTCGAAGCATTCCACGCCGGCCAGTGTAAAACGAGGATCGCGGGCTATATCCTCAGCAAGCGCAATCGCATCGCTCAGGATGCGAAATCCGGTGCGCCCGTTCTTGGCCCCAATTTCGAGAAGCAGCTGGAGCGGGCGTCCGATCGGCGTTCGCGCGAGGCCTTCGGCAAGGAGATCGAAACCAGCGCGGGAGTCGACGAGCGTGTAGAAATCCAGATCCGTGTCCTGGGCGAGCAGTTCGAACACGCCCCGAATATTCTCTTTTCCCACCAGCTGGTTGGCATGAATGATGCGCCGCACGCCATGCGCTTGATAGGAACGAATATGTGCCGTGGTGGCAGCCGTGATACCCCAGGCACCGTCCGCGATCTGCATGGCGATGAGTTCGGGGCTCATCGTCGTCTTGCCGTGCGGTGCGATCGATGCCACGGTACGCGCCAGAAACGCCCGCATCCAGAGCTGGTTGTGCCGAAGCGCGGAAGATTTGAGCACCGCGACAGGAAACTCCACCTCCTGCTTCAGCACATTCAACCCTAGACCGCCGATCTCGCGCGCATGGACGCGGCCCAAAGTGGCAGGAAAGGCTTTCAGACCGCCATCGGCGGAAAAGTCGGGTTTCAACTGCAGCGTCATTGCTCTTTCCTTACCGCGAGCCGCCGGAATTCAAGGTTTCTTGTCCGCGCCGAATTGAGCGTGAAGTCGCCTTGCCAGCCATTTGGAAACGATAGTGTTGCTCCGAACTGATCGGAATGCGGGCTGCTGCGCATGGAAAGCCACTTCCCGCCCAATGGGACAAGATCGAACTCGCTGCTCCCCCATTGGTCGCGCACGCGCAGCGTCACCTGCTTGCCGGACCGTTCGATCAGCACTTCAAAGCCACTCTCCGGGCTGTCGAACGCGCCTTCGACGCCCGGCGGCACCTCTGCATCGACATCGATGATCTGCTTCGCGCAAACATCGTGCTGCCCCGCGAAAGTGACCCGCAGCGAGCGGGTGCCATCACTTCCATGCTCACAATGAATTCGAACCGTGCCGATCCCGGTCAAACCGGTGGACAGTTGGCCATGGGTATCGAAGGCAAGCGGGTATGGAACGGCGTAGTTCAAAATCCGCAGGCAAAGCGCGCCACCATGGCTCACAAGGCTATAATGCATGCCTGTTTCAGGGCAGCCATAATGGCCTAGCCAATCGCTATATTCATCCGGATCGGGGTTGGCTGGCCGCACGTTCAGCACATCGCCCAGCACTATATCGACTATCTGGTCCGCAAGGACGGAAGGCGACGCGTTGGGCGCGCCGTTGCTCATGATGATGATATCAAGGTCTTCACCGAGGACGCATACAAGGTCTGACGAACCCCCGATCACGCCGCCCGAGTGGCGGATCGTCTTCACGCAGCGATAGGTCTGCTGCATCAGGCCAAGCCCGTAATAGCCAGGCGAGCCATCGATCTCCGCCGGCGCATCCAGCAGCGCGTCCCAGCTTCGCTGCGCGCCGAAGATATTTCGTGACTGCAGATGTGCCGCCCATGTCAGCATGTCGTCGATGGTCGACACAATCCCGCCCTCGCCCAACACCTCCTGTGACGGAAATAGTCCGCGCCGCCATTGACCATCGCCGGGCAGATGAAGGCTGGCGATGCCGGGCGTCATGACATAGTCGCTCGGTGCGAGATGGGTGTCATGCATCTCCAAAGGCTCGAACAAATAGCGCTTGAATAGCGCCGCCAACGGCGCCCCCACCACGCGTGACGCAGCGAGCGACGCGAGATGATAGCCGCCATTGTTGTAGATCGTGGCAGTGCCCGGCGGAAAGTTGCGGCCTGTTTGCCGTCGCAGGACCGCCAGAGCACTTCCCTCTGGAGGCGCGACCATGGCGTGGCCGATGAACCCAAGGTCTATATGACATCGCGTACCGCCGCGATGCTGCAGCAACTGCCGCAATGTCGGCTCCGCGTTATGGCCCTGCAGTTCCGGAATATAGTCGCCGATCGACGCATCGAGATCGAGCAGCCCTTCCTCCTCCAGCAGCAGCATCAGCAGCGCGAGGAAATGCTTGCTGGTCGAGCCGATCCTCATGGCGGTAGCGACATGGTTGGCATGGCCCGTCTCCAGGCTCGCCATGCCGAAGGCCCGGCGATACAATGCTTGGCCGCGATGCCGCACGCCTACAACCAGGCCGGGCTGATCGGCGCGGTTCCAGCGCTCGAACAAAGCGTCAAGGGCAGCGACGATTTCGGTGTTCGTTTTCTGGTCGGACATTGGCCTGGACTGACTCCTGCCGCTACACGCGCTATCAGAGATCATTGAAAATTGACGATTGACGATTGATGCAGACGGACCCTGCCGATTTGCAGCACGTCCACTTCGACAGAAGAGCTGCGCTTGGGCCCCGCACCGATGGCTGAACCGGGCATGCCGAAATCACTGGATTTGGCGTGAATGCCGCATAGCCTTTCATCGAAGTCTTCCGCCCCTTCCTCATTTTGGTTCGAATGCTATGCGAGCCACTGTCTTTGGGAGGCATCTTTATATAGTTCACACAAATGCGTGTTTGATTCCCCTTCCGGTTTGTTTGCGATGCGATGACAGGTCTTCGCATCGGCCTGATCAGCCGGATGGGGGCGTCCGATGCACTTTCCGCCTGTATCTCAAACGGATTTAAGATGCTTTCAAAGGCAATCGACTGCCTCACGCGCTAGCGGTGGGTACTGCGAGCGACAGGACCGGCAGGACAAGGCGAAAGGTTCGGCGACAATCCGCGCGCGTTGTGGCCGCCTGGATTGGCGATCACCCCAAAGCTCTGGAGTTTGATTGATGAGTGGCCATCCGTACGAATCAGGAAGATTGAACCTGCCCTTCGTCGGCATCTGCACCTTCGGAAAAAGCCCGTATGTGCAGGACTGGTCCCGGATCGATGCCGATGTCGCCATCCTCGGCGCGCCATTCGACGCCGGCACGCAATATCGTGCTGGCGCCCGGTTCGGACCGCGATCGGTGCGGGAAGCGTCCACGCTGTTCAGCTTCGGGCATGCGGGCGCATATGACCACGAGGACGACCGCATCTACCTTGGGTCAGACGTCCGGATGGTCGATATCGGGGATGCCGATATCATTCATACCGACACGCTTCAAAGCCACGCCAATATCAAAAAGGGCGTCGAGGCAATCCTGGACGCCGGCGCCCTACCAATCGTGATCGGCGGGGATCATTCGGTCAACATTCCCTGCATCGACGCCTATGAGCGCCGTGACAGCTTTCACATCTTCCATATCGATGCCCATCTCGATTTCGTGGATGAGCGCCATGGCGTACGCTTTGGCCACGGCAATCCACTGCGGCGGGCCGCGGAGAAGCCCTATGTCACGGGCCTGACCCAAGTGGGAATCCGCAACGTCTCCTCTACCGCAAAGGATGGGTATGAGGAGGCCCGGGCGATGGGTTCGGACATTATTTCGGTCCGCCAGATGCGCGCCTTGGGACCGGAAGCTGTCATCGCGCGCATTCCCGAAGGCGCGCGGGTTTACGTAACGCTGGATATTGACGGTTTCTGCCCGTCAATCGCGCCCGGCACAGGCACGCCGAGCCACGGCGGCTTCCTCTACTATGAAGTGCTTGAAATGCTCCAGCACCTCGCTAACCGGCACCACATCGTCGGAATGGACCTCGTCGAGGTGGCACCCGATTATGACGCCACGGGCAGCACATCGATTTTGGCCGCGCAGACCTTGCTGAATTTCCTCGGTTTCATATTCGGCGCGCGAGCCGAAAGGAACCCGTTATAGGAAAATGGCGACCGTAGTCGCGTCGCTTTGCATCAGTTCACCCCGTTCAATCGAACTTCCTCATATCCTCGCAGGCTCGGCGGCCCGTTGCTGACCCAAGCATCGATTTCGGCCTTTCGCCTGTCGAGAGACATGATCACTGATCCAGTCGTAAATCCGTTGATATTCTTCGATTTTTTGCGATCGACATCGCTGGGGGCGGTGCGGCAGACGGGATTGAGCGGGTCGTCACTTGAAGACAGTGCCGCCTGTAGTTCTGACAGGCCGGGGAAGCCGCCACCCAGCCGACGGGTCAGCGCCGATAGCCTTGCTTCGGAATTAGCACCATTCGGAACATCGGCAATCGCGATATTCGCGGGCGCCAGCGGATGATTGGTGTGAAGCACACGGTCGGAACCCGCAGAAAATTCATGAACTCCCGCCGCTGATGCCTCGAGCGAGCGAATGTCGGATGTGTCCGCGATCAGGTAATGCTGGCCTACCGCATGGGGCACGGACTTGATGAAGCGCGCTGCCTCATCGAGCGTATTCGATTGAAGCGACTTGCGGATGACAAAGGCGACGGGCAGACCCCGGGCCGACGTGGGCAGCTGCGACAGATAATTGACGCAGATGGCGACGCGCCGGGCGTTGACGCCGAGCAACGCGATCAGACCACCGACCGTGAAGACCAGCGTCGCCGGCTTGCCGCCATCCGCTGAAGCACGCACCATCAGCTGATGCCCGTCAGTGAATGTATCGAGGTCCATGTTCTGCCCGATCCACATACTGCCCGAGGCGGCGCGGATCGCGAATGAGCTGCACTTATCCCCTGACAAAGATCCGTGCGTGGCTTCGCGATAAACCCACTCTTCGTCCATCAGCTGGGCCGCGAAGAGCAACTCGAAGGGAACATCCGCCCCTTCGGCCATGGCACGCAGCTCGTCCAGAACGTCCGACGCATATGCTTCGACGGTCGGCATGAATTCGGTGTTCCGAATGAACTGCCCGGCGTAAGCGCGGGGGTCGCTGATCCCCGCTAGGGCAAGGCTTTCCAGCCAGTCGTCTAGCCAAGAGCGGATCTGTGCCCGACGCAGATTTCCGAACGCTCGGCCGCGCTCGCTGGGGGATCCGGAAAGATCGATTACGTCGAGAATCATATCTGCCTCGTTAACAAACCTGCATGCAAAGCGGTCGGTCACCACGGTCAGCGCACCGGCATGCTTCAACCGATGCTCTCGCCGGTCATCTTCGCCATTTTCTGCCTCAGGAACGCTCGCAGCCGAACCAGCGTCGGATGTGACCAGCGGTCTTCGCGCGCAACCAGGAAATAGCTGCCTAGAGCAACAGGTCGCGCGTCTGGTAACTCAATTTTGACGAGCGATCCCTCTTTCAAGTTGCCATCAACCAGAAACTTGCTCGCAATGACCACGCCCCGTCCATCCCGCGCCGCAGCGATGGTTAAATGCGAGTGCCAGTACAGACTGCCCGGCAAAACCTCGGGCACGGCGTGGCCGTTCTTGTGCAGCCAGGCCCGCCATTCGCTATCGTCCGTATCATGCAAAAACGGCCACTCCACACATGATCCCGGCTGCGTGTGCCGTTCCAGTTCAGCAGCGAGTTCTGGGCTTGCTAGCGGCAAAAGTTCGGGCCTTGCAAGTTCGAACGCCCGCAATCCACGGGGTGGGCCGGTCATTGGATCGACAAAGAGTCGAATATCGGCGTCAGCCTCGTGAGCGAGAAGATTAGCTTGCGTATCGGTCGGCTTCAGCTCGACTTTGCAATCAGGATATGCTCGCTCGAATTCTGCAAGATTGCGCGCAAGCCATTGGGTCGCGAATCCCGGTACGCACGAAAGTCGCAGCGGTTTACTGTTCCGGCTTTCGACGAGATCATCCGTCGCCAGGACCATTTCGGCTACTGCCGCGGATATCCGCGCATGATATTCCGCTCCCTTTTCAGTCAAGAAAAGTCGGTTACCACTTCGAACTACCAGGGCTATGCCCAACCAATCTTCAAGCAAACGGATATGCCTGCTGACGACGGCATGGTTGAGGTTCAGCTGGTCCGCTGCCTTGCGGATGCCGCCATGTCGGAAAACAGCTTCAAACGCTCGCAGCGACGCAAATGATGGTAACCGCCCCGGGCGGTGCTCACTATTCATGCTGACCTTCGCAAAGTGGCGTTGCCGTCCATATTTTGCATTGGTGCGTTGAGGGCACCATTCCGTCAACAGCATATGGAGCTCAAAAATTATAGGCCTTCCACCGCTGCGCAGACCAGCTTGATGTCGAGATGATCATCGACGCCGTAACGCGAGCCTTCCCGGCCCAGACCCGATTGCTTGACGCCGCCGAACGGCGCAACCGCCGTCGAAATCAGCCCGGTGTTGAGGCCAACCATCCCGTAATCGAGCGCCTCGGGCACCCGCCAGCTTCGATCGATGTCGCGGGTGTAGACGTAAGCCGCGAGCCCGGCATCGGTATCGTTGGCAAGGGCAATCGCTTCTTCCTCGGTCTCGAACCGAACCAGCCCGGCGACCGGTCCGAACATTTCCTCGCGGCACAGGAGCGTGTCGGCGGCCACATCAGCGATGACGGTCGGCGCGAAGAAGGTGCCGGCGCGGTCGATCGCTTTGCCGCCAGTCAACAACCGACCGCCGTTTTCGAGCGCGTCGGCGACATGAGCGACCGCCTTGGCGACCGCGCTATCGTCGATCAGTGGCCCCTGGTCGCTCGGACCACCAAGACCGGCGCCGACCTTCAAGGCGGAGACGCGGGTGGTCAGCGCTTCAGCGAAGCGATCATAGATCCCGGCTTGGACGAGGAGGCGATTGGCGCACACGCAGGTCTGGCCCGTGTTGCGGAACTTAGACGCAATCGCGCCCTCGACCGCTGCATCCAGATCGGCATCGTCGAACACGATGAAAGGCGCATTGCCACCGAGTTCCAGGCTGACGTGCTTCACAGTATCCATACAGCGCGCCGCAAGCGTCTTGCCGACCGGCGTCGACTCCGTGAACGTGAACTTGCGAACGCGCTTGTCGCCGGTCAGCACCTCGCCAATCGATCTGGCATCGCCGGTGACGACGTTGAACACGCCGGCTGGCACGCCCGCTTGTTCAGCCAGCACGGCCAGCGCCAACGCCGACAAGGGCGTCAGTTCAGAGGGTTTAAGCACCATCGTGCAACCGACCGCGAGCGCCGGTCCGGCCTTGCGGGTAATCATCGCCAGCGGGAAGTTCCACGGCGTTATCGCCGCGACCACGCCAACCGGTTGCTTTCGGACCAGCAGACGGCGGTCGTTCCGGTGCGGGGTCAGAAGATCGCCGTCGACCCGCCGCGCTTCCTCAGCGAACCATTCGAGGAAAGCCGCTGCATAGGCAACCTCACCCCTGGCCTCGGCGAGCGGCTTACCCTGTCCGGCGGTCATCAGCCGGGCGAGATCGTCCTGATGTGCGAGCATCAGTTCGCCCCAGCGCCGAACGATCGCGCCGCGCTGCTTGGCAGGCAGCACACGCCAGTCGCCGAAGGCACGCTGCGCCGCCGCAACCGCCCGGCTCGCTTCAGCACCGCCAAGGTTGGGACACTGCCGACGATGCTGCCATCGGCCGGATTGCGTACCGCGATCACCGCGTCGGCCGTCACCCAAGCGCCATCAATATAGGCGCCGTTCCGCAACAGCTGCGCGTAGTCGAGCGTCAGCTTGGTCATGCCAATGCCTCAGCCGAGATGGTCGATCCCTGCTCGACCGGTGCCCTGGGGCTCACCGCTTTGTCGATGGCGTTCATCCCCTCTTCCAGGATCGCGTCCGACGCCGTCAAAGGCACGAGGATGCGGATAGTTTGGCCGAACCGACCGCAGCTCAGCAGAATCAATCCGGCATCGAGCGCGCGGGCGCAAACCTTCTTGGCTTCAATTCCATCCGGACGCCCTTTCCCATCGACGATGTCGAAGGCGATCATCGCACCCGGACCGCGCAAGCCGGCGATGCGGACGAGATCATCGCGGCTGGCGAAAGCAGAAATGCGCTGGCGCAGCCGAGCGCCGATGACGTTCGCGCGCGCGATCAGATTTTCTTCCTCGATCACGTCGAGCACGGCGAGCGCGGCTACGAGAGCGATCGGCGATCCGCCATAGGTGCCGCCGAGCCCGCCGGGTTCAACGGCGTCCATTATATCGGCGCGACCGATTACCCCTGACAAGGGAAAGCCGCCGGCCAGCGATTTGGCGATCGCGATCAGATCGGGCTTTATCGGAGCGTGTTCGATGCCGAACATCTTGCCGGTACGCGCAAAGCCGCTCTGCACCTCGTCGGCGATCAGGAGGATGCCGTGATCGCGGCGGAGCTGGTCTATCGCCCGGTAAAGCGCGGGATCCGGCATATGAAAGCCTCCTTCTCCCTGAACTGGCTCAAGCATTATCGCGGCGATGCGTTCGGGCTCGACATCGGCGGCAAACAGGAATTCCAGCGCGCGTAGAGTTTCGTCGATCGTTACCCCGGTCGTTTCGCTGGGCAGTGGGACATGGTAGATTTCGCCGGGAAAAGGCCCGAGGCCTTTCTTGTAGGGCGAAACCTTTCCTGTCATTGCCGATGCCAGCAGGGTACGGCCATGGAAGCCGCCCGCGAAAGCAATGACGCCCGGACGGTTAGTCGCGGCCCGGGCGATCTTCACGGCATTTTCGGTCGCCTCAGCGCCGGTCGTGAAGAAGATCGTCTTGGCATCGCCTTCTATCGGCGCGAGCGTGTTCAGCCGCTCGGCCAACTCGACATAGGGCGCGTAGGGCACGACCTGGAAGGCGGTGTGGGTGTAGAGGTCGAGCTGGTCACGGACCGCTGCAATAACCTTGGGATGACGATGCCCAACGTTGAGCACGGCGATACCGCCCGCGAAATCGACATAGCGGCGCCCCTCGACATCCCAGAGCTCCGCGTTTTCGGCACGCGCCGCGAAAATGGCGGTTGCTGAAGCGACGCCTCTGGGGACTGCGGATGCGCGACGGCTGGCGAGAAGGTGGTTGGTCATAGCCGGCTCCAGGCAGAAATCCTCTAAGCAACTATACATGATCGACCTTTGCAGGCAGGCGCTTTCGAGCCGCTGATGGTGCTCTCAGATCACCGATATAATATGGTCTGGAGTTGCATTAAAGTCGGCCAGGACGTCACGCTCGCGTGACGTTGTCTGGTTGTGAGACCTCATTGGCATAGTAGAGGATCTCATCGACTTTGGGTAGCAGGTCGTTGTTGTGCGCAGGCTTGTAAAGGGGATTTGCAAGGCGGCCATTATGGTCAAGCCGCTTGCGGACGCTATCGATGGGTGTCAGCCCGGAAAGAACGCGCTGTCGTCGCCCGTTGTACGCATGGTTGAATCCGATGAGCAGCATTTCGAGATCGGGGTGGCCGGCGACATTGATGCCGAGCACTTCGCTTGCGACGCGACCGTTGAAGCGTTCGACCATGCCGTTGGTTTGGGGCGTATAGGGTTTTGTCATGCGACGGGTGACCTTGAGCTTGCTGCAGGCGAGTTCGAAGGCATCAGCGGTGAAGCAGGATCCGCGGTCAGTGAGCACATGGGTGATACGGAAGGGAAATGCCTTTCGTGCCTCCGCCAGGAAGGCGACTGCGTTGGCCGCGTTCTCAGCGTCGTAGACTGCCAGGTGGACGAAGCGAGAGCAGCGATCGATGGCGACATAGAGGTAGCGCTTGCGCACCTCACCGTCGCCAGTCCGCAGCTTTGGCAAGTGTTTGACGTCAATATGGACGTAACCGAGGTCATATTCGCGAAAGCTGCCTTGCCCTTTGGTCGGCGGCGTTGATGGCTTCGCGGGGCGTCGATTAAGGCCTTCGGCCTTCAAGACCCGATAAATGTTGTCGCGGTTGAGATGCGGTAGGAAGTGGCGAAGCACAAAGGTCAGGTCATCCAGCGGGAAGCCCGTCGATCGGCGCACGGTGCAGATGATCGCGCGTTCCTCCTCGGTGACGCGCCATGGCAGCCGCTTTGGCCGGCTCGATCGATCCTGGCACGCGTGTTCGCCGCGCTTTCGCCATTTCCGGACTGTCTCGTCGCTGATGCCGTAGCGCTTGGCGACGACACTCGCCGGCTCCGTGGATCGAGCGATCTCCGCTCGCACTGCAGGCGTTGTTCGCGCCTGGGGGTGTATTTGCATCATTACAGCACCTCATCGCTGACAGGGGTAAAGCGCCACGCGTTGTCCGCGATAGCCCAGCCTACCTGATCCCAATGACGTTCCGCAACCAAACAGCTAGACTGGAGTCCGGATCGCCGAACGCTCTACCTTACCGACTCCCGCATCCCGGTCATTTACGCCTATGTTCATGATCCGCTGACGGGAGCCATCACCAACCGTCGAGACTTTGCTACCTTCAGCGCCGATGATGGTTATCCCGATGGTCTTCTGGTCGATGACGACGGTACAATCTGGTCCACCCTCTTCGACGGAAATGCAATTCGGCGCTTCGCTCCAGACGGCACCGTCTTGAAACAGACCGACCTGCCTGTATCGAGACCAACAAGTTGTTGCCTGTCACCCGATCGTCGGGTGCTGTACGTCACCACCGCACGATTGGGGCTGACCGACGCCAAGCTGGAGCAGGAGCCCTTGGCCGGGGCCTTGCTGAGGATCCGTTTGGACGCTGTACGGTCAGCGCGTCCGCATTACCCGGTGAATGGGAAACGGCGGCATTCCCTATCAATAACGAGCGTCCGTTCACCAAGCCCGCCAGGCCCTGGACGCAGCTTCATGCCTGCGCGCGTCGGCTGGCTCCGGGAGACTGGCCCGTGACGCGCTTGAAGGCCCTACTGAACGCGGCCTGCGACGTATAACCGAGGCGATCGGCGACGGTGTCGATTGCCAGCCGCTCCTGCGCGAGCCATTGGCGGGCCAGCCCCATCTTCATCTCGGTCGCATAGCGGAGGGGTGTCAGGGCAATGGTCGCATGGAAGCGCTCGGCGAAGGCGGAGCGCGAGACATTGCACTCCGCGGCAAGCTCCGCCACCGACCAGTTGCGGCGTGGATCGCGGTGCAGCGCGAGGATGGCCCTGGAAAGCCGCGGGTCGCGCAATGCCGCGATCAGTCCCGAGGCGTCGTCGCAGCCATGCTCGATCCATGCGCGGATAATCATTGCCGCAGCGACATCGGCCAACCGCGCGAGCATGGCGGCAAAGCCGATCCGGCCGGCGCAGATCTCGGTCTTCATCGCCTGCAGGATCAGAGCGAGATCGGGCGCGCGTTGCTCGGCTGCATCGACGACCATCAAGGCAGGCATCAAGGGGCCAAGGCCATGCATGCCGCCAAGGTCCAGCGTCATGCGCCCATGAAACAGCACGATGCCCGGCACCGGATCGCTGCTGGGGCAGGTGTCCACGTTACGCACGGCATCGCCTAGCTGTGCCGCGTCGAAACTCTCGACGTCCCGCACCGCCACCTCGGAGTCGGACAGCAGCGCATGATCGGACCCGCGCGGCAGGAACACCGCCTGGCCCGCGTCGATGCGATGCAGGCTGCCATCCGTCATTCGCAGGGTGACCGAACCAACCGCAACGTAATGGAAGAACACTTCGCCCGGCTGGCCGCGAAACCCGAACCCGAAGCGCGGGCCGGTCTGGATGCGGTGATACCGCACACCGTTCAGGCGAAGCGCGGTGAGGAGTTCGCCAATCAGATCGGCAGGATTAGCCACGCACTTCCGGACCTTGGGTTAAAGAATGTGGAGTTGTCATCATAGATCGTCCAACGACGGGCGTCTAGTCAGCGAACAACGACCCTTCAAAGGATCATGATCGCTATGACATATGCAGATACCAGACCGACGGCTCCCGCCTGGCTGGCCGTCTTCTCCCTGACCATGGGCGTGTTCGGCCTGCTGACGGCCGAGTACCTGCCCGCGAGCCTCCTGACGCCGATGGCGGCTGATCTGGGCGTTTCCGAAGCGCTGGCGGGGCAAGCCGTCACCGTGACCGCCGTGGTCGCGCTGTTCTCCGGCCTGCTGGTGCCGATCCTGACGCAGCGGCTCAATCGCAGGACCGTGCTGCTAAGCTTCACCATGCTCATGATCGCGTCGAACCTGCTGGTGGCGATGTCCAGCAATCTGGTCTTGCTGCTGGTCATGCGCATATTGCTGGGCGTGGCGCTCGGCGGGTTCTGGAGCATGGCCGCAGCGGTCGCGATGCGGCTGGTGCCGCCACCGCTCTTGCCGCGCGCTTTGTCCATCATCTTCAGCGGCATCGCGGTGGGCACGGTGGTGGCCGTGCCGCTGGGCAGCTATATGGGCGGCACCTTCGGGTGGCAGAGCGCCTTCTACGCGGCGGCGGCCATCGGCACCGTTACGCTAGCGGTGCAGCTGTTCACCCTGCCGTCTATGGCGCCCGGCCAGCCGTCGCGGTTGCGTACAGTACTCGACGTCACGCTGCGTCCGGGCATCGCCGTCGGCATGATGGGGTGCATCTTGGCCCATGTCGGCCACTTCGCGTTGTTCACCTATATCCGCCCCTTTCTCGAAGCGACGATCGGTATCGGCTCCGAAGGGCTTGCCCTGTTGCTGCTGGGCTTTGGCGTGGCGAACTTCGCGGGCACACTGCTGGCGGGCTGGCTGATGGAGCGAAGCATGCGCGCGACGATGGCTCTCTTGCCGGCCGTAGTGGGACTAACGGCGCTGGCGATGGTCCTGGTGCCGGCGTCCATCGGCGGGCATGCGCTGCTGGTGGCGATCTGGGGCCTCGCCTTCGGCGGCGTGCCGGTCGGGTGGTCGGCCTGGGTCGCGCACTCAGTTCCCGATCAGGCGGAAAGTGCAGGCGGGATGGTCGTCGCTTCGGTGCAGGGGTCCATTGCACTGGGCGCGGCAGCAGGGGGCGCAGTGTTTGGAGCCACGGGCATCGTCGGCGTATTCGCGGCTGGCGGTATCGTGACGCTGGGTGCTGCTGCCTGGATACTTCTGCGCGTGCAAATGCCTGAACGGACCGGTCCTTCCGCCATTCACGTATAGGCAGGCTTTCGTCGCGCACCGGTGTCCGCTGCGCGACGTATCCTCAAAGCGGCAGAAGCGCGACCGCTCTTATGCCGCTGAGTCTATCGAGGCGCGCGAAGATCGGCCAACTGGCCCTCGACATCGACCCCCACCGATCAAGAGAGTAAGCCTTTGCAGAGCCGATAAAAGGTGCGCCTAGCGGCACAAGATCGGTGTTTGGACGAAGGTAGCCGCGTCACGGTCGTGTCCCGCGGGGGGGTGTAGGAACCGTCGATTTACGGCAGGATCAGGTTCAGGTCAGGCGGCCAGTGCTGGCAAGCTGACAATAGGGTTATGGCTCACCGAGCCGAGAGTTTCCAGTGTCATGTAGCGGCGCGATACCGCCCACTTGATGGCATGGACCACCCCCATTGGATAGATCATATTCCGAGGGTTGTCATCAAATGGAGGAAGCCATGTCAGTTGTTACGATCGGCCTCGATTTGGCCAAGACGGTATTCCAGGTGCACGGCGTTGACGAAGCCGGTGTGACCGTATTGCGTCGCAAGCTTGCGCGTGCCGAGATGATGTCATTTTTCACTAAGCAGCCGCCATGCATTGTCGGGATGGAAGCATGTTCCAGCGCCCACCACTGGGCTCGTATGTTGGTAGAGATCGGCCACACGGTTCGGCTTATTCCCCCCCAATACGTCAAGCCGTATGTGAAGCGGAACAAGACGGATGCGGCCGATGCTGAAGCGATCTGCGAGGCCACGACCAAGCCGAACATGCGGTTTGTCCCGATCAAGACGAAGCAACAGCAGTCTATCCTAGCTTTGCACCGCGTCCGCAGCATGCTGGTCCGACAGCGGACAGCGACAATTAACGCGTTGCGCGGACTGCTGGGGGAATACGGCCTGATCGCAGGTAAAGGCGTGCGACAGCTCGCGACGTTGAGCCAGCGCCTGTCAACGGCCGACGAATCGACGGTGCCCGTTGAAGCAAGAGAGGCGTTGCGGTGCCTTTTCCGGCACATTGACGCGCTGACCGAGAAGTTGGGTGAGATGGAAGCGGGGATCGTCGCTTGGCATAAATCCAGTCCGGAAAGTCAACGCCTGGCTTCTGCCCCCGGCGTGGGCCCGATCACAGCGACTGCAATCGTGGCCGCAGTCGGCGATGGCACACAGTTCCGGTCCTCACGACATTTTGCTGCATGGCTCGGCTTGACACCGCGGATCAAAGCCAGTGGCGGCAAAGAGAGAATAGGGAGGATCACCAAGGGTGGTGACCGATACCTACGCACTCTGCTGATCCATGGCGCGCGAGCAGTCGTGGGGACGACGTTCCGAAAGGACGTGGCGCCGAGACCGTGGCTGAAGGATCTCCTCGCTCGTAGGCCTACGAACGTCGCTGCAACGGCGGTGGCTCACAAAACGGCACGGTCCCTCTGGGCCATGATGACGAGGAAGGAAGTGTATCGCCGTCCATCCGCACAGCTGATGGCGGCGTAACCGGCTCGGCCCCTCCAGGGGCCGTTTTGCGAGGCGAAGACAAAAGTATGGCAAACCGGTCTCACCGGGGTTCGACAAAGGCCAATGAAACGATGCGAACCATGTTGAGTTCGTCCATTTGTCCGGCCGTCGATCCGCGGAAACCATAGGGGCCTGCGGCGTGAATGCCGCAACACAAGGCCGGATACACGACCGCAAGACCCGAGTTCGTCGTACTAAATCGAAAAGCCTTGCAAGGTGGGGGTGGTCCATACACATCGTTCTGCTCCAGCATGAGCGCTCCGACGAGACGAACGACGGCAGCGTCATTCGGGAATATGCCGATCACGTCGGCCCTTCGCTTGATCTCCTTGTTGACCCTTTCCAGCGGGTTGGTGGACGCGATCTGCGCCCAATGATCCTTGGGGAAGGCCATGTAGGCGAGCACGTCTTCGCGTGATGCGTCCATCATGTCGGCCAGCTTTGGAAACTTCTCGCGCAGGGCATCAGCAACTTGGTCCCACTGCTGGTGCGCTGCCTCGGCCGTTTCCTGCGCGAAGATGGTCTTGATCATAGCAATGACAGCGGGTCGTTGTTTCGGCGCGGCATGGGCAAACGCGTTGCGCATCCAGTGCACCCGACAGCGCTGCTGGGTTGCGGCAAATACCTTGCTGGCCGCGGCGCGCAGCCCTTTGTGATCGTCGGAGATGACCAGCTTCACACCTCGCAGGCCGCGATCCGCCAGCGAGCGCAGGAAGGCTTTCCAGAAGGGTTCGGCTTCCGACGGGCCGGTGGCTACGCCCAGAACCTCGCGCCGGCCATCGGTGTTGACGCCCACCGCGATTATCGCCGCCGTCGAGACAATCCGTCCGCCCTCGCGCTCTTTGAGGTAGGTGGCGTCGATCCATAGATAGGGCCACTCGCCTTCAATCGGTCGCGTGAGGAAAGCGTTCACCCGCTCGTCGATCTCGGCAACCAAACGGCTGACCTGGCTCTTTGAAACACCGCTGGCGCCCATCGCCTTAACCAGATCGTCGACCGAACGGGTCGAAACACCGTGGACGTAGGCTTCCTGGATCACTGCCGCCAAGGCCTTCTCGGCAGTGCGGCGTCGCTCCAGGAAGCTTGGGAAGTAACTGCCTTTGCGCAGCTTCGGGATCGCCAGATCAATCCGGCCAGCTCGCGTATCCCAACCTCGCTCGCGGTAGCCGTTGCGGTGGTTCAGCCGCTCAGGGCTGCGTGATCCGCAAGGCACGCCCGTCTTCGCCTCGATCTCGAGATCCATCATACGCTCTGCGGCGAAAGCCAGCATCTCACGCACCAAATCGCTATCAGCCCCTTGCTCAATCAGCTCGACAAGGGCCATTCTGTCGTCGGTCATCGTCTTCTTCTCCAGGTTCGAGTTCGCATCCGAACCCTACCAGAAGATCGACGGTGGCCACCCTCTCAGGGAAACCTTCCTACACCACCCCGCGGGACACGACCGATGATCGAACGGTGTAAAGCGAGGAAGGATTCCTCAAACCGGACCATGTGCAGACGGAGGGCCTCTGTGAACGTTGCGGGCTCGATCCAATCCATAGCGGAGGGAACAGGATTTTGAATGACGGACCGGGGCCTTGGCCCTGGCCTTTTGACTGCGGAATCGAGGTATTCACCGGGGCTCTTATTCGTCGTCAGCATCTGGGAAATCGGTGTCCGTGAAAATGATGATGGCGTCACGTGGACGGTCCGCGAAATGCGGGCCGGCGCTATCAACTAGACGGTGAACGCAAGCATCCGAATTTGTCTTGGCTGCCCTTCGGCGGAGGGCGACCGAAAGCGAAAACACGGGTCATTACGCCCCCCTGCTTAAAGCGCCGTGATCGCGCCAACCGCGATCGATCGGGCATCGCCGATGTGCGCCGGGCCTGGATGTTAAAGCAGTCTCGCACTGCTGGAATGCTACTCGAAAAGAGGGATGCGCCCGCGCGCAGTTTCGCCCCTGCTTATGGCTATTTGCTCACGAATGGCGGACAGAGGGGGAACAAAGGGTTCCTTTTGTGCGCCATCACGGCTATAAGGTGCCTCGCCGGAACCGGGAAACCCGCGCGAAACCGGCGTTTTCTGACAACGACAGCGATATGGAGATGCGTCAGTGATTGAAGCACACCCTACGCAACGTATGTTGCTTTCATGGAAAATTATTCAACAAAATCAGTAGCGCGGCTAGAAAAGCAGGCCGGGAGTTCGGGGTACGCTAAAGGCCATATGGTCCCGCAAAACCCTTGGTTTTCGGGGACTTTTGCCAGCGAATCTGCTACATTCGATGGCTATATGGTCCCAAACCGGAAAAAGCCCGGTATCCGGGCATATCTCGACGGCAATTTCGCTCGGCGGAAGCACCCCTTGCGAGACAAGGAATACTGCGTCTGGGATACTGAGCTTGCCGGCTTCGGCATGCGTGTTCAGCCTACAGGGCGTTATTTCTGGTTCGTCCGCCTTCGCCATCGTGGCAAGCATCGCCGGGTGTCGTTGGGACGAACCGATGATGTGGACGGTGATCTAGCCCGGACGCGTGCGAGACGGCTCCTGGCCGAGGTAGCGCTCGATGGTTTACCCAAGCGCACCGTCGTCAAGGCATCGCCGACGCTCGCCGATTTCGTCACGACCTATTGGAGCGATATCGCGCATTATTGGAAGGCATCGACGGCCAAGCGAAACTTGGCCGCTTGGCGCCGCGAACTTGAGCCCGTCTTTGGCGCCACGCGCCTCGCGGATATCACGCAAGCGGACGTGACACGCTGGCGAGACGATTGCGTTGGCGCCAAGGAGGCGCGCTTCAATCGGGCCATTCCTGTACTGGCATCCTTGCTGAAATACGCAGAGGCGCTTCACTTGCGGCGCAAGGGCTCCAACCCCACACGGGGAATGCCGCGCTATAAACGCGCCCCGTGCGAACGCTATCTCACGCCGCTTGAGTATCGACGGCTGGGCGCTGTGCTGCGCGATGAGGAAATCGAATTACCTATCAATGTCGCGATTGTTCGACTGCTTCTTTATACCGGCGCCCGCATCAGTGAAATCAGGGACATCCAGTGGGAGTGGGTGCGCCCTCCCCATCTTTGTCTGCCGGACAGCAAAACAGGTCCCAAGCTGATCTGGTTGAATAGTCAGGCGCTAGCGATACTGGAGACCATTCCGCGCCGGATCAATTGTAAATTTGTGTTCCCCAACACCGCAGGTAGCGGCCCGATCAATATCGGCACTTGGTGGTATAAGGTGCGACGTCGCTGCGCGACGCCCGATGTGCGCATTCATGACCTGCGGCACAGCTTTGCCTCAACGGCGATCATGGACAACGTCCCGCTAGCTACAATCGGCAAGCTGTTGGGGCACTTCCTGCCCGAGACGACTGCCAAATATGCCCATTTGGCTGACGATGTGATCGCTGATGCCGCCCAACGCATCTCGGGTGGGCTGGCGCAAGCACTCGGATTGAAATCATGAATGCTCTGACCCTTCAAAAAGTAGTCGCCGAAGCGCTCGCCGATGTCGGCGTCAATTCCGCCTTTCTCCAAAAGCCGAAGGGGCGACCGCGGACGACCACGTGGCTGGGTATCGAACATGGCTTTGGTATTCGGCACTACGCGACCGGCAGGAACGTCTACATCGTCCAGACCCGCATGGCGGGGCGCGTTGCCACAATCACCATCGGCCCCACTTCCGTCATCACCAAGCACCAGGCAGCGATGGTCGCCCGTCGCGTGCTCGCTTATGCTCAGGTTGGTGCCGATCCCGCGGCCGAGCGCAAGCGCATCCGCACGGCTCCGCGTTTCGATGACTTTCTCGATGAATTCTGGCGCCGCTGGGCGCCGCGCTGGAAGCCTTCGACATACCATACGCAAGGCGTCTATCGTGAACACTACCTCGACGGTGCATTCCCCGGGATCTTCATCGACGCCCTGAATGAAGCAGATGTTACCAGCTGGTTTGCCGATATCAACAACCGCATCGGCCCCGGCGGCGCCAACCGCGTCATGTCGATTCTCAGCAGCATGATGAACCGCGCCGAGGCTTGGGGATACCGGCTTGAAAACACCAACCCCTGTCGGGCCGTCCGACCGAACAAAAAGCGCCGGAACGAACGCTTCTTGAGCAAGGCAGAACTTGCGCGTGTCGGCATGGTGCTGACCGAGAAGCGAGAAGGTGATCATGCCGTCAGATCAATCGCCGCTACGGCTATCACCTTGATCCTCCTGACAGGTTGCCGGGTCGGCGAGATCATGGGCCTGCAATGGGGCGATATCCGGGGAAACCGGCTCAAGTTGCGCGATAGCAAGACAGGCCCGCGCGTTGTCTGGCTGGGCGACGAGGCTCGCGGGCTAATCGACGCGCTACCAAGAAATTCGAAGGTGCCTTGGCTGTTTTGGAATCAGAAACGGCGCAAGCGCATGCGTTTCGTGGATTATTATTGGCGAGAATTTCAGGCACTGGCGGGACTGCGAAAAGTCAGGCTGCACGATCTGCGGCACACATTCGCCAGCCACGCCGCTATGAGCAAGGAGACGTTGCCCATGATCGGGCGTCTGCTCGGGCACAGCAATCCGCAGTCTACGTCTCGCTATGCTCATCTTAATGACGAGCATTTGCTCGATGCCGCAGAGCAGATCGGCACTGCCATCGAGCGCATGCTGAACTGAAGCCTCGTCTCACTGATCAGAGATATCGACGATGGCTGGGCTCATGGCAGTGTGGATCTTCAGGTGGTAGCGGGCGTAGCGTCGTTCGCCGACCCTCTCCAAAGCACCAAGTTCGACAAGGTCGGCCAGGTCACGTGTCGCCGTTGCTGAAGCGGCATCTGTGATCGTCCGATAGTTTTGCGCGCTGAGGCCCCCGGCGAAGCCGTCCAGCCCTTCAGCCATCATGCGAATGAGCGCCTTTTCCTGGCGGGGATTGATCTTGCCTTTCAGGCGATCGATCAGACGGGTCTTTTCGATCAGGAAGTTGATGGTTTCGATGGTTCGGCCCTGGGCCTCCAGAACGATATCGGAAAACCAGGACATCCAAGGATCGATCTGGTTGCTCTGACTGGCGCGCTGCAATTCGGCGTAATAGGCTTTCTTGCGGCGGTGGATGGTGGCGGCGAGCGCCGTCAGCGTCGGCGCCTCCAAGCTTTGTGCCAGCGCCTTTTCCGCGATCGCGCGACCGAGGCGGCCGTTGCCGTCTTCAAACGGATGGATCGTCTCGAACCACAGGTGCGCAATCGCCGCGCGCGTGACGGCCGGCAGCGGGGCTTTGCCACGCGGAGAGCTATCATTGAACCACGTGACGAACCGCGCCATTTCTGCCGGCACCCTATCAGACGGAGGCGCCTCGAAATGAACGCGCGGCGCGTACAATACGCCCGACACGATCTGCATAGGATCCGCGTGGGTACGATAGGCGCCAATGTCCGCAAGATCGCGGCGGCCATTCATCAGCATCCTGTGCCAATCGAACAGCAGTTTGTCTGTGAGCGGTTCCGCGTAGCGCCGATACAGGTCCGCCATCAGCTCTGCGGCACCTGCTTCCGCAGGGTTGGAGCGGCGCTTGTCCGCGACAAAACCAAGTTGACGGGCAATGGACGATTGCACGCTGGCACGGTCCAGAACCTCTCCTTCAATGGCTGAGCTTTCCACCATTTCCTGAGAGATCAGCTCGATCACGACTCCTTGACGGGCATCTCCATCAAGATGATGCATGGTGCCGACCACGACTCCTGAGCCCCTCAGGAATCGCTCCTCGGCTGCTCGCAGGCGAGTCGGATCGAAGCCAAAATTTGGCCAGTCGATGAGTTGCCAGTTCCACCGCATGATCGATGCAATACCTTTCTATCGATCACTATGGGGCTTTATGATGATTTATGAAAGGCGGGTCAATCACTCGTGGCAACGTGACCGAACTTAAGCGTCCGTTACGGTCAAATTCGGGACGGTCGACTTCGCAACATCGCAGCGCCGAAGCCTTGGGCACGCAGGAGCAAAGCTACGGTGCGCTGGCGCCCTCATTCCGGTCGTCCCCCGAGGAAAAATGGGTTGCCCGATTCGGGCCCTTCATTCATCGCCTTAAAGTGGGACAAAACAGCCATTCGCGAACATGCGGGTGAACGTCAGGTTTCGGTTGAGGCGGTCGTTCGCGGCTCCGCGGTGATCGTACCCATAATGCGTGACCCTACCTAATTCTGCCGCTCACTTGGCTGCGTTCACGCCAGCAAAACGTCAGTCAGAATGTCATAGGTCTCCAGCGCCGGCAAGCTCACCATTAGGCGTTCCCGACAGCGCTGGAGCCGCTTCCGCTAGCTATCGGGATTAAGGCCACCGAAGGTGGACCGGATGCCTTCAATCACCGCGTCGGGATTCTCCCACGGTGCGAAATGCCCGCCTTTCCCATAGGCCTTCGCGTGGACGATGTTGAACTGCGCCGCGAGCGGGCCATTGCGGAAGTTCGGCACACGGGTTTCAACCGTCTCACCCGGAGGATAGGGATCGCCGCCGAGGAAGGTGAAGCCGGCGGGGGCCTGCACCAGAGGCGTCCGGTCGTGTGATGGCATCCACGGATACCGGTTTGCGTTCTTGTAGGCGCGGATCGACGAGCCGATCGATTCCGTCACCCAGTAGATCGTTGCATTCGTGAGGACATGGTCGCGCGTAAAGACGGGGTCAAAGGCTGCATTCTTATCGCTCCAGTGCCGCCAGCGCTGCAGGATCCATGCCAGCATCCCGGCCGGGCTGTCGTTCAACCCGTGGGTTAGGGTTTGTGCGTCGAGCATGTGAACGGCCACATGCGAGGCGTAGTAGCGCTGGAAGAGCAGGATTTCCTCTCGAAGTTCGTCCGGCGCCCCGGGCGGCACCATTTGTCCCTCCGTTAGATCCCAGGGCCGCTCGCTTTGGAACATCGACAGGGGCAGTTCGGCGCAGACGTTGATGCCATACAGGCTATCTGCATATTTGTGCCCGAGCTGGGTGGTGATCAGGCCGCCATAATCGTGCCCGGCTGCGGCATAGCGCTCATATCCGAGGGTTTCCGTCATTAGTTTGTGGAAAGCGTCGGCCATCTTCCAGAAGTTGGCGTCACCGCGCGTTACCGGGGTCGAAAAGCCGAAGCCAGGCAGGGACGGGATCACAACATCGAAAGATTGAGCAGGATCACCGCCATGGGCGGCGGGATCCGTTAGCGGGCCGATCACCTTGCTCCAGTCCCAGAAGGTCCAGGGCCAGCCATGACTGAGGATCAGCGGCATCGGATTTGGCCCCTTGCCGCGGATGTGCATGAAATGGATGGGAAGACCGTCAATCTCGACTTTGAATTGGGGAACCTGGTTGATCTCTGCCTCTGCGGCACGCCAGTCGTAACCGTCGATCCAGTAGTCGACGAGCGGCTTCAAATAGGCGGTACTCAGTCCATAGATCTCGTCCTCATTGTCGAGATCGACGGCCCAGCGCGTGCGCTGCAGACGCTGTCGGAGGTCGCTCAATGTGGCATCCGGTACTTGGATGCGGAATGGGGTCGGTGCAGGGTATGATGGCTTGGTCATGTCGATATTTCCTTGAAAGCGTTTCGACTCAGCTTGTTCAAGGTAAGGGCGACATGTGGTGTGAGCCCGTTAGCCGCTGTGAGTCTCTGCCAGCTTCGGCCGAGCGGTTGATCCATCCGCAACGGTAGCTCATGCGGCCGCAAAAGTGCCGGGCTGCCGACCGTAAGCGCGTCGGTCCGCACAGTTGATCAGTCCGACAGACCATAGAGAGAGAAGCGCTCAAACGTGCTCGGCTTTCAATCGGTCGATGTGCAGCCCGGAGCCGCTTAAAACTCAAGTCTCAGGAGCGATTGGAGAGCGTGCTCAATTCTTCGACGTCGAGATCACGCTCGAGGGTACGCAGCACGTGTTCATCGATGTCGCCAGCACGATGAAGGCTCAGAAGCGACCGTCTCCCTGCAGCAACAGCTTCGAGGATGAGATGCGACTTCGAATAATGCCATTCGTCATGGGACGGTTCGCGTCCGCAATTTGTCGCAGATACCGCAGAGTGCTTCTGGTATCGCGCTAGCAACTGGGGATGAGCGCCGGGGCACCCCGCACTGTCAAGAAGCGCCTCGATCCGTGATGCCTGCGCCTGGGCCATAAGGGTCTGCGCCTGCGCAAGGCTGAGCCGGGGGTGATCGCTTGTAGCCTCATCGAGGTTGGCGAACCGGATCAACGGTCCAAGGGTCATTCCCTGTAACAAGACGGTTCCCAGGATCACGGCGAACGCCATGACCAGCATGAAATCTCGTCCGGGGAAGTCGGCCGGGACGCTGAGGGCGACCGCCAAGGTCACGACACCCCGCATTCCCGCCCACCCCAGCACGGTCATGCTGCCAATTCCCATCGGTTCGTAGCGCGTAAGGCCTGCGGCGCGCAGGACCTGAACGATCCCTGTGGATCCGAAGATCCACGCAAATCTGGCGGCTGTCAGTGCCGCAAGCACCACGAGGATCGGCACCGCCATATTCTCGAACACAACCTCGAACCCGCCCACACGCTCGATGATGCCCCGCAGAGACGAACCGATCAGCATGAAGACCGTCGCCTCGAGGAGAAAGATCATCACCGCCCAGAAGGAGGTGCCACGCATGCGGACCGCGGGCGAAAAAATCACGTGCTGATACCAGCCGCAGATCAGCCCTGCCGTCACAGTGGCGATCACGCCAGACACATGAAAAGCCTCAGCGAGCAGATAGGCGACCCACGGCGCGAGAACGGACGCGGCGATCATCAAATACTCATCTTCCAGTCGGCGGACGAGCAAAACCCAAGCCGTACTGACCAGGATACCAACGACCATTCCGCCTATGGCGAGTATGAAGAAACTTCCCACAGCTCCCGACGCGCTAAATGCCCCGGTGACGCCGGCCGCGACGGCAAAGCGGAAGAGGACGAGGCCGCTGGCGTCGTTGAAGAGGCTCTCCCCCTCCAACAATATGGCCAAGCGGCGGGGCAGGCTTACCCGCTGCAAAAGTGCGCGGGCCGAGATCGCATCCGGCGGAGCGACAATGGCGCCAAGCGCGGCGCACGCGGCCCATGGCAGCGAAGGCATGAGCAGGCGAACCACCAGCGCCACCACCACAGTCGTAAACACGACCGCGCCCACAGCGAGCGACAGCACGCCGATCATGTTGCGATGCAAGGAATGGATGGCAATCGACCGCGCGCCGTCCATCAGCAAGGGCGGCAGGAAGATCACGAGCACCAGTTCAGGATTCAGCGTTACCACCGGTAGGCCAGGTAGGAAGGCCAGCAAGATGCCGCCAACGAGTAGCGCGACGGCAGGCGGTAGCCCAAGCCGATGGGCTCCGAACTGGAGAATGATCGTCGCCAGCAACATGGCGACCAGGAGCTCGAAAAAATGCATCGTTCGGCCTGTCACATGGCAGTGGAGCGCGTGCGTCGGCGGCTGCGGTCACGATCAAGAATGAAGGTGAGCCTCGATGAACCAGAGATGCTTGTCGACACTACGCGATATCTCGGTGAAGAGATCCGCCGTCCCGGCGTCCCCTTTTTCCGCAGCGATGTCGATGTCGACTCGGACCGATGCCGCGAAGTCGGCGAGAGACCGCCCGATGGCCGATGCATGCTGTTCGCCGAGCTTTGCATCGATCGGATAGGCTGCGAGGCTTGTAGCCCGCGTGGTCGTTTGCACCCGCCCGTCCGCTGTCCCACCCAACGTAACGATGCGTTCGGCCAGCAAATCGACGTGCGCTTCGGTCGCGACGAAGATCGTATCGAACAGGAGGTGGAGCTGGTGAAAGTTCGCTCCTTTCACGTTCCAGTGGGCTTGCTTGAGCTGCGCGGCGAGGTCGAGAGCGTCGGATAGCCGTGCTTGCAGTTGGGCCATCACCGCGAGGCGCTGGGGCTCGTCGAGGCCAATGTTCGAGATATACATGTCAGATCCTTTCCAGAATGCGGAGGTGAGGCCGGGGATTACGATCCCAGGGCTCGCGCGACGCCGGCCCCGTAAGCCGGATCGCATCGGGTGCAGTTCTCGATGTGGCGCTGCTTGATGAAGTCCGGGGCATCACCAAGTGCGGCGGCGGTGTTCCCGAAAAGAGCCTGCTGCTGCTCGGGCGTCATGAGCTGGAACAAGCGGCGGGGCTGCAAGAAATAGTCGTCGTCATCTTCGCGGAAGTTCCAGAAATCGGCGTCACCGTTCAGCCGCAGCGGCGGCTCTCGGAAAGCTGGCTGATCCTGCCACTGCCCGAAGCTGTTGGGATGGTAGTGCGGTGTGCCGCCATAATTGCCGTCGACGCGACCTTGGCCGTCGCGATGGTTCGAAGCGACCGGACAGCGCGCAGCATTGACCGGAATCTGGTGGTGGTTGACTCCGAGGCGGTAGCGCTGCGCGTCGCCATAGGCGAATAGGCGGGATTGCAGCATCTTGTCGGGAGACACGCC
Source organism: Novosphingobium sp. P6W (assembly GCF_000876675.2). Classification (GTDB taxonomy): domain Bacteria; phylum Pseudomonadota; class Alphaproteobacteria; order Sphingomonadales; family Sphingomonadaceae; genus Novosphingobium. The sequence goes on from NZ_CP030353.1 coordinate 864,284, forward strand.
GATCCCGGGCACGAGGTTGGATGGGGCGAAGGCGCTTTGCTCGACATCCTGGAAGAAATTCTCCGGATTCCGATTCAGCTCGAACTGCCCGACTTCGATCAGCGGATATTGGGTTCTGAACCAGACTTTCGTCAGATCGAACGGGTGGACGGACGCCGTCTCGGCATCGGCCTCTGGCATAATCTGCACGAACATCGTCCACTTCGGGAAGTTGCCGCCCTCGATGGCCTCGTAAAGGTCGCGCTGGTGGCTTTCCCGATCGCCGGCGATGAGCGCTCCGGCCTCGCTATCAGTCAGGTTTTCGATCCCCTGCTGGGTCTTGAAGTGGAACTTCACCCAGAAGCGCTCGCCAGCTTCATTGTAGAAGCTGTAGGTATGGCTGCCGAAACCGTGCATGTGCCGGTAGCTGCGCGGGATGCCACGGTCCGACATCACGATCGTCACCTGATGAAGGGCCTCCGGAAGCAACGTCCAGAAATCCCAGTTGTTGGTGGCGCTGCGCATGTTGGTGCGCGGATCGCGCTTCACGGCCTTGTTGAGATCCGCGAACTTGCGGGGGTCGCGGACGAAGAAGACCGGCGTATTGTTGCCGACCATGTCCCAATTGCCCTCCTCGGTGTAGAATTTGAGGGCGAAGCCGCGAATGTCGCGCTCTGCGTCGGCAGCACCGCGCTCGCCCGCCACCGTCGTGAAGCGGGCGAACATCTCAGTCTGCTTGCCGACCGCGCTGAAGATAGACGCGCGGGTGTAGCGCGAAATGTCGTTGGTTACCGTGAAAGTACCGAAAGCACCCGAACCCTTTGCATGCATACGCCGCTCGGGGATGATCTCGCGGTTGAGGTTTGCGAGCTTTTCCAACAGCCAAACGTCCTGCATCAGGAGCGGTCCGCGAGGGCCAGCAGTCAGACTGTTCTCGTTGTCCACCACCGGAGCGCCAAAGGCGGTTGTCAGATGCGTGAACGGGCAGCTGGGGGCAGGTGCGTGTTTGTCGGCCATGATCGATCCCTTTTGGTTGCCGGATCGATGTTAGTGGGGGCTGGCGTTAGTGCGGGTTAGGTGGTGAGAGCCTGAGCGCTACTCGCGTTAGCTCTCGCATAGCCCCCTTCTCCTTCAAGCGGCCCGCGGCCAATTCATCGGTATGGGGCGGACATCAGCCGCATTGGCACCCCCCGCCTGCATCAGACCTAGGAGCCAGATCATGACCGCACTCGAAAGGCTACTCGCTATCGAGGATATCCGTAACCTCCAGGCGCGCTACGTCCGCATCGCCGATAGCAAGGATTGGCACGAACTGAGCAAGCTGTTCACGGATGATGCGACGTTCACAAGCCACGACGTGGCGGGGAACGTCACTGGCAAAATGAGCGGACGGCGTGCGATCGCGACAGAAGTCGATGCGGCCGTCGGCGATGGAATCGTGATACATCACCTCTTCTCGCATGAGATCGACATCACCTCATCAGACACGGCTCATGCTATTTGGTCGATGGAGGACTGGATCGACCGGACGGGCGATGGCGCCGGTGATCTGGCAGACTTGCCGTTCCGGACGATGCGAGGCTACGGTCATTACCACATTGATTATGTAAGGCTCGATGACGGATGGCTGATCGCAAGCCTGAGGCTCCAACGCAACCGTCTCGATTTTACCTGATGATCACGTGCCCACTGCCGGACAAGGATCAATGCGACGGCTGAGTGGAAGGACGTTGGCGCTTGGCGAAGTCGATGATGGACGGGGGCGCTAGTCGAGTGCTTCACGCCTCATCGATGAGGAATAGCCACTCGCGCAATACGGCGAGATGCCGTACATGCTTAGCGCTATGGCAAAAGAGTATGTCTCGTCCGAAACGATCAAGGAAGGCCTGCAGCAAGATGTGCTCTGGCTGCTGATCACGGTCTATTCGTACATTACCCGTCGGCGTTTTGAAAACCTTGGGAAAATGTCCCGCGAGGCGTTCGTGGTGGATTGCATCCTTTTGGAAAGTGCGGCCAGGGACATTGTGGGGCGGCTAACTGCACTGGACGACGACACCAGAAACAATCGATCATTCCAGACCCTGTTCGCGGCTTTGAAGCGCGAAGGGCTAGATCCCACGCGCACCAAGGATCTCGATGCCAAGATTAAGGCGTACCGGAAGCTGGTGAATGATCTCAAAGTCTCGCATCGCAACCGCTACATCGCCCATGTAAACGCGGATGTGGCAGTTGTTCCCCGTGTGCTCGACGATCCGGTGCCTTTCGAGGCGACTGCTTCCCTCGCGGTGAATCTTCTCGACGACATTATCGGCCGTAAGGTCGGGTACACGTTCAGCATGGCTTCCGATCTCAAGGTCGATCTTCGCAAGGCTCTGTCGGACAACCCAGAGGATAGCGCAGACTCAAGTTCGTTTGCTCTGCCATGATAGACGAGCGGTCACGGGATCAGGGCAATCTGCGCCGCTGAAGTCCGCTTCTGAACACTGTTCTTGACTGGCTCGAAGCCCAGGAATCGCCTCAGAGTCCAGATGCTGTATGTTTATGCACGGTTGCACGTGGCCCGGACGGTGCTGCCGGGGCGGCGTTCAGCGCCGCCCCGAGTGCTATTAATCATGGTATCAGCAGAAGCTTCCCGGTCGTTGCCCGGCTCTCCATCGCCGTATGGGCGAGGGCAGCATCGGCCAGCGGATACTCCGTTGCCGGTGCGATCACGAGTTTGCCCTCGCGAACCCAGTCGAAGAGACGCAGGGTGTGCTTGCGGAGGAGGTCCGGCGTATGGATGTGGTCGAAGAAAACGGCGTAGCCAATTTTCACGCTGCGCGGCAGGCTCATGATGTCGAGGCTGCCGGGGCCACCGAGCACGGGTCCGTACCAGCAGAATGTGCCGGCGCGGCGGAGTGAAGCGAGAGACCCGTCGAACGTGGCCGGCCCGGAGCCATCATATACGACATTGACCCCTTCGCCGTTGGTCAGTTCGAGCACCTTCTTCACGAAGTCGCCATCGGCATCGACGATCACATGATCGGCACCGGCGGCTTTTGCCGCTGCGACCTTTGCTTCGCTTGAGACCCGGCCGATCACAGTGCCGCCGCGCAGCTTGATGATCTGTGACAGGATCTGACCGAGCCCCCCCGCTGCGGCGTGCACCAAGGCGATGTCACCCTCCTGAACCGGATAGAAATCAGTCGCAAAGTGGCTCGCGGTCAAGCCTTGCATCATCAGTGAAGCCGCGAGGCGGTCGTTGATATCGTCGGGGAGGGGCACTGCCGACGTTGCGGGCATGACGACCTTGCTCGCGTAGCTGCCCCAGGCAAAGACCCAAGCGACACGCTGGCCAACGACGAGATCAGTAACCCCCTCGCCCACTGCAGCAACGCGCCCGGCACCTTCGACACCAAGCACGAGCGGCAAAGGCATACCGTTCATGCCCTTGCGTGTGCCGATGTCCATGAAGTTCACGCCGATCGCCGTTGCGTCGACTACAACCTCCCCCGGGCCGGGCTGCGGATCGGCGAGCTCTTTTAGTTCGAGAACCTCGGCACCGCCGGTTGCTGATATTGATACTGCCTTCACTGGGGTCTTCCTCTTATATTGAATGATCGTTCCAGAACTGGTCAAAAAAAGGGATTAGCGGAGCGCGCGAAGAGCGATTGGCGCCATTGCCGCGATATGTTCGGAGGTCGCACCAGCGCGCGCCGTAAGACGGATCGTTGATATCATCTGCAGCGTGAACGTCGTCAGATGGTCCAGATCCTGATCCGGGGCGACGTCGCCCTGCTCGCGAGCGGCAGCCAGAGCGTCACGCATCGCGTTCGCCAGAATCTCGCCATAGACGTCGCGAATCTTGACGATATCGGGTTCCTTGCAGCCGAACTCGACTATCGACCCTAACCCGAGGCAGCCCGTGGCGGCCTCATCGACGACACGGTCGAACATCGCCCGTATCCCATCGATTGCTCTCGGCTGGCTTGCAAGGAGGTCGCTGTGCGCGCGGGTCTCGTTCTGACAATATTGCCGCATCGCGGCGCAATAGATGCCCCATTTGTCGCCGAAGGTGTCATACAGACTTTGGCGGCCAATGCCCATCGCATCGACCAGCATCTGGGCGCTAGTACCCTCATAGCCGTGATCTTTGAACACGCCCGCAGCGGCCGCGACCGCGACGTCGACATCAAATTCTTTGGGACGGGCCATATCCAAGAGATAGGGTATTGGAACGATCGTTCAAGATGCTAGAGACGTGGTATGAAAAAAATCGACGCTTGCGACTCAGACGCTGTGCTCAGCAGCCGTTGCACGGAGGAACAGCCGCCAGCGGCGGTCGAAGCGGCGATCGACTTGCTCCTCATCTTCCGCAGCGCCGGTCCACTTCACTCGGTTCGCCTCGCCGTCCAGCAAGTCGATAAGGATCGCGCACCCCTCTTCTGCATCAGAACCGCCCCAGTTCTCAGCGCAAGTGGCGCGTTCGATAGCCGCGCGGAGCGGTGCCAGCGACGTGGAGGCCCATTCTACCAGTCGGCCACGCAATCGCTCAGAGGACGCCGCTTCGAGTGCCACAGCCGCGTAGAGCGCGGAGTAGCCCGGTGAAACGGAGAAGCCGAAATAGGCTCGCGCCATCGCGCGCAGCGATAGCAAAGCCTCAATGTCGTCTCGCTTCGCAGCCTCCAGAGCCGCGACAAACCGTTCAACGTCGCGGGCCACGACAGCCTCCAGCAGTTCGATTTTGCCAGAATGGCGGCTGTACACCGTGTGCTTCGACCACCGGAGAGAAGACGCAATCTCTTCAATCGACGCGGCGGCGAAACCGCGCTTACAAAAAATCAGCCGAGCGGCATCGAGCAGCGCGTCGTTACGCGCAGCAGCCTGAGCTTTGGTCGGCCGCCCACCGGCCCCACTCACGCCCCATTCCCTAGATGACGACGTCGTTGCGGCGAGAACCAGTTATCGTTATCTGCACGGTGCCGTGCTGTTATTAAAGGATCGGATTCGAAGGGCATGTCCTCGATTAGCGCATCTGCACTATGTTGGGCGACCCCTGATGGCCGACCGGTGCTGCGCGGCATCGATATCCACATCTCTCGCGAGCGCGTGGGCCTGGTAGGGCGCAATGGTGTTGGGAAGACAACGCTGCTTCAGATTCTCGTCGGCGATCTGGCAGCGACATCTGGGAAGGTCGTCACGGATGGCACCATCCATGCGATGCGGCAGGAAGTTCGTGAACGTGCCGGCGAAACGATCGCGGATGCCTTCGGGGTTAGCGACGCACTCTGCGTCCTGAAGCGCGCCGAGGAGGGCATTGCCGGCGTTGACGAGCTTGCCGACGCCGACTGGACGCTGGAAGAACGCGTCCGGGAAACGCTTGCGCGCGTGGACCTGGATGTCGCAGCGACAACGAAACTGGCGACCCTTTCCGGCGGGCAGCGTACGCGCGCTGCCCTGGCCGCTGCCATCTTTGACCGCCCTGACTTCCTGCTTCTGGATGAGCCAACCAACAATCTCGACCGCAACGGCCGAGAGGCATTGCTCCGCCTAGTTGAGGGATGGACGGACGGGATGCTCATTGTCAGCCATGACCGCGAACTGCTGGGGCGGATGGACGCCATCATCGAACTCACCTCGCTGGGCGCGGCGCGGTACGGCGGCGGCTGGAGCCAGTATCGCGAGCGCAAGGCCGTCGAATTGGAAGCCGCCCGGAGCGATCTGCTGCATGCGCAGAAGCGCCAAGCCGAAGTGGATCGCAAGGCGCAGGTCGCAGTGGAGCGAAAGCAGCGCCGCGATGCTGCAGGATCGCGCAGGGCATCGCGTGGCGACATGCCACGCATTTTGATGGGTGCCCGCAAGAGTGCGGCCGAGGCCAGAGGGGGAAGCGGCCTACGCATGACCGAACGCTTGGCCGGACAAGCGGCCGACGCCGTGGCGACCGCACAGGCACGGATCGAGATCCTGCAGGAGCTGTCCATCGTGCTGCCGCCGACCGGGCTGCACGCAGATCGCCGGGTGCTGCAGATGCGCGACGTCACAGCAGGGTATGCCGCAGACCACGTGCTGCTCGAGCACGTCAATCTCGACGTCGTCGGGCCTGAGAGAATAGCGATTACCGGGCCGAACGGTGTTGGCAAGAGCACGTTTCTCAAGCTGGCTTGCGGCATTCTGCCGCCTCTATCCGGCGCAGTGGAGGTCGGCGTGACGGTCGCCGTTATAGACCAGCACGTTGCCTTCCTCGACCCGACGACTTCTATTCTCGACAACTTCCAGCGGCTGAACCCCGATGCGGACGAGAATAGATGCCGCGCGATCTTGGCCGGGTTCCTGTTCCGCGCAGACGCCGCGCTCCAGATCGTCGGCACGCTCAGCGGAGGCCAGATGTTACGTGCCGGCCTTGCCTGCCGACTGGGCGGGCAGAGGCCACCGCAACTGCTTATCCTCGATGAGCCGACCAATCACCTCGACCTCGACTCGATTCATGCGGTGGAGGAAGCGCTGCAAGCTTATGATGGCGCGCTTTTGGTGGTGAGCCATGACAAGGCCTTCCTGTCGAGCATCTCGATCGAACGCATCATCGCTCTGAGTCCCCTAAAAGATGGGGTCAGAATCGAGACTGACATGGTTCCCTCGCAATGAACCCGCCGCACTGGTATCGATCCCTTGACCGACCTGCGCGACTTGCCTTCTGGAGTTCGTTTGGCGGCTTCAGTATCGACGCGATGAGCGTCCAGCTCTACGCATTCGTACTGCCGGCGCTGACGGCACTTTGGAGCATGACACCGGGGGAAGCCGGATTGCTCGCATCCGCCGCGCTCCTGTCGGGGTCGTTGGGCGGCTGGCTGGCGGGAGCGGTATCCGACCGCGTCGGCCGCATCCGCGTGTTGCGCTATTCAATCCTCTGGCTTGCTGTTTCCAGCGCTTTCTGCGGACTGGCGCAGGACTATAACCAATTCCTCATCGCGCGCTTGGTGCAGGGCTTCGGTTTTGGCGCGGAATGGGCCGTTGGGGTGGTGTTCATGAGCGAGATGTCGCCAGCTGCGACCCGTGGTCGAACGCTGGGCACGTTGCAGAGCGCCTGGGCTGTCGGCTGGGCCATCGCCGCAGCTACCGCGACCATCTCGCTGGCGCTGCTTCCGATCGATATGGGGTGGAGGATTACGTTCTTCGTTGGGCTTCTCCCCGCCTTGGCGTTGTTCCGGATGCGGGGACGTATTGCCGACACCCGGGTGTTCGGGATGGGCCGCGAACCTCAGCCATGGCACCGCATTTTCGCGCGCGACGCAGTCGGCACGACCGTCAAGGGCACGCTGCTCGCCTCTGGCATGCATGGCGGATACTGGGCGCTAGCGACTTGGTGGCCGACAATGCTGAAGACCGAGCGAGGGATGTCAACCAGTGAAGCTACGATGCACATGGCAGCACTCATTTGCGGTTCGTTTGTGGGCTACATTCTCGGCGCTTGGCTGAGCGATCGTGTGGGCAGACGAGCCACGCTCGCCGGCTTTGCACTTGCTGGCGTCGCGACAACCCTCGTTGCGATGCAGCCCGGCCTCTCGGCGAGCGAACTTCTCATCGTTACGCCGATCCTTGGGCTGTTCGCGTTAGGAATTTACAGCGCCATTGGTCCGGTGCTGACGGAGCTATATCCCACACCGTTGCGGGGCTCAGGGATGGGCTTCTGCTACAATGTTGGGCGTGGGCTCGCCGGGATTACGCCACTAGCAGTCGGTTCGAGTGTTGCCGCGCTCGGTCATGCACAGGCAATCGGTCTGTATGTGGTCAGTTCCTATACGCTGATCCTCTTGGCGACAGCGTTCCTACGGGAGACCAAGGGCATCGACTTGGCCGTAGAGCATATCGATGCTCCCTCCCCGCCTATGGCTATCGACGCCAATCCCGTCAGAAGCCCAGTTCAGTGAGTGATGGCTGGTCATCCGGGCGGGTATCGCCTGACCAGCGAAGCATTCGATCGTGCTCTTGAATGGCGTGCTCGTTCGCGGATGTGAAACGGCGGCGGATCAGACCCATTTCGTCGAACTCCATCTCCTCACAGCCATAGGCGCGGAACCAAGACCCGCTATCATTGCGGAACTCGCTCGCGAAGCGGACGGCGAGACGGCTATCTCCTTCCGTCCACGGTTCCAGAAGGATCCGTAGATCAATCTCCCTGCGGAGCTGGCGCTCGACGAAAGTCCGGATCTGCTCACGTCCCCAAAGGAAGTAGACGCGGTTCCGCCACAGACAGTCGATCGTGTGCGCGCGCACGAGCGGCTCGCAGTCACGCCTGTTCCAGGCATTTTCTGCGTCACGGACCCGCTGGATCGTGGTCGCACTCATTGGAGACATTCGGGGTTCCACCTTGAAGTTCGAACAGGTGCCGGCGTTATGGCCGTCGACCTGTGCCACCCGCCCGCACGTCCCAATAATGCCGCACGGTGGCCGCAGCGCCAGTTAGTTGGTGTTAGATGCTCCTAGCTGAAGCGCTAAACGGCTCTGGCCTACACAACCCTCGCGCCATCCTCACACCGCATCACACCGGATAACGGGCGCCTCGGACCGCGCTGAGCTATCAATCTCGTATCCACACCAATCGACACGGGAGAAAATGCCATGGACCCGCACCAAGAACCCTCCGATCCCAAGCGTCGCGAATTCGTCCAGGTCGCCGCAGCGGCCGCCGCCACGCTGGTTATCGGGACCACATCCAGGGCTGCGCTGGCCGCTATGCCCGCAGCGAAGGGCGTATCGGCATTCGGTCCGGTGAGGCAGGTCGATGCCGGCGTCCTTAACATCGGCTATGTCGAGATGGGACCGCGCAACGGTCTACCGATCCTGCTTTTCCACGGCTGGCCTTATGACATCCACGCCTTCGTGGATGTCGCGCCCACGCTGGCGGCGAAGGGACACCGCGTCATCATCCCGCACCTGCGCGGCCATGGCACGACGATGTTCCGCTCGGCTGCTGCCGCCCGCAATGCCCAACAGGCGGCGCTCGGTGCCGACGGCATCGCGCTGATGGACGCGCTGGGCATCAAGAAAGCGGTCGTCGCAGGGTTCGACTGGGGCGCGCGTACTGCCGACATCATGGCAGCGCTCTGGCCGGAACGGTGCACAGCACTCGTATCTGTCAGCGGCTATCTGATCGGAAGTCAGGCAGGCAACGTCGCGCCCTTGCCGCCCGCGCAGGAACTTCAATGGTGGTATCAGTTCTACTTCGCCACCGAGCGCGGCAAGGCCGGCTACGCCGCCAACACAAATGCATTCAATAAACAGATTTGGCAGCTCGCCTCCCCGCAATGGAAGTTTGATGATGCGACCTTCGAGCGCTCGGCGACGTCGTTCGTGAATCCCGACCACGTCGCGATCGTGATCCACAATTACCGGTGGCGGCTTGGCCTTGCTGAGGGCGAGAGCAGCTTCGATGCCATGGAGGCCAAGCTGGCATCCGCTCCCCCGATCGTCATCCCCACCATCACGATGGAGGGAGACGCCAACGGTGCACCGCATCCTGACCCGTCGAAGTATCGGGCACGGTTTACCGGTCGCTACGAGCACCGCCTGATATCGGGCGGTGTCGGCCACAATCTCCCGCAGGAAGCGCCAGACGCTTTCGCCAAGGCTGTACTCGACGCAGCGGCAATGGTCGGCTGAAGAAAGGACTGCACGCGATGTCAGCGAGGAAAACCGCCCTGATGCGCCCCGGCACTGTCGCCTTGGCGCTGGCAATGGTTACATTCTGTGTTGCCGCGGTATCGAGCGCACAAGACCAGGACGATCGGGCCTCCCCTGTGTTTGGGGTGAGACTACCCGACGGGTATCGAGACTGGAAGCTCATCAGCGTCGCGCAGGAAAACGGCAAGAACAACGATATTCGCGCGATCCTGGGGAACGAAATTGCGGTAGAGGCCTACCGCAAGGGTGTTCGTCCGTTTCCTGACGGATCGGTTATCGTCCGACTTGCTTGGCGGTACCAGTCGTCCCCTCGCAACGACAAGGTGTTCCCATCGCCCCAGTCGTTCGTGGCGGGTGAGCCGACCAACGTCCAGGTCAGCGTCAAGGATTCCAAACGCTACGTCGCGACGAGCGGGTGGGGCTATGGTCAGTTCGAAAACGGGCTGCCAAACAAGGATCCGGCGGTGGCGCAGGCATGTTATTCGTGCCATTTGAAGCTCAAAGGACTGAACCCCGAAGCCGACCTCGTCTTCACGGATTATTCGCGCTAGATTTCTCCAGATCCGAGATCCGCTACCGACTAGAGTCGGACTTGGTGGCCTGCGCCACGATCGCTGCCACCACGACCGCCAACAGCACCACGGCAAGCGCAGACCGCAGTCCGTAGTGCTCCCCGATAAACCCAAGCCCGGGCGGGCCTGCGAGGAACGCGATGTAGCCCCCGGTCGCGACGACGGCGACCCGCGCCGCGGGATGCTTGCCTGTGTCTGCTGCGGCGGACAACGTCACCGGGAAGCCCAGTGAGGCGCCCAGCCCCCAGAGCACCACCGCCAGGCTTCCAGTGATCGGATCACGCGCAAGCATCGCCACCCCGATGCCGATCGCGCAGGAGATCGCGCTGGCCCGGATCACCCGGGCGCGGCCGTAGCGCTCAAGGAAGTAGCCGCCTCCAAACCGGCCGACCGTCATCATTGCGGCGAATACGACAAACATCAGCGAGCCGGACGCCTGGCTGACATTGTAGCTGTCGACCATGAGGATCGGCAGCCAGTCATTCGCTGAACCTTCCGCCAACGCCATGCCCAGCACAATCAGGGCGATCATCAGCAGTCGACGCTCGGCAATCAACGAGAGCCAACCCTGCGTGTCTGACCTATCGGTAATATCCGGTGTATCCTGGCGGCCAATCCCGGCCGGGAGATACCTGCAGGCGGCAAACGACATGGCGCCGACTACGATCGCGATCGCCATGAGATGCCATACCACGGGTATATCGAGAGCGGTCAGTCCAAACCCGAAGATCGCACCGCCCACTGTGCCCAGGCTGTAAAAGCCATGGAGGGTATGGAGAAGAGGCCGCTCGCTCAGCCGCTCAACGTCCGCGCCGTCGACGTTGACCGCGATCTCGGAGAGACCCATGCCGAAGCCGATGAGGGCGAGGCCGACCGCGGTGATCATCTTGCTGGTCAGGACGACGCCCGCCCCAATTGCGAGCATCGAGGCGACAACGAGAGACAGGCCGGCGATCGCGACCGGTCGCGTGCCGAAGCGCGACACGGCCGCGCCTGACATCAGGATGCCGCTCATCGAGCCGACCGATAGTCCAAAGAGGATGAGGCCCATCTGGCCTGTCGACGCGCTGAGCGCGTCGCGGATGGCAGGGGTACGCGTAATCCACGACGCCATAGCCATTCCTTGCACGAGGAATACTACAAACAGGGCGCGACGACGCAGGAATAAGGCAGCAGCAGACGCTCTATCCAGGGCAAGATCCTCCATAAGGCTTCCGCGCTTGCCGGAGGGCCTTACGCAGGGGTGTCGCACAATCATACGAAATCCTGGCCGATCGCGCGATACCGCGATCGACCGGGACCGTGCTCCGGTAAGAATATCACCCCGATCTAGCGAAGCGATCGAAAGGTCGAGCGCAACTCCTCAGCGAAGGTCTGCGGCTGCTCCCAAGCCGCGAAGTGGCCACCTTTGGGAAGACGTCCGTAATGAACGAGCTTTGGATACGCCTTTTCCGACCAGCTTTTCGGAGCCGTGTAGATCTCGTCGGGATAGGCGCTGACGCCCATCGGGATCTTCACGCCTTTGGGGGCAAAGAATGGCAGTTTGCTCTCCCAGTAAAGCCGCGCTGAAGATACAGCGGTTCCGGTGAGCCAGTAGAGCGTCACATTGTCGAGGACATCATCCCGGCTCAATCCTTCCGACTGTCCGGCGAAGACACGGATGATCAGGTCCAGGCTGCGAGCATCATGATCGAGCATCCACGCCGCGAGCCCTACAGGTGAGTCCGCCAGCGCGTAGAGGGTCTGCGGGCGGTTCGCCATTTCCTGCGCGTAGCCGAGCCCGTGTCGATAAAAGGTATCGAGCTGATCATATGCGTATCGCTCCTCAGCCGACAGTTCAGCCGGCGCGGGCAAGCGCGCACCGAGGCGTTTCTCGATCTCGTCGGGAACGGTTGCCGCCATATTTGTGTGTACGCCGATAAGTCCGGCGGGCGCGATCAGCGCCATCTGCTCCGTCACGGCGTTGCCCCAGTCACCCCCTTGCGCGGCGTAACGCTGGTAGCCCAGTCGCTCCATCAGCGTAATCCACGCGCGGGCGATGCGAACCGGGTCCCAGCCCGTCTCGGATGGCGCGCCTGAAAAGCCGTGGCCAGGCAAGGAAGGAATGACGACGTCGAACGCATCCGAAGCCTTTCCGCCGTGCGCGGTAGGGTTCGTGAGCAGCTCGATGACCTTCAGCTGCTCAATGATGGAGCCTGGCCAGCCGTGGGTGATGATCACCGGCAACGCGCCGCGATGCCCCGATTTGACATGGATGAAGTGGATGTCGACGCTGTCAATCTTGGTGACAAATTGGGGATAGGCGTTGAGACGCGCCTCTCCCTTTCGCCAGTCATATTCCTTCAGCCAGTAGTCGCTGAGCTCGCGCATGGTGGAGAGCTGAACGCCCTGTGAGGTGTCTGAGACGATCTCCTGCCCGGGCCAGTTCGTTGCCGCGATCCGCTTCTTGAGATCAAGCAAAGCCTCGTCTGAAGCGTGGTAGCGGAATGGCCTGATAGCAACGTCAGGATTGCTCGTGTCCACTGCTACCGTATTGCTGGCTGGCTGTGCGGTCGCGATGGCGGGCAACGCCGCTCCGACCGCGGAGATAGCGAGCAGCAATGCAAAGCTGCCGCTGGCCCTTTTTGGATTTGGGCTTCTCATGACAGATCTCCTTTGAAAATGAAGGCCCACGATTGGCGGGCAAGGCCACTGCCAATCGTGGGCATCCGCGCCGACGCGGGGGGAGGGGGCGGGATACGCCGGCGCGGAATCCTATTTTTCTGTCGCCGCTCGCTCGATCAGGCTGGCGACTTCGCCGGCATGCGACACCATGACGACGTGGGATGCGCCCTTGACGACTGTTGTCTGCCTTGAGTTTGCGCGCTGGGCCATGAACTCCATGGCCGCCGGGGGGATGTTCCGGTCCTGGTCACCGTAGACGAACCACGAAGGCGTCGACTTCCACGCAGGGGCGGTCGACGCCTCCGACAGCGCAGCCTCCGCGACCGGTCGTTGGCCTGCCGCCATCAAGGCGGCCGCTGCCGGCGAGACGTCTGCGGCGAACTGGTCGTGGAACTTCCCCTGAAGGATGTAGAGGTCCTTGCCGCCGCTGGTCAGATTGACCGCAGGTGCCAGTGTCGGCCCGAGCGTACTTCCCGGAAACTTGCCGGTCAGGCCGAGCGCCGTTTCCCCTTCCTCGGGTGCGAAGGCCGCGACGAACACCAGGGCCTTCACGTTCGCTCGCCCGACGGCGGCTTCGCTGATGACGGAGCCACCATAGGAATGTCCGACCAGCACGACGGGCCCATCGACGCTGCGGACTACGTCCGACACCACGTCCGCGTCGGCGCGCACGCCGCGGAGCGGATTGGGTGCGGCGATCACCGTGTAGCCGTCACGCTTGAGGATCGTGATGACGCCATTCCAGCTCGACGACTCTGCGAACGCGCCGTGCACGAGGACGACCGTGGGTTTCACGGTCTGGGCCTGCACCGCCGGAGCGAGCAGCCCCGCGGCGAGCGCGAGCCCGCCGCCGATGAGCCTTTTCATGTCAGATCTCCTTTTCAGGCGTGCGGTCAGGCGAGCGCGACGACCGCGTCGATGTTGCCCTTGATCGCCTTCGAATACGGGCAGGTGCGGTGTGCGGTCTCGATCAGCTGGCGAGCAAGATCGGGATCGATCCCGGGCACATGCACATTGAGCCCCGCCGCGAGCGAGAAGCCGTCGTCGCCCATGCGCAGTTCAACCTGCGCATCGATCGCCAGATCGGCCGGCAAGGTGACGCCTTTCGACTTGGCGGCGATCGCCATCGCGCCCTGAAAGCAGGCCGACCAGCCGGCAGCGAAGAGCTGTTCCGGATTGGTGCCGGTTCCCGGACCGCCCGGGGTCGAGAGCTTCAGGTCGAGGCGACCATCGGAGCTCTTGGCGGCGCCTTCGCGGCCACCAGTCACATGCACATCGGCGGTATAGAGGGTCTTGGTCTCGGACATGGGTCTTCTCCTTGTTGATGGTGAAAGCTTCGGGGGACGGATCAGCGCAGCGAACGAAAGGCCGCCCGGACCTCTTCGGCGAAGATCTGCGGCTGTTCCCAAGCGGCGAAGTGACCGCCGTTGCGCGCCTCGTTGAAGTAGAACAGGTTCGTGTAGCAGCGCTCCGCCCAGCTCTTCGGCGCGCGGAAGATTTCGCCGGGGAACACCGACACCGCGACGGGCATGTCGATGATGCCGCGCGCGTTGAAGTTGTTGGTGTGATCTTCCCAGTAGATCCGCGCCGCCGAGGCGCCGGTACCGGTCAGCCAGTAGAGCGAGATGTCGTCCAGGATCGCGTCGCGGCCCAAAACGCGCTCGGGATGGCCGTCGGCATAGACCCACTGCGAAATCTTCTCATACATCCAGGCGGCCATGCCGACAGGCGAGTCCACCAGCGAATAGCCGATGGTCTGCGGCCTGGTGTTCATCATCGCGGCATAGGCAGAGTTGTCGCGGTAGAAGGCAACGAGCTGGTCGAACGCGCCGCGCTCCTTGGCCGACAGGCTGGCCGGGGCGGGATCGCCGGCAGCCAGGATCCTGGCAACGTCGGCCGGAACTACCGCCGGCATGTTGAGGTGAATGCCGAGCAGGCCCGGAACATGCTGGAGCGCCATGCGCTGCGAGATCACCGAGCCGCAGTCGCCGCCCTGGCTGACGAATTTGTCGTAGCCGAGGCGCAGCATCAGCGTCGACCATGCGCGGCCGATGTGGTCGGAGCCCCAGCCCACCTTGGTCGGCTTGGCCGAGAAACCGAAGCCGGGAATCGACGGGATGACAACGTGGAACGCGTCCTCCGCCTTTCCGCCATGGGCGGTGGGATCGGTCAACGGGCCGATGACGCGCATGAACTCGAGGATCGAGCCCGGCCAGCCGTGCGTCAGGATCATCGGCATGGCGTTTTCGTGCTTCGAGCGAACATGAATGAAATGAATGTCGAGCCCGTCGATCTCGGTCATGAACATCGGCAACGCGTTCAGCTGCGCCTCGACCTTGCGCCAGTCGTAACCGGTCGCCCAGTAGCGCATCAGTGGCTCGAGGGTCTGGAGGCGCACCCCCTGCCCTTCGTCGGGCGCCGGCTGTGCGTCGGCCCAACGGGTCTGCATGATGCGGCGCTTCATCGCATCAATATCCGCTTGCGGGATCGAGATCTTGAACGGGCGAACCGCGACCGATGTCTGTGCGAGGGCAATGCCCGGCATGGTGGCCATAGCCCCGGCAAGGGCCGCGCCGACCACAAACTGGCGGCGTGATGTCGATTGATCCGTGATCATTGGGCGTCTCCTCAACCTGGATGGTGTTGCCATGAAGGTAGACGAGTGTTTCGCCGGCGCTCGTTAGGCGCAGTGATGCGACGTTAGCGTTCGCGATGCGAAGGACCGCAATCGCGAAATCCCATGCGCGATCGCTACATGAGCCGCCGTTCGCGGCTTTCAGAAACTAACGCAGCCAGCGCAGCCCTAACGTGGCGCGCGCCCAACCCCCGCTACATCAACTTCATGAGAGCGGCCGCTCCCGGTCGCCATTGAAGGTTAGTGATCATGACGAAGACCCGCTCGCTCGGCTTTATCGCCGCCGCATTCCTGACCGCCGGCGCCACGACCATCGCCTGCTTCGGAGACGCGCTCGGCATCATGCCGATGCGCTCCGCCGCGCTCGCGGCGAGCGCTGTCAGCAATGCGCCCTTCGGCGCCACATCGAGGCCAACTGACGTGCTGCAGAATGCGAAGCCCTGGCTGACGCCGGTAACGGGTGGCACCCAAGCCCTTCGCGGCAAGGTGATCTTGGTCAATTTCTGGACCTATTCATGCATCAACTCGCTGCGGGCCCTGCCCTACCTGCGCGCTTGGCAGGAGCGATATTCCGGCAAGGGCCTGATCGTGGTCGGCGTCCATGCGCCCGAATTCCAGTTCGAACATGATGCCGCCAAGGTCCGGCAGGCGAGCGCGCAACTCGATGTGCGCTATCCCAATCTGCAGGACAACGACTATGCCGTCTGGCAGAACTTCGCGAACGAAGGGTGGCCCGGCTTCTACTTCGTCGACACGAAGGGCCGTGTGCGCGGCTACCGCATCGGCGAAGGCAATTACGACCAATCCGAACAGCTTATCCGCAACTTGCTGACGGAGGCGGGGCAGGATGTGTCGGCCATTCCCACCGGTGCCATCGAAGCCTCAGGGATTGAAGCTCAAGCCGACTGGCAGAATCTGGGCTCACCCGAGGCCTATCTTGGATATAGCAAGGCGGCCGATTTCAAGTCGCCCGGCGGCATCAGGAAGGACGCGGCCAACCGCTACATTGCCTCGTCCGGCTTGCCGCTCAACAGTTGGGATCTTTCGGGCAGCTGGACGGTCGGCAAGGAGTTCGCGACACTTGACGGGAACGTGGGCACGGTTCGCTATCGCTTCCATGCTCGCGACGCGCACCTTGTAATGGGTGGTGCTGCGGACGGTCGGCCGGTGAAGTTTCGCGTGACGCTGGACGGCAGCGCGCCCGGCGCCAATCATGGGACGGATGTCGATGCAAATGGTTGGGGAGAGGTCCGGGAGGACCGGCTTTACCAGCTTGTCCGGCAACAAGGCGCGATACGGGACAGGACCGTCACGATCGAATTCGAGCGGCCCGGCGCACGCGCCTACGTCTTCACCTTCGGGTGACGCGCGTCGAAAAAGCGACAAAATACTGGAACGATGGTTCAAGA
Organism: Novosphingobium sp. P6W; assembly: GCF_000876675.2. Classification (GTDB taxonomy): domain Bacteria; phylum Pseudomonadota; class Alphaproteobacteria; order Sphingomonadales; family Sphingomonadaceae; genus Novosphingobium. Next base: position 881,200 of record NZ_CP030353.1, read on the forward strand.
ACCCACTAAGCTGTGCTATTGGGGGAAAATGGTTCGCATGGCTTCTCTTGGTAATCTGGTGCGCGTGAGCCGATGCGGGGCACGTTCGCACCGCGCGGCAGCTCTGTTTGGCACATTGAATACGTCTTTCGGGCTGACGCCATGGCGGACGTAGAACCGCCCCTCGTTCGCGAAAGGCTGGCCTTCGGCCCCTTCATGCTGTCGCCGACCGAACGACTGCTCACCAGAGATGGCGAGCCAGTCGAAATCGGCGGCCGTTCCTTCGATCTCCTCGTTGTCCTCACGGAGCAGCCGGGGCGCGTCCTGTCCAAGCGTGAACTGCTCAAGCGGGTCTGGTTCGACGTCGTCGTGGAGGACGGCAGCCTGCGGTTCCACATGGCCGGCCTGCGCAAGCTGCTCGGCGATGGCACCGAGGGCGCGCGCTACATCGCGACGCAAGTCGGCGTGGGCTATGCCTTCGTGGCCCAGATCGAGCGGCATAGCGTTCATGACGCCAGTCCCTCGCCTGCTACCTTGATGGCGGAGGATCTGAGCCCGGTTTCTGTTTCGACCGCCATCAATCTTCCGGCACGCCTTACCCGGCTTATCGGCCGCGACGCCGACCTCGAGCTGCTTGAGAAGCGCGTCGTTGACACGCAGCTCTTCACGATCGTCGGGTCGGCAGGCGTCGGCAAGACATCGCTCGCCATCGACGTCGGGCACAGGCTTGCAACCGCATTCATGGGGCGCGTGGCGTTCGTTGACTTCGCGATGTTGGAGAACCCAGCGCTCGTGCCTTCGATGATCGCGGGCGCGATGGGCATTCCCGTCCATAGTGACGATCCACTCGCGGTCATCCTTGGTCATGTGCGCGACGACGCTTTTCTTCTGATACTCGACAACTGCGAGCATGTCGTCGAGCCGGCGGCTAAGCTCGTCGAGCGCATCATGGAGGATGCTCTGCAGGTCCGCATCCTCTCCACATCGCGCGAACCGCTTCGGGTGCGCGGCGAGAATGTTCATCGCCTTGATGCACTCGCATATCCCGAAGATCCGGCGGGCCTCCAGCGCGACGAAATTCTGACCTTCCCCGCCGTCCAGCTCTTCTGCGAACGCGCGTCGGCCGCCGACAGCTCGCTCGAGATTGACGATGAGGCCGCCATTCTCATCGCCGAGATGTGCGGGCGCCTCGACGGCATGGCATTGCCGATCGAGCTTGCTGCTGTCCGCGTCGCGACACACGGGATCGCCGCAACGGCCGCACAGCTCGGTGAGCGGTTCAGCCTCGCATGGGCGGGACGGCGCACGGCCATGCCGCGCCATCAAACCCTGCAGGCCACGCTCGACTGGAGCTACGATCTCCTCACCGACGTCGAACGGCGCGTGCTAGAACGCCTTTCGGTCTTCGTCGGCCCCTTCTCCATCGACGCCGCGCTAGAGGTTGTCGCTGATGAGCACATTGGGGCTGACGAGGTCGCGTTCGCCGTTGACGAACTGGTCTCCAAATCGTTGGTCGCCCCGGACCGGGCTCGCGCAACGGGAACTTACCGGTTGCTCGAGATGACCCGAGCCTATGCCAAGCAGAAACTATTCGCGCGTGGCGCCGATCTTTTCAACGGCGCTGCCCGACGTCACGCCGGTTTCTTCCTGTCGGAACTAGAGGCAGTCGCCGCCCAGGAGGAGGATCTCCTTCAGGACCAACGTCCCCTCCGCCAGCAGCTAGGCAACATCCGCAGTGCGCTTGACTGGAGTTTCGGACGCGACGGCGACCATCGCATCGCCGTCCGGCTTGCCGCCGCGAGCGCTGCTGTCTTCCTCAACCTGTCCCACCTGATCGAATGCCGGACCTGGTGCGCCCGCGCATTGGCGGAAATCGAGGACGGCCAGCTCGGCACCGCGATTGAACTAGAGCTGCAAGCAGCGCTTGGCATTTCGCTGATGTTCACGCGCGGAAACAGTGACTCCGCCGGCCGCGCACTTCGCCGAGCCCTAGAGGTTGCCGCCGATCTGGAGGATCGCTGGAACCAGCTCCGGATACTTGGACGGCTTCACATCTTCCACGAGCGGATCGGGGAGTACGACGCGGCGATGGGACATGCGCGTCGCGCCGTGGAAATCGCCGAAGCCATTGGCAATGACGAGGCCCTTGGCGTTGCCTATTCGCTGTCAGGGATCTCGCATCATCTGGCCGGCGACCAGCAGACCGCCCGGCGCGATCTGGAACTTTCGCTGTCGAAGAGTCCGCGGTCGATCCGTAGCCGCACAATTCACTTTGGCTTCGACCATCGCAACCGCTCCGGGATTGCGCTGGCGCGTACCCTCTGGCTCACCGGCGAGGCGGATCGTGCAACCCAGGTAGCCAGCCAGACGGTAGCGACTGCCGCGAAGCTCAATCATCCTGTCACGCATTGCATAGCGCTGATCTGGTCGCTGGCCGTCCACACCTGGATGGAAGATCTCGACACGGCAGACGTCACGCTCTCGGCGTTCACGGAATGCGCCGAGGTCAATGCGCTGGGACCGTATATTGCGGCCGCCGCCGGCCTCAAGGGTGAGCTCTCGATCCTGCGAGGCAGGACCGAGGACGCGCTTGGCGCGGTTGAGGAGAGCTTATCGCGACTCCGCTCGGCCCGCTACGAACTGCTCACCACGCCTTTTTCGATCGCCCTCGCCCGGGGTCTCCTGCTGGAGGGGCGCGAACGAGAGGCCGGAGAGCTGCTCGATGGTGCGATCGCGCGCTGCGAGAGTAATGGCGAACGGTTCGCTATGCCGGAACTTCTCCGCATCAAGGCGAATGTGCGCGGCAGTCTCGGCGACGACGCAGGTGCAATCGAACTCCTGCAAACCGCAATCGACCTAGCCGGCGAACAGGGCGCCCTCGCCTGGCAAATACGATCAGCTGTCGACATGGCGATACTGGAGCGCACGGTCGGAAAACCAGCGGGAGCAGCCACCCTGCTTGCCGGCCTCTTGGCGAAAGGGGCAGACGGTAACGAAACTGCCGAAGTTCAGCGTGCGCGCGAGCTTGTCGGTTCGTTGCCCCAGCAATCGGCGGCAGTGGGCTGACCAAACGGCAGCACACCGCCGCCTAACACCTCGAACGCCAATTCTCATACGGCCTATCACCACCTCGCTGGCCGCACCTGAAAGGATAGGAGAGTCTGACCTCATCAACTTTCGATGAGGAGTCAGCGACCATGTTCGAACCGGGCTGCGCCAAACCCAAATGTCTCAACGATCAGGACCGCGTCCGCACCAGCGACATCATGCTGCGGGAGGCGAACCATCGCATCGCCAATTCGCTCCAGGTTGTGATGGCTGCGTCAATGGCGCCGGTCGGGCAGAGCTGCGACGAGCTTGCCGCCTGGAGGGAGCGGCTCTCCGCGCGCATCGCAGCAATCGCCGCCCTCCACCAAATGCTCTGCCGGTCCGACGAAACCTCGCTGATTTCGTTTGGCGACTATCTGGAAGAGCTTGTCGGCAATCTCGGACTGCTGTGGGTCGGACCCGACACCGGCCGCGTTATCGTCCACCACGGCGGCGAGACTGTCTCGGCCGAGACGGCTGTTCGCCTGGGCATGGTGATCAACGAGCTAGTCACCAACAGCTTCAAATACGCCTATGCTGGAAGAGATACCGGTGACGTGCGCGTTGGGTTTTCCGTCAATAATGGCCGCTTCGTTCTTATCGTCGCGGACGACGGCCATGGCTTCGATCCCACATCGGCACGTCACGGCTTGGGCACGCGTATCGTGACGGACCTCGTGAGGCGCTTGGGCGCCGGGTTCGCCTACCAGCCAGGCCGGCCGGGCACGATTGCGGTCGTATCCGGCCCAGCCGAGCTCCTTTTGCCCGTTCATGGCGGTGCGATGTGTCACGGCCGGCAGGCGAACGCCGATGCCAAAACGAGGATTATCGATGTCGTGCCGGCTGCGATCGCCTAATGGCTCGCCGCAGGTGGATCAGAGCTTGATGCCCCACTGTTCGACAAGCCTGGCATTGTCCGCGTTCACGACGTTGAAATAGGCCAGAGCCTGCTGCGTCGTCATGCTGTCGGACCAGTTGTTGGTGAAACTGTAGGCCGGGTAGCGCTTCGGCATCGCCGTAGAAGCCAATTCCTTGGCGTCGATCTTGCCGTCCTAGTTGTGGTCATAGGCGTCGAAGGCGTCGTCCATAGATTCTCTGGCGCGCAGATCGGCCGGGACGAGACCGCCATAGCCCTCCCTCACCGGCTCTTGAACTCCTCGCGCGTGATGTTGCCATCCCCGTCGCGATCGTTTCCCTGCGGCGCCTAGGAATAGCCTGCTGCGCCAAGCGCGCCCGTTACCGATGCAACCATGTCCGTCTTCCCGATGTGGACCGAAGGATAGATCCGAGAGAGTTAACAAATGCGTAAAACAGCACGCTCTCGTGTCGATCCGGCTCCGTACTGCGAAGGTTGGGGGCATGTGACCTCCACGGTGCGGTCCGAGGTGCGGTGCCTGATGGCTTGTGACGAGGCGCTCGGGGGGATTGCGAGCGCCTCATCTCACCGCTTTCCGACATGGAGATGTCGGAACCCCGGAACAGCTCCCACCGATGTGGCGGGAGCTATCCCGTTTCGGGTCAAAGGGTGAAGCCACCGTCGATCGTGATGCTAGCGCCGGTCATGTAGCCCGCCTCCTCGCTGGCGATGTAGGCGATCAGGCCAGCGATCTCGGACGGCTTTGCGACACGCTTCAGCGGGCTCTTGTCGGCCAGGAAGTCGATTGCACCGGCGTTGATGTCGGTATCGGTCGGTCCCGGCTGGACATTGTTCACGGTGATCGAACGCGGCGCGAGGTCAAGTGCGACACCCTTCACCATTGCCGCAACGGCCGCCTTGGTGAACTGGTACACGCTCGCCCCTGCCATGCCCGTGCGGATCGCGACATTGCTGCCGACGGTAATGACACGCCCGCCGTCGTTGATCTGTGTTGCAGCGGCCTGGATCGCCAGGAAGACACCGCGAACGTTGATGTCGAGCATCTGATCGAGCTGCTCGACAGGCACGGCATCGACCGTTCCCATTGTGAAGATGCCAGCGTTCACGACGAGTGCATCGATCTTGCCGAACTTCTGCACGGCCTGCGCGACGGCGCTTTCGATCTGGCGGGCGTCTGCGCTGTCCGCCTTGATCGCGAAGGCTTCGCCGCCGGCTGCCTCCACCGTGCTGACGACCTCGTTCGCTTTGTCTTCACGCGACGCGTAGGTGAACGCCACGCGATAATCATCCTTGGCGAAGCGAGCGACCGCAGCCGCGCCAATGCCGCGCGAACCGCCAAACACGAGGGCAACCTTCTTAGAACCAGTGTTCATCACAATTTCCTTTATTGACTAATCAGTCCATAACTAGCCGCAAAGCGGCACTTCCCAGCACCGCCGGGAGATCTCACGCCCGAGAGCAAACGTTATTTCGTCTTGAGCAAATCCACTGCGAACCGCGCCATTCGGTGAAGTTCGTCCGCTCCACTCCCGGCACGCGCGGCCGTTTGGAGACCGGTCATCATCGTCTGCACGTAGATCGCCGCATCCTGCGGATCGAGCGTAGCCTCGATCTCACCATTGTCTTGGCCCTCCGCTATCCGCGCGACCAGACGGCCGTGCAGCATCGGGGAAATCTTCTCACGCAGCGCAACCACCTCCGCGTCATTCACTCCGAACTCGCCCACCGAACCGACTCCCATGCACCCAAGGGCGCGGTGCGCATTGTCATCCGATACAAGTCCGACCAGGAGGTCGGTGATGCCAGCGACGACGGACGCGGGTCCATTCAATCGCCGGACATGATCGCTCGTCGTGTTGCGTTGGTAGGTCCGCAACGCCTCAAGATAGAGTTGCCGCTTGTCGCCGAACGCATTGTAGAGGCTCTGCCGACCGATCCCCATTGCCTGAAGGAGATCGTCCGTGGATGTCGCAGCAAAGCCCTTCGACCAAAAGACATTCGTGGCCTTTTCCAAGGCGCTCTCTCTGTCGAATTCCCGCGGTCTGGCCATGTACGCTATCTAGGCATTATGGACTGTTCTGTCAATAACCTTTGGTTGGGTTTGCGCGCTCTCACTATTTTTCCAATGTCTGCTCAAGCAATTCCTGCCGGTGCATGCGGTATTTCCGAACCTCTGGTGTCTAGCTAAAATCTGCCCTGCCGACCTCGGACCTGCTCTAAGCGTCGAAGTTTTACGGTCGCACAGCTCGGATGGGCGCGTGGCTATTCGGCGGCTGTCAAACTTGCGAACGACCGGTTTTGGAAGCTGCAGCCATTCCCGAAGCCACCTCGGAACGCCGTATTTTGGTCGCGACCTGCCGGGTGCCCCCCTGCCCTGTTCGGCAATCTCCGGTAGAGTCAGGAAGTGGCGCGGTGTTGTGCGGCGCGCCTGTGGGGCTTGCCAGACGATCCGTTTCCACTCCCTGCTCATCGAACCGGACGTGCAGATCTCCCGCATCCGGCTCTCGGACAAGATATCACGCCTTCACCCACGGCGGGCTGCGGCCAAGTTCGCCAGACGTACGAGGCCGAAGCGCTCGTACAGCTCAGGGTCGTGATAGGCTCCCTCGCGCTTTCGTCTGGTCTTGTGCTTGGCCCGCAGCCACCGGCGCAACCGCACCACTGTGTAACTGTCGATAGCCCGATATGCCCTGCTCGTGGTTCCAACCGAGAAGTAGTTGGCCCATCCGCGCAGCACCCGGTTCATCTTGGCCACAAGGTATGTGGTATCCTGCCATGTACGCGCTCGGTCTGTCAGCTCGTGGATCGTAGCGATCACGCGCTGGATGCTTTTCTTTGATGGCCGGTGGCCCATGTAGGCTTTGCCGGTTTTCGCGGAGTACATCCGACCAAACGTGTATCCCAGAAAGTCGAACGTCTCGTCCGGCACCTTACAGATACGTGTCTTTTCCTCATTCACTGTCAGCTTCAGCTTTTCCATGATCCTGCGCATGTGATCTAGCGCAGCTTCCGCATTGCCCTTCGCACACAGGATCACGAGATCATCAGCATAGGTGACGAGCCGCGCGCCTAGACGTTGCCCAAGACCGAGCTTCCGCCACCCCAAAACGAACCGGCGCATGTAGAGATTTGCCAGCAGTGGTGAGATGGGTGATCCTTGCGGGATGCCGCGCCGCTGATCGCGGGCCTGCGTCGTTCGTGTCTTCCTGCCCTTGTCATCCGTTTCTTCGACAGCGCATTCCAGCCAGGATTTGATCAGATGCAGAACGCGCGGATCAACGATCCGGCGCGATACCGATTTCATCAGCTCAAGGTGGGGGATGCTGCCGAAGTAGTCGGCAAGGTCGGCGTCCACGACATCCGGTCGGCCATAGAACAGTTGCTCCTCCACCTCGACCACGGCCTGCTGGGCGTTGCGCCCGGCTCGGTAGGCGTAGATCTCGGGTGGGAGGTCGGCTTCAAAGATCGGTTCAAGCACCAGCATCGCTGCCGTCATGCAGACCCGATCCCGCACGGTGGAAATGCCCAGCGGCCTGAGTTTGCCGTTGGCTTTTGGTATGTAGACCCGTCTGATCGGTTCCGGTCGGTACGTCTCCTCTTTGAGCGCAAGCGCCAGTTCCGCCAGCCATTGCTCGACGCCGTAGTCCTCGATACCCGCAAAGTCCTGACCATCCACACCCGGCGCGCCCCTGTTGGAACGACACTGGGCATAGGCATGAGCCAGAATGTCATTGTGGCTAATCTTGTCGTACAGCGCGTAGAACCGATAGCCGACTTCTGCCTTCGCTTTCGCGTGCAACGCCTTCTGCAGTTTCTGGACGCTTATCGGAGTTGATAGGTTACCCAATCTCCTGCCCCTCACCACTTGCTGCGTTCATCTTGAACTGAGGCTCCTTCCCTCCACCGACATTACCCGGCTTCCTCGGTACTACGGGCCTCTCCGCCACCCCATTGCGCCCTTCCCTCCCTCGCGGGCGTCCAGTTGCCGATCACCCGGCACGCGATGGGGCTTCCCGTGTTGCGAGCACTTTCCTTGCGTACATGCTGTCGCCACTACCCCGGTGCAGCAGACGGGTTCAACGTCGCTCAAACTCGCCCGTCCATATCAACCTTCCCCGTAAGGGTTAACGGGTCGGCCTGCACATCGTCCTTTTCGAGGATTGCTCAGCGTTCACTCACGTTACGGCCTGTACGCTCGCACGGTCACCTACGTGACCGTTATCCGGGGGCTTCAGACATTTCGTCACCTCCACGCCTGCCCCGGTTGCTTCCGGCTGGAGCATCGCCGGGTGGGCCTCTCACCCACTCTTATGTTCGTTTTCAAGAGCCTTCGGCATGATGATGTCCTTTCCGCCCGAGATGACGAAATCCAATTTGTGAAGCTCATGTGCAGAGTAGGGAGCAGGGCTTTCGACGACGGTTGGCATACTCTTATGCGCGGGTTGGCTACCGCATATCCGTATGTTCGTCTGGGGCTGCCTCTGTCTAGAATCGGGCATAGACTTTTAGTCCGCCACATAGTGGGTACGAGGATTCCCCACCGGGGCCCTGCTCCCAACTTTGCACATCAAGCAGATGATGACGCTGGTTCTTGCTCCTTTCTCGTGACCGTTTACCGATGATGAGCCTTCATGCCTCAGCGGTGGGAGCCACCTCTTGCCCGATTGCCCAGAGGAAGGCGGCCATCTCCCGCGCGATTGCTGTGACCGCGACGGTCTTAAGCTTCCCGGCCTGGATCAGCTTTCGATAACGTGCGCAGAGCCTGATTTGCCCTTTCCATGCGATCTCGCGAACGGAGCGTGGTAGCCCTTCCAACCGTGCCTGGATCGTCTGGCTCACCCGGGCGGGAAAGCGGTAGGTCCATGCGCCTTCGATCAGCACGCGGCGAGCCCGCTTGTTGCCGGCCTTGGTGATGCCCCCGCGCTTCACCCGCTCGCCCGTTGAACTCTCGGATGGTACAAGCCCGAGATACGCCATCAACTGCGGCGCTGTTTCGAAGCGTCGTATATCGCCGATTTCCACGACAAAGGTGACGGCGTTGATGAACGCGATACCGCGCATCGCCTGGTAGGCTTCAACCACAGGTGCCATGGACCAGGACGCGGCTATCTCAGCGACCTGCTTGGTCAGCCTATCTTCTCGGACACCCGCATCCTCGATAGCCTGGATATATTCGACGAGCACGATGTGATGGGCGGGATGGGTGAAGCTCTGCGCTGCCAGCCAACGAAAATGCGCCCGTGTCCACGATGTGCGTCCCGGGAAAATCCGGCCATGGCGCAAGAGGAAGGACTGCAACTGCTGGCGAGCCTTCTTCAGCGCGTCATGGGCGCACTCACGAGCGCGGACAAGGTCGCGTACAGCCTCATGTGCTTCGTCCGGAACCCAGACGGCAGTCAACTCGCCGGCGCGATGAAGCCGTGCCAGGCTGACGGCATCGCGCCTATTGGTCTTCACCCGATCACCGGGGCGTTTGGGAATTAGAGAGGGCGCCACGACCTGGCACTCATGCCCCAGCGCGATGATCTGGCGATACAGATCGTACCCCGTCGGGCCAGCCTCATAGCAGAAGTGAAGCTTCGCCCCACGCTTCGCCAACTTGCCCACCATCGATGCGACCGATGTCGGCTCGGCGGAGATGTCGCCGAAAAAGCGGACTTCGCCGTTCCGTTCCTTTTCCGCGACTGCAACCGAGATCTTCGCTTTCGATGTATCGAGTCCGATGAAAAGTTCGCTATACTCGTCCATGGTTCGCCCTCGCTTAAGCTTGGGGATAGGCGCCGGTCCGTCCGGCGTAACCCCCGTTTCCTGCTTACTCCGAGGGCGGGCCAACTTCACCGCACGAACATACGGCCTAGAAAGTGCCGCCTTTGCACGGCGCACACCCATTCCGGTCGCTCGGCCGCCGGTTTTAGCTCCTCTGGTGCAGACGGTCCGCTATTTCAGCAGCTATCAACAAAGTATGGTCATTCGTGCCCCATGCCGGGAACGTCAAATCTCGCGTAAGCTGCCGCTGGATGATTACCGGCGTGGACCAGCGCGCGGATTCGAGTCCGCGACTTGCGCTTAGGCAGGCAGAAGTCAATTCGCATCGGATTCCTGTCCGTCGCGCTTTCCTACATCGTCACGTCCGATCGCCTTTTTTGCAGCGATTTTGGCACTCTCGGCCTTCAGCGGACGAGAAACCGGACACACTTCCTGCGCATATGTGTGGAGCGTGTTGAGCAGGTTGTCCGGGACAAGCTTGTAGAACACAAACTGGCCCCGCTTCTCGCTGCTGACCAGCCCGGCATTCTCTAGCACGGCCAGATGCTGGGATACCGCAGGCTTCGACATCTCGAAGCGCGAGGCGATATCGCCAGCGCTGAGTTCGGCATGGCTCAGGTACGCAAGGATCTTGCGACGCGGGGTGGAGGCCAGGGCTTCGAACACTTTCTGCATGAGGCTTATTTAAGGAATGAGCTAATCACTTGACAAGGGCCTTCTGGTAATTAAGCAATGAACTAATTACCTCGGAGGTCGTGATGCCCGACGTGTTCCCTAACCATGCCCCATCCGCGCCGCCCGAAACGACGGTGAACAGCCTGATCGAAATCGCCGGCTGCAGTCCGGTCGAGGGCAAGGTTCGATGGGATCCAGTCCATTCGACCTGGCACGGGAGCATGATGGTGATCTCGCTCGTGCTGGCCCCTGTCTTCATCAGTTGGTCGGCCCTAGGCGTGTTCCTTGTGCTGACGGGCGCATCGCTGCTGCTGGGGCACAGCATCGGCTTCCATCGCCTTATGATCCATCGCAGTTTCGCGTGCCCGCTCTGGCTGGAGCGGGCTTTGGTGTGGATCGGCACGCTGGTCGGCATGAGTGGGCCGTTCTGGATGATCCGCACGCATGACCTGAGGGACTGGGCGCAGCGGCAGAGGGAATGTCACGACTATCTTGCGCACCGGCGTCCGATGCTGATCGACGCTTGGTGGCAACTTCATTGCCGTCTCGAACTGGCGGATCCTCCGGCGTTCGATCTTGGGCGGGCAGGAAAGGATCGCTTCTACCGCTTCCTGGAGCATACTTGGATGGTGCAGCAGGTTCCGGTCGGCATAGCCCTGTATCTCGCCGGAGGTTTGCCTTGGGTGATATGGGGCGTGTGCGTCCGGGTGAGCGTGTGCGTCACCGGCCACTGGTTCGTCGGCCACCTCGCGCATCGGCGCGGGCCTCAGTCGTGGCTCGTGGAAACCGCCGGCGTACAGGCCCACGACGTTCCCTGGGCTGCGATCCCGACCATGGGCGAGGCTTGGCACAACAATCACCATGCCTTCCCGGCCTCGGCGCGGATCGGGCTCTATCCGGGGCAAAGCGACTGGGGCTATCGAGTGATCGCGATGCTGGAGAAGCTCGGGCTAGCGTGGGACGTGGTCACGCCCGAAACCATGGCGCCGCGCAAGGAACTGCGGCCAGCAGCGGCGCATGACCGGACTTACGGCCGCTTCTCCCAAGCGGCGAGGGCCTGAGCTATGCGCAAGCTCTTTTCCTTCGAGGGGTGTGTTTCACCGCTGGTCTATGCTTTGGCCGCGCCGGTGCTTTTGCTGTCGCAGAACCTCGTGGTGGCGCTCTGCTATCGCTGGCGAGGCGTGGCACTACAGGTCGATGCGTGGTTCTGGCTCCTGCCGCTACGCCATCTTGCACGAATGCCGGGAGTGACGGCCACGCAGGCCGCGACGGTATTCGCGCTGGCGTTCGTGACCGCCTGGGGCTTGGCGGCTCTTTCATTTCGCCGCGCGAACTGGTCCGGGCGCGGCCATAAGCTGAGCTTGTTTGCCGTCTTTCCGGTGCTCCAGATCGTCGTCGTCATGTTGCTAGGCGCAATGCCGCGCCGGCACAGTGAGCCGGAGGGGGGGCGAGGCGGCGCGGTGGATCTGGCCGATGTTCTGCAGGGCGTGCTAGCGGGCATAGCGATCATCGTCACCGCCGTGCTGATCTCGGCCTTGACGCTTGGCGCTTATGGCTGGGGCCTTTTTGTTGCGACGCCCTTCGTGGTCGGAATGACGACCGGCTATATCGTGAACCGGCGGACCCCGCAGACCGGGGCGCGGACCATGGCGCATGTTCTCGCAGCCGGGGCCTTGGGCGGGCTCGCCTTGCTCATGTTCGCGCTGGAGGGTTTCATGTGCATCGCCTTGGTCGCGCCGCTCGGTCTTGCCGCCGCCGCGCTCGGAGGCGCCTTCGGCCGGGCCATCGCCCTGTTCGGGCATCATAGCAACAGACCGCTGATGTCCGTCGCCATACTTCCGGCCTTGTTCGCGCTCGAAGCTAGCATGCCGCCCGCGCCCCCCATCGACACGGTCGAGAGCATCGACATCGCCGCTGCGCCGGAGGCGGTGTGGCAGGCGATCACCAGTGAGGCACCCATCGGCCTGTCACCCGGCCTCCCTGCACTTGCGGGGCTGGCCTACCCGGTCCGCAGCAGTCTCGAGGGCGAAGGCGTCGGCGCTACGCGCCGCGGCGTTTTTTCGACCGGGACCGCGGTGGAGCGCGTGACCGAATGGAAACCCGGCCGCGTGCTGGCGTTCACCGTCCTTTCGCAGCCCCCGGCGATGAAAGAGATGAGCCCCTATCGCCACCTCAACACCCCGCACCTGACCGGGTATGTCGTCACCGGTGACACGAGATACGTGCTTTTGCCCCTACGCAATGGCGGCACGAGGCTCACGCTGAAAGCGCAGACCGTGCTGCGCATCGATCCGATCGCCTATTGGGAGCCGATCGCCCGCATCGCGTTCCACTTAAACGTTCGCCGAGTACTCAACAGCGCCAAAATAGAGGCCGAGGGACAACGCGTTGAATGAGCGAACGTGCGTTGCCGGGAGGCAATTTTGAGGCGCGAACGATGGGTTTCGGCGGCTCGCGACCCATTCCGGCCTCTCAACGCCAAATCGCCCCTTGCTACTTGCTGACCGTCCGCTTTTTGACCGTGTAGCAGTGTTGGCCTTGCGGGTTAACTGCTAGCAATCTTCAAAGCATCTAATGTTTGCGGCGTGATCGTCCCGGTAACAGTGAGCTTGTGGGTCGATTGGAATTTTCGCAGGGCTTTGCGCATTGCAGGCCCGACATGACCATCGATAGTACCCGCGTAGTCACCGTGACCAAGAAGGCCGATTTGGACGCGACGGACCACGGCCTTGAAACGTTCCGTCCGTCCCTCCATTGTCGCCGACGGTCCCGACTGGGGAGGAGATGCCCTGTCGGGACCCGCCGTGCTGGGCAGATCGGCAAGCGATCGCGGACGCAAGGTCGAATTCTGATCTGGGCTGGCCGCAGAGGTGTCCACCGCCGTGCTACTGTCCGGAGCCGAATAGACGGGACTGGCTGCGGGCGGAGAATAATTGGGTGAGCTATATCCTCCTGTGCTCGATCGATGACTGGTATGGCTGTAATGGCCGCCGCTGCCAGAACGATGGCTGCTATGGCTCCTGTGACTGCTGTGGCTCCGGTGGTCTGCAAAATGCATCGGATGATCCTGGGTGAACCGTTGAAGCAGTTTTGCATCGTTCGGATCGTCCACGGGAGTGGAGGCGGCATGCGCTAGCGCGACCTGAAGAGTGTCAGGCCGGAACAGTCCGGCCGCGATAAGGCTGGGGATCAGAAATTTCTTGGGGATCATAGCGGCGTGACTTTCGTGCCAGCTTCATCGTCAGGATGCCATTCAAAGAAGCCGGAGCACAGGTCCCGCTCGCTGCACGGAGCGCAAGCGGGTTGGTATTTGCGCTTCCAATCGGAGATCGATGCTGGTGCAAGCGCACGATAGCTCGCGGGCACGGAACACCGGGGAAAGTTGAACAATCGAATGTCGATCCCATGAAGCAGAGCGTGGTCGACAGCCTTGCCGATCGGATCAAACTGCCTCGAATGGTCCACGAAGAGCTCCGACCAACGGTTCTTGGCAAAACCGATGTTCTCGAGCTGCATGACTGACCACGTCTCAATGAAGCGAAGCCGTGCTGCGACGTATTGCGATAGCGCAGGCAGATCGGCGAGGTTACTCGACATGAGAACGGTGCGCAGCTCGATCCTCGCGCCCGCCTGCAGAAGAGCGCCCAGGCTGGCGTGCAGCCGTTGGAAGGCACCCTGTTTGCCAACGATGAAATCATGCACGGCTGGAACGCTCGAATATAAGGGAATGCCCCACGCCACGCGGTCGTAGAGCGGGGCGCGAAGTTTTGCGATGTCTTCGTGACCAAAATGCTGTGCGTTGGTTAATATGTGAAAGGTGAGGTCAGGACGCCGGGTAAGCACTGTCTCAACGAGATCAAGTAGCTCGGCCTTGTATAGCGTCGGTTCGCCGCCGGAAATTCCGATTACGCTATCGGCCTCAGCCAGCAGACAGGCGTCTTTGAAATGGTCGAAGCGATCGACGTGGGTCTTCTTCGGGGGCTGCGAGCACATCACACACAACTGGTCACAACGTTCGGTGACGAGGAGGGTATTGTGCGCTGACTGGCTGCGAAGAAGTCGCTCTGCGCGGCCCATCTCCGGTTCCACGAGCAGGACGTCGCCTGCAAGCTCCTCACCGTTGAAACCGTCGATGGAGATGAGCCCCCGATGGCCGGCGAAGACTGTTCCACCTTCATCATCGGCCAGCAGGAGAGAATCCATTTCGTCCTGAAGCTGGCCAGAATCCGTGCGTAAGCGGGTAACGAACGCCTTGTCGGCTTCGGCCGCGATCTGGAGAGTGAGCGGGATCATGACAGCCGCGGCCCCAACTCATTGGGGACGGCGGGCAGGCGCAACCATTTTGCTAAGGACAAATGCACGGCCGGATCATCCGAGTACGCAAGTTCAAATATGAAGTCGTAAATGTGCATGTGCCGGCGGCAGAATTCGGTATCCGTACGTTCGCGATCCACCCTTCCGTAGCGCGCAAGATCATCTACAAGATCGCGGCCGCAGTAGGGCTGATACGCGCACACGCTACAACTCGGGTCGAACTGGTTAGTCGAGGCCTCGTTCAGGATCTGGCGTTTCTCGGTGTCCCACCCGGTAGCCACATCACCAATGGAGAGATCGATAATTCCCGAACGAGCCAGCATGCGGGCTTCATCGGTCGGAAATACGGTCCC